>NZ_JBJGYZ010000018.1:0-103042 GCF_054050275.1 Geodermatophilus sp. SYSU D00691
GGGGGTGGGGGGGGGGGGGGGGGGGGGGGGGGGGGGGGGGGGGGGGGGGGGGGGGGGGGGGGGGGGGGGGGGGGGGGTGGGGGGGGGGGGGGGGGGGCCCCCCGCCCCCCCCCCCCCCCCCCCCCCCCACTCCATGCGGCCGCGATGTGCAGATCTGGCGCGTTCTCCCGCCGGAACGCGCCATCGGCGCACATCACCGGCGGCGCCGAGTGCTGTCCGGGGGCTCTTCCGTCGGAAGAGATCTCAGAGGGCGGTGCGCTCCGGGCCGGGGAGCTCCTGGAGGTTGGCGCGCAGGTCGGGGTGCGGGAAGAAGCAGACCAGGACGAGGTCCGACGTCCCCGACGCGACCGTCGCGTGCGGCACCCCCGGCGGGAGGACGACCAGGTCACCGGCGCCGACGGCGGAGGGGACGTCGTCCTCCCACGCCGTGCCGGTGCCGGAGACGACGTAGACGAGCTCGGCGCTGTGCGGGTGGACGTGCGGCGTGCGCGGGCCGGGCGCGATCCGCACCACGCGGGCGCTCGCGCCGACGGCGAGGCCGGCCGGCAGCGGGTCGGCGGACGTGCGACCGGGCAGCGGGACGAAGTCCAGCTGCCCGGCCCGGACGACGGGCATGGGCGGGATCCCTACGAACCCTCGACGCCGACCTTCTCGATGACCTCCTGCACGAGCACCGCCTCGCCGTTGCGCTTGGAGGACTCGAGCACCGCCCGGACGACGCCCAGCGCGCGCACCGCCTCCACCGCGCCGACCTCGACGGTCGCCTGCCCGCGGATCGCCAGCCCGAACTCCTCCAGCTGCTCGCGGAACATGTCGGTGCGCGGCAGCTCGACCTTCTGCCGCTCGGACTCCCCGTAGAACTGGGACTTCAGCGACGACCAGTCGTCGGCCAGGTGCGACTCGTCCCAGTGCGTGAAGTCGAGGTCGTACATCAGGTTGGCCTTCGTGCCGAGCAGCTTCATCGTGTAGACGCCCGGCGACGCCCAGCCGGTGCCGATGTAGCCCAGCGGGCCGCTCTCGAACTCGAGGATCGCCATGACCGCGTCGGGCACCTCGGACTTCGTGTAGAGCTTGCGCGCGTGCGCGGTCACGCTCTTCACCGGGCCGAGCAGGAACTGCAGCGTGTCGGCGTGGTGCACGCCCAGCTGGATGAACGCCCCGCCCGGGCTCTTGTCGGCGTAGTAGCGCCAGGTCTGCGGGGTGAGCTCGAGACCGCGCTCGTTGGAGAAGTTCGCCTCGGCCAGCGAGATCTGCCCGATCCGGCCGTCGTCGAGCCAGCGCTTCATCTCCCGGTGGCCCGACAGCCGGCGCGAGCTGTGCCCGACGGCGAACACCTGCCCGGTGTCGGCGACCGCGGCGGCGATCCGGTTGGCGTCCTCCAGCGTGTGCGCGATCGGCTTGTCGGTGTAGACCGCCTTGCCCGCCTCCAGCGCCTGGATGATCACGTCCATGTGCGTGTCGTTCGGCGTCGTCACGAGCACACCCTCGACCCCCGGGTCGGCCAGCAGCTCCTCGTAGGACGACGCCGTGTTCGGGACGCCGAACTCCTCCTGGAACGCCGTCCGCTTCGCCTCGTCGCGGCTGAAGCAGCTGTAGATCTCGACGGCGTCGCCGCGCTGGATGCCGCGGGCCAGCACGCGGGCCCAGCGGCCGAGCCCGACCGATGCCAGTCGCACCTTGTCCGTGGAGGAGCTGTCCTGGGTCACGAATCCTGCCTTCCGTCGGATCGGATGTCGCGGGCTTTCAGGACGACGTCGAGGAGCTCCAGCACCCCGTCGGCGACGACCTTCGTGAACGTGGCCGCCCGGTCGGGCGTGGCCCACCGCGGGTTGCCGTACCAGCCGTCGGAGGCGAGCTCCGAGACGTCGGTGATGAAGCCGTAGACCTCGTGCGAGCGGCGCATGGCGTCCATCTCCAGCGCGCCCGGCGGGCGGGTCGGCTCGCCGGCCCGCTCGGCCTTCACCAGCGCCGGGTCGTGGGCCAGCACGGCGAGGGTCTCGATGCCGCCGCCGTGGGTCAGCTCGCCGCCCTCGTCGCGGTAGAGCCGCTGCGCGACGTAGCAGGCCTGCGCGGCGACGAACGTGCAGTCGAAGCGGTCCTGCAGGTCGGTGGCGACCGCGTTCATCGACGCGATGTTGCCCTCGTGCCAGTTGACCAGCACGAACGTCTGCACGCCCATGCGGATCAGCTCGGTGCAGATGTCGGTGAGCAGCGCCTCGAAGGTCTCCCGCCGCAGCGTGACCGTGCCGGGGTGCCCGGCGTGGATCGGCGTCACCCCGTACGGCCCGAACGGCGCGTAGACGGCGTCGAGCCGGTCGGCCACCTCCCGGGCGACCAGCTCCGCGGCGAAGGTGTCGGTGCCGTTGGGCAGGTGCGGCCCGTGCTGCTCGATGCTGCCGATCGGCAGGACGGCGGTGCGCGAGCGGGCGACGGCCTCGGCCGCCTCCGGGCTCGTCATGTCGGCCAGGTCGTACCTCATGCCCGCACCCCTCCCTCGACGACGGGATCGCGCAGCGGCTCGCCGCGCAGCAGCCGGGCGGCCTCGTCGGCGGCCTTGCGGCGCATGTCGGCCTCCGACTCGTCGGTGTACCAGGCCATGTGCGGGGTCAGCAGCACCCGCTCGGCGACCGGGTCGAACACCGCGGCGTCGACCGGCTCGGACGGGTAGACGTCGAGCGCGGCCCACCCGGGACGGCCGGCGGCCAGCCCCTCGAGCAGCGCCGGCAGGTCGACCAGCGATCCGCGGGCGGTGTTGACCAGCACGCTGCCGGGCTTCATCTCGGCCAGCTCGGCCGGCCCCAGCAGCGGCCGCCCCGACGGATCGCCGGGCGCGTGCAGCGTGACGACGTCGCTGGTGGCCAGCAGCTCCTCGAGCGGCACCGACGCCACGCCGTCCCCCGGCGGGACGTCGACGTACTCGTCGTGGGCGACCACGGCGAAGCCGAGCGCGCGCAGGTAGCCGGCCGCCTGGCGGCCGATCCGCCCGTACCCGACGACACCGGCGGTGGAGGCGCTCGGCAGGTGCAGCGGGCGCAGCCCGGCCACGCCCCAGCCGCCGGCACGCACCGTGCGGTCGGCGTCGGGCAGCCGGCGGAACAGCGCCATCGCCGCCGACACCGCGTGCACGGCGACCGCCTCGGTGCCGTAGTCGGCGACCCGGCCGACGGCGATCCCCCGGTCCCGCGCCGCGTCGAGGTCGATGGTGTCGACACCGATGCCGTAGCGCACGATCCCGCGGCAGCGCAGCCCGTCGAGGACGGCGGCGTCGAAGCGCGGCCGCGACCCGGCGAGCACCACCTCGGCGGTGGCGGCGACGGCCAGGATCTCCGCGGCGCTGCCGCCGTCGCCGAGCACCAGGTCGACCCCGAGCGGCCCGAGGACCTCCTCCTCGATCGCCAGGTCGGCGTAGCGCGTGCCGAGCACCGCGACCGTGCGGGATGTCACGCACACCACCTCCGGGACGACGACGGCGCCACTGTTGCCCAATCGTTTGCGCACGTCAAGCCTGCCCGTTCACGCGCGGTTTCGCGCCCATGGTGCGGACTCCTTGACAATCGCTGCGCATACGTTTGTATGAGCCTGCGCGGCACCGGAGCCAGCCTGGGAGGAACGCGATGGCGCACAGCTTCTTGGTCCACGCACCGGACGACGTCGTGGGCGTCGCGGTGCAGGACATCGACCCCGGGCAGGCCGTGCCCGGGAAGATCCAGTCCAACGGCCAGCCCCTGCAGCTCGACGTCCTCGACCCCGTCCCGCTCGGTCACAAGGTGGCGCTGCGCGACCTCCCCGCCGGCGAGCAGGTCGTCAAGTACGGCATCTCGATCGGCCGGGCCACCCGCGACATCCGGGCCGGCGAGCACGTCCACGTCCACAACGTCAAGGGAGAGCGCTGGGCATGAGCGCCGGACGTACGTTCCTCGGGTACCGCCGCGCCGACGGCAGCGTCGGCTGCCGCAACCACGTGGTCATCCTGCCGATCGACGACATCTCCAACGCCGCCGCCGAGGCCGTGGCGAAGGTCGTCCAGGGCACCACGGCCCTCCCCCACCCCTACGGGCGGCTGCAGTTCGGCCCCGACCTCGACCTGCACTTCCGCACGCTCATCGGCACCGGCGCGAACCCGAACGTCGCCGCCGCCGTGGTCATCGGCATCGAGCCGAACTGGACCAAGCGGGTGGCCGACGGCATCGCCGCCACCGGCAAGCCGGTCGCGGCCTTCTCCATCGAGGGCCTCGGCGACCTGAAGATCATCGAGCTGGCCAGCCGGGCGGCGGTGCAGATGGTGCACGACGCCACCGCGCTGCAGCGGGAGGAGATCCCGCTGACCGACCTGGTCATCAGCACCAAGTGCGGCGAGTCCGACACCACCTCGGGCCTGGGCTCCAACCCCACGATCGGCCGGTTCGCCGAGCGCTTCAGCAGCGCCGGCGGCACGTTCTTCTTCGGCGAGACCTCCGAGCTCACCGGCGGCGAGCACATCGTGGCCGACCGGATCACCGACCCGGTGCAGCGGGAGAAGTTCCAGCGCCTCTTCGACGAGCACCAGCGGATCATCCTCGAGCAGGAGGCGAACCTGCTCGGCTCGCAGCCGACCGAGGGCAACATCGCCGGCGGGCTGACGACGATCGAGGAGAAGGCGCTCGGCAACATCCAGAAGATCGGCCAGGCCAAGATCGACGGCGTCCTCGAGATGGCCGAGGCGCCCACCCGCCGCGGCCTGCACTTCATGGACACCTCCTCGGCGGCCGCCGAGTCGGTCACCCTCTTCGCCGCCGGCGGCGCCGCGCTGCACCTGTTCACCACCGGCCAGGGCAACATCATCGGCAACCCGATCGTCCCGGTGCTCAAGCTGACCGCGAACCCGAAGACGGTGCGCACGATGAGCGAGCACGTCGACCTCGACGTCTCGCCGCTGATCACCGCCGACATGACGCTGGACCAGGCGGCCGACCTCACCGAGGACGTCGTCGTGGCGACGGCCAGCGGCCGCTGGTGCGCCGCGGAGGTCCTGGGTCACAAGGAGTTCGTGCTCACGCGCCTGCACCGCACTGCGTGAGCGCTGTCGACCTCGCGGTCATCGTGGTGGCGATCGCCGCCGGCGCGTTCGTCAAGGGCGCGACCGGCGGCGGTCTCCCCCAGATCGCCATCCCGGTGATGGCGATCTTCCTCGGCGTGGAGCACGCGGTGGTGGTCATGGCGATCCCCGGGGTGGTCGCCAACGGCTGGCTGGTGTGGACGCACCGGGCCGAGGCGGGGCGCACCCGCGACCTGCCCGGCATGCTCGTCGCCGGCACGGTCGGCGCGGTCGCGGGCACGTTCCTGCTCACCTCGCTGGACGGGCGCATCCTCTCCGGCGTCCTGGCCGTGGTCATCATCGGCTACATCACCGTGGCCCTGCTGCGGCCCGGCTTCACCATCCCGGCCCGGGTGACCCGGGTGGCCAGCCCGCCGGTGGGGCTGGTGGCCGGCGGGCTGCAGGGCGCCACCGGCATCTCCGGCCCGCTGCTCACCACCTGGCTGCACGGCTTCGGCCTGCCGCCGCGCGCGTACGTCTTCGCGCTGTCGTCGCTGTTCTTCGTCTTCGCCGCCGTCCAGGCGGTCACCCTGGCCGCCGTCGGCCTCTACACGCCGTCCCGGCTGGTCGAGAGCCTGCTCGCGCTGCTGCCGATCCTGCCGTTCCTGCCGCTCGGGTCGGCCGCCGCCCGCCGGCTCTCGCCCCGCACCTTCCAGCGCGTCGTCCTGGTTCTCCTGGCGGCGTCGGTGGTCTCGCTCCTGCACGACACCTTCGCCGGAGGCAGCGCATGACCGACGCCAAGGTGGAGGCGGTCGTCGCCCACTGGTACCCGCGCTTCCTGGCCAACGGCATCGACTTCTTCGACCTGCGGCGCACGCTCGCCGCCGTCGACGACTGGGCCGACTGGGCGCCGGCGTGGACGCAGGCCGCCGACCGGTACGAGGAGCTCGGCCGCGCCGCCCTCGCCGCTGGGCACCGGGTGACCGCCGCCGAGCACCTGCGCCGGACGGCGCTGACCCTGCAGTTCGCCCAGTTCGTGCTCACCGACGACCGGCCGCGGCGCGCCGCGCTGCAGGCCCGCATGGCCGCGGTCTACCGGGAGGCGGCACCGCTGCTCGACCCGCCCGCCGTCCGCACGGTGGTGCCGTACGGCGAGGGCCGGGAGGTCGTCGGCTACCTGCGCGTGCCGCGCGGCGCGAGCTCTCCCGGCCTGGCGGTGCTGCTGCCCGGTCTGGAGTCGACCAAGGAGCAGTTCAGCACCTACGAGCCGTACTTCCTGCGCCGCGGCGTGGCCACCCTGTCGGTGGAGGGGCCGGGGCAGGGCGAGGGCGCGTTGTCAGCACCGTTCCGCGACGAGCTCTACGGGACGGCGGTGGCCTGCGTCGGCGAGGCGATCGCCGGGTTCCGCGGGGTGGACACCCGGCGGGTCGCCGTCGTCGGCACCAGCTTCGGCGGCTACCTGGCGCTGCGGCACGCGACCCGGCTGCCCGGCCTGCGCGCCGTCGTCGACATCGCCGGGCCCTACGACCTGCACGCGTTCGGCGAGCTGCCCGAGGTGACCCGGGAGGGCTTCCGCGAGTTCGTCGGCGCGGACGACGAGGAGCAGGCCCGCGCGCTGCTGGCCGACGTCACGCTGGACGGTGCGCTCGACCGCCTGCGGGTGCCGGTGCTGGTCGTGCACGGCGAGCAGGACCGGATCATCCGCGCCGGGCACGCGCACCGGATCGGCGCCGCGCTGGGCGAGCGCGGCACCGTGCGCCTGGAGCCGGACGGCAACCACTCGTGCAACAACCTGGCCCCCGTCGTGCGACCGGCCGTCGCCGACTGGGTCTCCGACCGACTGGGAGGCACGTTGTGACCGATGCACTGCACCTGCGCACCGTCGCGCAGGACGTTCTGGGCGGCTACGGCGACGGCATGCAGGTCATGCGCGAGGGCGACGCCGTCTACGTCGGCCACTTCGGCCCGAGCGGCATGGGCACCAGCGTGCTCGACGCCTCCGACCCGACGCGGCTGCGGCTGGTGAAGCAGTGGCGGGCGCCGCACGGCAGCCACACCCACAAGGTGCAGGTGGCCGACGGCCTGCTGCTGGTCAACCACGAGCAGTTCCGCGGCGGCGACCCGTACAGCGCCGGCATGGCGGTCTACGACCTGGCCGACCCGTTCGACCCGCAGCAGGTCGGCTGGTTCGACTCCACCGGCAAGGGCGTGCACCGCATCGTCTGGGAGGGCGGCCGCTACGCCTACGTCTCCGCGATCCCCGAGGGCTTCGGCGACCGCATCTGGGTGGTCGTCGACCTGGCCGACCCGCGCAACCCGGTCGAGGCCGGCCGCTGGTGGTGGCCCGGGCAGCGGGACGGCGAGGAGCCGACCTGGCCGGCCGGGAAGCGCTACGCCGCGCACCACGCGCTGGTCGACGGCGACCGCGCCTACCTCGGCTACGGCGACGCCGGCCTGGTGGTGCTCGACATCGCCGACCGGTCCAACCCCAAGCAGCTGGCGACGCTCAACTGGGAACCGGGCGGGGACACCCACACCTGCCTGCCCCTGGCGGGCCGCGACCTGCTGGTGGTCACCGACGAGGTGGTCACCGACGGCCGCACCGGGGAGCCGCACTACGCGCGGATCGTCGACGTCGCCGACCCGACCGCCCCCCGGGTCGTCGGGATCTGCCCGCCGCCGCCCGACGAGTTCTACGACCACGGCCTGCGCTTCGGCCCGCACAACCTGCACGAGAACCGGCCGGGCACCTACCGCAGCGCCACCCTGGTGTTCTGCACGTACTTCAACGCCGGCCTGCGGGTCTACGACGTCGCCGACGCAGAGCACCCGGTCGAGGTCGCGCACTGGGTGCCGGACACGCCGCCGGGCCAGCAGGCGCCGCAGATCAACGACGTCTTCGTCGGGGCGGGGTTCGACATCTGGGTCACCGACCGGGTCACCGGTGGGGTCTACCGCCTGGAGGCCGACGACGAGCTGGCCGCGCGGATGCGGGACGCCGCGCTGTGACCACCGACGTCCACGCCCACTGCGTGCCGGTCGGCGTGCTGGAGACCCTGCGCGCCGAGGGCGGGCGCCACGGCATCGAGGTGGCGCAGGCCGACGGCCGCTGGGCGGCGACCATCGCCGGGCGGGTGCGCACCCGGCCGATGGTGCCGGGGCTGCTCGACCTCCCCCGCCGGCTGGCGGCCATGGACGCCACCGGCGTCGACGTGCAGCTGCTGTCGAGCTGGATCGACCTGACCGCCTACGCCCTCGACGCCGACGTCGGCGCCCGGTACTCGCGGATGTTCAACGAGGGGCTGGCGGCCACGGTGGCCGAGGCGCCCGACCGGTTCCGGGCCCTGGCGACCGTGCCGCTGCAGGCGCCGGAACGGGCCGCCGAGGAGCTGCTCACCGCGGTCAAGGCGCTCGGCATGGTGGGCGCCGAGATCGCGACGACGGTGGACGGCGCCGAGCTCGACGACCCGTCGCTCGAGCCGTTCTGGGCCTGCGCCGAGGAGCTGCGCTGCCTGCTCGTCGTCCACCCGTACGCCTCGCTGGCGGGGCGGAACGTGTCCCGGTACGGGCTCGCCAACCTGGTCGGCAACCCGGCCGAGTCGACGATCGCGCTGGGGCACCTGCTCTTCGGCGGCGTGCTGGAGCGCCACCCGGGGCTGCGGCTGTGCGTGGTGCACGGCGGCGGGTTCGCGCCCTACCAGGTGGGCCGGTGGGACCGCGCCTACGCCACCGGCGCGCGCGGGGCGGCCGAGCACCTCACCCGCTCCCCCGGCGAGTGGCTGCGCTCGGTCTACTTCGACACCGTCCTGCACTCGCCGCGGTCGCTGCGCCACCTCGTCGACGTCGTCGGCGCCGACCGGGTGGTGCTGGGCAGCGACTACCCGTTCGTCATGGGCGAGCCCGAACCGGTGCGCGCGCTGGCCGCCGTGGCCGACCTCGACGACCGGCAGCGGCACGCGATCCTGCAGGGCAACATCGCCGCGGTCCTCGACGGGATCGCGCGGTGAGCGGGCCGTCGTTCAGCGACGCCGAGCTCGCTGACCGGCGCCGGCGGGTCGAGGAGGTCGCGGTGGCGCTCGGCCTGGACGCCGTCGTCGTGTACGGCGCCAACCGGTTCGGCAGCGCCGTCCCGTGGCTGACCGGCTGGCCGGTCACCCGGGAGGCCGTCGTCGTCCTGCGGCCCGGCCGGCGGCCGCAGCTGTTCGTCGGCTTCCCGAACCACGTGCCCAACGCCCGCCGGCTGGCCCGGGACGCCGACGTCGACGGCGTCGGCGAGCGCACCGAGGAGACCGTGGTCGCGGCGCTGCGGGCCGGCGGCCCGGTCGGGCGGATCGGCACGATCGGCCCGGTGCCGGTGCGCATGCACGACGCCCTGATCGGCCTCGGCGCCGTCGTGCCGCTGGACGCCCAGCACACCCGGCTGCGCAGCGTGAAGAGCGACGAGGAGCTGGCGGTGCTCCGGCACGCGGCGGCGCTCACCGACGCCTCGGCGGCCGCCCTGGTCGCCGCCGCCGTCCCGGGCGCGACCGAGCTCGACCTGGTCGCCGCCGTCGAGAGCTCCTACGTGCGCACCGGGGCGACCAACCACATCCACTACGTGGCGGCCACCTCCATGGCCGACCCCGACCGCCCGGCGCCGGCGCAGTGGCCGACCGACCGCCGGCTGGAGCCCGGGTCGGTCGTGCTCTTCGAGCTGTCCACCAGCTGGGGCAGCGACTACCCGGGGCAGCTGCTGCGCACGGTCGCCGTCGAGGCCGACCCGACGCCGCTGTACCGGGAGCTGCACGAGGTGGCCGAGGCGGCGCTGGCCGGGATCGCCGCCCGGCTGCGGCCCGGGGTGCTGCCGGCGGAGCTGCTCGCGGCCGCCGACGTCGTCCCCGGCGCCGGCTTCACCACGCTCGACGACCTCGTGCACGGCTTCGGCGGCGGCTACCTCCCACCGGTGCTCAGCCACCGCGGCCCGGCGACCGGGGTGCACGCCGAACCGCTGGCCGAGCGGATGACCGTCGTCGTCCAGCCCAACGTGGTCACGCCCGACCTGCGGGCCGGGGTGCAGACCGGCGAGCTGTTCGAGATCACCGCCGACGGCGCCCGCTCGCTGCACGCCTTCCCGCCGGGTCTGCTGCGCGGCGGCCCGCGCTAGGAACCCCCGGACGGCGACCGGTAGGAAGGGCGCATGGCCGAACCCTTCCCCACCGTCGCCGAGCTCGCCGCCGAGGAGGCCGAGCTGCAGTTCACCTCGTTCACCAACGACGACGCGTGGGAGCTGGGCTCGGCGCTGGTGGCCACCGCCCGCCGCGACCGGCTGCCGGTGGCGATCGCGATCACCCGCAACGGCCACGGGCTGTTCAAGGCGGCGCTGACCGGCGCCACGCCCGACAACGACACGTGGATCGAGCGGAAGACGCGGGTGGTGCAGCGCTTCGGGCACAGCAGCCTGTACGTGCGGCAGGCCAGCGTCGAGCGCGGCACCACCTTCGAGGAGGAGTTCGGCCTCGACCCGCAGCAGTACGCCGCGCACGGCGGCGCCTTCCCGGTCCTCGTCCGGTCGGTGGGCCCGGTCGGCGCCGTCGTCGTCTCGGGTCTGCCGCAGCTGCAGGACCACCGCGTGGTCGTCGCGGCCCTCCGCGAGCACCTGGCCCGTCAGGCCGCCTGACGCGTCGCGGCTCGGCAGCGGGCGATCCGCGCGCACCGGGCGATGCGGGCGGCCTCGACCTCCGGCACGACCGGCAGCGGCGTCGTCCCCTCCAGCTCGTCGCCGTCCAGCGCGAACCGGCCGTGCAGCGGCGCGGCCAGCCGGCGGACCTTGAGGTTGTGCGCGTCCATGAGCCAGAGCAGCGAGCGCACGCCGGCGTCGCCCGCGGCCACCCCGACGACGTCGACGAGCAGCCGGCCGATGCCCAGCCCCTGGTAGCGGTCGACCACCTCCAGCGCCACCTCGGCCAGCTCGGGGTCGTCCCTGTCGCGGATGTAGCGCCCGATGCCGACCGGCTCGCCGTCGACCTCGGCGACCCAGCACCCGTGCCGGTCGTGGTCGACGTCGGTCAGCGCCCGCAGCACCGCGGGCAGCAGCGCCGGGATCGGCGCGAGGAAGCGCATCCGGCGCGAGTGCGCCGACATCCCGTCGAAGACCGCCTGGACCGGTCCGGTCTCGCCGTCGGCGAGCGGACGGACGACGACCCGCGGCAGCGACAGGCCCCGCCGGCCGGCGACCTCGAGCGACGGCATCCCATCGGCGGCCGTCGTGAGCGTGATCATCTCCGTCTCCTCCGCCCGGCGGATCGGGGAGGCTGCCGGGCTGCGGACCAGGCTGCCGACGGCGTCTTTCGCGGACCTTCCGCGCGGCGGGCCCGGGGCGGACGCCGCGGAAGGCCACCGGAAGGCGGTCGCCCGACCCTCGCCCCATGACCTCGACGACGTCCCCTCCCGTCCGCACGGGCGCCGACCTGCTGGCCGGTGCGCGTGCGTGCGTACCGCTGGTGATCGGCCTGGCCCCCTTCGGCCTGACCGTCGGCGCCGCGGTCGGCGCCAGCGCCGACCCGGTCGCCGCCTGGTTCGGCAGCCTGCTGGTCTTCAGCGGCAGCGCCCAGCTCGCCCTGCTGCAGCTGCTGGGCGACGGCGGTGCGCTGTGGACCGCGGTCGCCGTCGCCGTCCTCGTCAACGCCCGGCTGCTGGTGTACAGCGGTGGGCTGGCCGCGCTGTGGACCGGTGCCCCGCTGTGGGCGAAGGTGCTGGGTGCCGCGACGATCGTCGAGCCGACGTGGGCGGTGGCCGAGCAGCGCCGCCGCTCCGGGGCCCCGCCGGCCGGCGCGCTGGCGCACTACGCCGGCGCCGCGATCGCGATGGCCGTCGGCTGGATGGTCGCCATCAGCGCCGGGATGGTGGTCGGCGGCGTCGACGGTCTCGCCGCGCACCTCTCCGTCGCCGTCCCGCTGTGCCTGGTCGTGCTGGTCGTCCCGCACCTGCGGCTGCCCGGCGGCGTCGCCGCGGTCGCGGCCGGCGCGGCCACGGCCCTGGTGGCCTCGGCGGTGGTCCCGGGTGCGGAGGTCCTGCCCGCCATGGCCGCCGCGGCGCTGGCCGGCGGGCTGGCGGAGCGGGGGCGGTCGTGAGCGCCGTCTGGACCGCCGTCCTGGTGGTCGGCGGGGTGAGCCTGGTGTTCCGGTTGCTGCCGCTGGTCGTCGTCGAGCGGACCGGGCTGGGCGAGCGGACGGCGGCCGTGCTGCGGCACGCCGCCGCGGGGGCGATCGCGGCGCTGGTGGTGCTGAGCGTCGCGGGCGGCAGCGGCGGGCCCGACCCCGCGGTGCTCGCCGCGCTGGCCGTGGGCGGGGTCGTCGCGTGGCGCGGCGGCTCGATCGTGCGGGTCGTGCTCGCCGGCGGGGGCGTCTACGCCCTGGTGGCGCTGGGCGCCGCCCTGGTATGACCGCGGGCGTGGGAGTGCGGGTCCGCCTGCTCGGCGGCTTCGCCGCGGAGGTCGACGGGCGCCCCGTCGACGCCGCCGCCTTCGCCCGGCGCAGCGCCCCGGCGCTGGTCGGGCTGCTGGCGCTCGCGCCGGCACACCGGCTGCACCGCGAGCGGGTGATGGACGCGCTGTGGCCCGACTCGGCTCCCGAGGACGCGGCGAACGCCCTGCACAAGGCGGCGCACTACGCCCGCCGCGCCCTGGGCGCCGCGGACGGGGTCGTCCTCCGCAAGGATCTCGTGTCGCTGTTCCCCGGCCAGGACGTGGAGGTCGACGCGGCCGCCTTCGAGGCGGCCGCGCGGGCCGCGCTGAAGGCCGGCGACGCGGCGGCCGCGGTGCGGGCGCTCGACACCTGGGCCGGCGAGCTGCTGCCCGACGAGCCGTACGCGCCGTGGGCCGACGGCCCGCGCCAGCACCACGCCCGGCTGCGCCGGGAGCTGCTCCGGGTGGCCGGCCGGTGGACCGAGCTGGTGGCCGCCGACCCCACCGACGAGCCGGCTGCGCTCGGGCTGGCCGGCGAGCTGCTGGCCGCCGGCGACCGGTCCGGTGCCCTGCGGCAGATCGCCCGCATCGAGTCGGTGCTGCGCGAGGAGCTGGGCATCGGGCTCAGCGCGGAGGGGCGGGCGCTGCGCGCCGGCGCGCTGGGCGGCCCCGACCGCCTGCCGCCCCGGCCGGGCGCCCGCCCCGCGCCGCGGGAGGCCCCGCTGGCCCGCCAGACCCTCGGCTCCTGCCGGGCCTCGGACGGCGTCCGACTGGCCTACGCCACGAGCGGCAGCGGGCCACCGCTGGTCAAGGTGGCCAACTGGCTGACCCACCTCGACCACGACTGGGGCAGCCCGGTCTGGTCGCACTGGTGGCGGGAGCTGTCCCGCGACCACACCCTGGTCCGCTACGACGAGCGGGGCTGCGGCCTGTCCGACCGGGACGTCGACGCCGACTCGTTCACGCTCGAGGCCTGGGTGCGCGACCTGGAGACCGTCGTCGACACCCTCGGCCTCGAGCGGTTCCCCCTCCTCGGGCTCTCGCAGGGCGGGCCGATCGCCGTCACCTACGCCGCCCGGCACCCCGAGCGCGTCTCGCACCTGGTCGTGTACGGCACCTGCGCGCAGGCGCTGTGGCCGCGGGCGAGCGCGGCGCTGCGCAGCGAGCTGGTGGCGCTCGGCCAGCTGCTGCGGGTGTCGTGGGGCTCGGAGACGCCCGGCTTCCACTCGGTCTACGACGCCCGCTTCCTCCCCGACGGCCCGGTGGAGCTGTGGCGGGCGTTCGACCGGCTGCAGCGGCGCTCCACCTCGCCGGAGAACGCCTTCCGGCTGTGGAGCGCGTTCGGGCGGCTCGACGCCTCGGCGGCCGCGCGGCAGCTCGACGTCCCGACGCTGGTCCTGCACCCGCGCGGTGACCTCGTCTGGTCGTTCGAGGAGGCCGAGGAGCTGCACGCCGCCATCGCCGGCAGCCGCCTGGTGGCGCTCGACAGCCGCAACCACATCCTGCGGGCCGACGAGCCGGCGTTCGCTCACTTCCTCCGGGAGGTGCGGGCCTTCCTCGGCGGCTCGGGCGGCTCCTCGGCGGCGTCGTCGGTGACGAGCTCGTAGCGGCGGCCGTAGGTCTCGACGACCGCCTGGATCGCGGCGACGACCGGGATGGAGACCAGGGCGCCCAGCGCCCCGAACAGCGACGCCCCGGCGATGACCGAGCCGAGCGCGACCGCCGGGTGGATGTTCACCGTGCGGGCGGTCACCCGCGGCCCGATCAGGTAGTTCTCGACCTGCTGGTAGACGGTGCCGAACACGACCACCCACAGGGCGTCGAACGGGTCGACGGCGAGGGCGACCAGGGCGGGCAGGCCGATGGCGAGGTAGGTGCCGATGGTGGGGACGAACTGGGAGACCAGGCCGGTCCACAGCGCCAGCGGCAGCCAGAACGGCACGCCCAGCACCAGGAGGACGACGGCGGTCACGACCGCGCTGACCACGGCCAGGACGAGCCGGGAGACGACGTAGCCGCCGGTCTTCTCCACGGCGATCTCCCAGACCGTCGAGATGACCCGCTGCTGCCGCGGCGGGAAGCGGCGGGCGACGCTGCGGCGCAGCGCCGGCGCCTGGGCGGACATGTAGTAGGCGAACAGCAGGAAGGTGAAGGTCTGGAAGAGGGCGCCGATCAGCGTGGTGACGACGCCGACCAGTCCCGGCGTGAGGTCCTGCGCCAGGTCCTGGATCCGCTCCGGCGTGAGCTGCAGCGAGTCGACGACGTCCCCGGCCGCCAGGTCG
Organism: Geodermatophilus sp. SYSU D00691; assembly: GCF_054050275.1. Taxonomy (NCBI): domain Bacteria; kingdom Bacillati; phylum Actinomycetota; class Actinomycetes; order Geodermatophilales; family Geodermatophilaceae; genus Geodermatophilus; species Geodermatophilus sp. SYSU D00691. Next base: position 14,738 of record NZ_JBJGYZ010000018.1, read on the forward strand.
GTGTCGAAGCTGCGGTTGACCCAGTCGACGACGTCCCGGACGACGTCGGGCAGCGCCCGCACCAGGGCGGCGACCTGGTCGACCAGCAGGGCGCCGAACACCGCGAAGAAGCCGACGGTGAGGACGACCAGCGCGGACAGCACGATCCCGGTGGCCCCGCCGCGGCGCACGCCCCGCCGCACGAGCGCGGCGACGACCGGCTCGATGCTGATCGCGAACAGCCAGGCCAGGAACAGCAGGCCGAGGAAGCCGCGCAGGTTGGTGAACGCCCAGAGCACCACCTGGTAGGCCGCCACCGCCGCCAGCACCAGCAGCAGCGCGCGGCGCAGCCACGGCGGCTCCCGCCGTCCGGCGGTGCCCGGCCCGCCCCCGTCCGCTGCGCTCCCTGCCACGGCGGCACGCTAGATCCCCGACCCGGCCCGTGGCAGGGGACGCGCCCGGAGGTCACCGGGGAGGGGGATGCACCGTCCCGCCCGCCCGGCCCCGGCGACCCGGTCAGCGGGCCCGGAGGGCCCGGAGCTCGCCGACCAGCCGCTCGGTGCGCGGGACGGCGACCCCGTGGCGGGCGGCCGCCCGGAGCACCGCTCCCCCGATCGCCTCCAGCTCCAGCGGCCGGCCGGCCTCGGCGTCGCGCTGCATCGACGAGCGCATGCCGGCGGGCAGCCCGGCGAAGAACCCGACGATCCCGTCCGGGTCGACCGGCACGCCCTCGGCGCGGGCGACGGCGGCCACCTCCCCGACGACGGCGGCGACGTCGTCGGGACGGCGGTCGCGGACCACCCCGACCGGCGCCGCCTCGTGCGTGGTGAGCAGCGCGAACGGGGCGAGGAACGCGAGCTTGCCCCACAGCGCCGCCCGCTCGTCGTCCACGACGGTGGTGTCGACGCCGGCGGCGCGCAGGTCGGCGGCCAGCTCCTCGGCACGGCCCCGCAGAGCGGCCGCCGGGGCCAGCTCGACGCGGACGAACGGGCTGTCGTGCCGCACCTCCCCCGGCGCCACGCGGCTGGCCTCCACCCGGATGGTGCCGGCCATGACCGCGGCCCCCGGGTAGCGCTCGCGCAGCACCGCCATGTGCTCGACGCCGTTGAGGAACGGCACCAGCAGCGCCCCGCCGAGCACGTCGGCCGGGACCCGGTCGAGCGCGGCGTCGAGCTGGGTCGCCTTGACCGTGACCAGGCAGGCGTCCACGGGGTCCGCGAGCCGCTCGGCCGCGGCGACCGGGACGGCGAAGTCGCCCAGCAGCCCGCTGCGGACGGCGATCCCGCGCTCGGCGAGGGCGGCGACCGTCGACGCCCCGGCCAGGCAGGTCACCGCCGTCCCCCGCCGGGCGAGGGCAGCGGCCAGCAGCCCGCCCACCCCACCCGGACCCAGCACCGCGACGGCGTCCACGGCGGGCACCGTAGCGCCGGGGTCAGTGGCCCGTCAGCGCCGTCATCGCCCGGTCGAGCAGTGTGGCCGGGCGGCCGGTGCGCCGCTCCCGGCCGTCGAGCAGCGCCGCCAGCCGGAAGCCGGCGTTCACGCCCACCCACCGCAGCGGCTCGGGCTCGAAGCGCCGCGACCGGTGGCCCACCCACGGCAGGCGGGTGATCGGGGTGTCGTCCCCGCAGATCAGGTCGGCGAGCGTCCGCCCGGCGAGGTTGGTGAGCGCGACGCCGTCCCCGCTGTAGCCGCCGGCCGCGGCGAGCCCGGTCGCCCTGTCCAGCGTGACCGACGGCCACCAGTCCCGCGGCACGCCCAGCGGCCCACCCCAGCGGTGGGTGATCGTCGCGTCGGCGAGCGCCGGGAAGAGCTCGACGAGGCTGCGCCGCAGCTGCTCGTGCACGCCACGGGCCCGCTCCGACGCCGGGTCGATCCGCGAGCCGAAGCGGTACGGCGCGCCGCGGCCGCCGAAGGCGATCCGGCCGTCGCGGGTGCGCTGGCCGTAGACCAGGAGCCGGCGGTCGTCGTTGAGGGTCTCCCGCCCCGCCCAGCCGGTCTCCGCCCAGAAGTCGTCGGGCAGGGGCTCGGTGGCCAGCATCAGCGAGTAGACCGGCACCAGCGCGCGGCGCGCGCCGGGCAGGGCCGGCGTGAAGCCCTCGGTCGCCCGGACCACCACCCGGGCGAGCACGTCGCCGTGCGGCGTGCGGGCCCGGTGCGGCTCGATCCCGGTCACCGGCGTGCCCTCGTGCAGCACGACGCCGCGCCGCTCGACGGCGTCGGCCAGCCCGCGCACCAGCCGGGCCGGGTGGACGGCGGCGCAGTGCGGGGTGTGCGTGGCGCCGAAGGCGCCGTCGGCGGCCACCCGCTCGCGCAGCTCCGCGCGGGAGAGCCAGCGCAGGTCGTCCTCGCCGAGGTCCCACTCGCGCGCCCGCGCGACCGCCGCCCGCAGCCGCCGCGCCTGCAGCTCGGAGGTGGCGAGGCGGAGGTAGCCGCCCTTGTCGGCGTGCGCGTCGATGCCCTCGTCCGCCGCCACCCGGAGCACCTCGTCGACGGTGGCCTCGGCGGCGCGCTGCCAGGCCAGGGCCGCGTCGCGCGAGGACGCCGCGGCCACCGTCTCCAGCGACACCGGCAGCAGCCCCGACACCCAGCCGCCGTTGCGGCCGGAGGCGCCGAACCCGGCGAACTCGGCCTCCAGGACCACGATCCGCAGCCCGGGGTCGCGCCGGGCCAGGTAGTAGGCGGTCCACAGCCCGGTGAAGCCGGCGCCGACGACCACCACGTCGGCCTCGGTGCCGCCGGGCAGCGGCGGCCGCCGCCGGTCCAGCTCGCCCTCGGGCAGCGTGGCGTGCCAGAGCGACAGGGAACGGCGATCCTGGGGCACGTCGCCAGCCTGCCGCATGCCCCCCGAGGAGAGCCCGTGCGCCGCACCGCCGCCGTCGTCGCCGTCCTCGCGCTGGTCCTCCCCGGCTGCGGCGCCGAGGCGCCGCCCGAGCCGACCGTCGCCGACGCCCCGGGCGAGGAGCTCGACGCCCTGACGATCCCCGAGCTGCAGGAGCGGATGGCCGCCGGCGACCTGACCGCCGTGGAGCTGACCGAGACGTACCTGGCGCGCATCGAGGCCCTGGACGACGACCTGGGCGCCGTCCTGCACGTCAACGAGGACGCCGTCGCCGAGGCGGAGGAGAGCGACCGGGTGCGCGCCGGATCGGGCCCGCGCAGCCCGCTGGAGGGCATCCCGGTGCTGCTCAAGGACAACATCGACACCGCCGACCTGCCCACCACCGCCGGGTCGCGCGCCCTGCTGGGCAGCGAGCCGGACGACGCCACGATCACCCGCCGGCTGCGGGAGGCCGGCGCGGTGGTGATCGGCAAGGCCAACCTCTCCGAGTGGGCGTTCTTCCGCGGCGAGGGCGGGACCAGCGGGTGGAGCGCCGTCGGCGGCCAGACGCACAACCCGCACGTGCTCGACCGCAACCCGTGCGGCTCGTCCAGCGGCTCGGCGGTCGGCGTGGCGGCCAGCCTGGCGCAGGTGGCCGTCGGGACCGAGACCGACGGGTCGATCGTCTGCCCGGCCGGCACCACGGGGATCGTCGGGCTCAAGCCGACGCTGGGCCTGGTCAGCCGCGACGGGATCGTGCCGCTCTCGGCCGAGCAGGACACCGCCGGGCCGATGGCGCGGCACGCGGTCGACGCGGCGGTCCTGCTGGCCGTCCTCGCCGGGGCCGACCCCGCCGACCCGGCCACCGCGGAGATCCCCGCCGACCTCGACGCCGACCCCGCCGCGCTCGACCCGGCGGCGCTCGACGGCGCCCGGATGGGGGTGTGGACGCTCACCCCCGAGCAGTCCGAGGCCGTCGACGACGCCACCGAGGCCGTGTACGAGCGCGCGGTGAAGGTGCTGGAGGCGGCCGGGGCGACCACGGTGGAGGTCGAGCTGCCGTACCAGGCCGGGATCCTCGAGGGCGAGACGCCGGCGCTGCTGGCGGAGTTCCACCGCGACGTCGACGTCTACCTGGCGGCCACGCCGGGCGACCACCCGGAGGACCTGGCCGGGCTGATCGCCTTCAACGAGCAGGACGACGTCGAGCTCGAGCACTTCGGGCAGGAGCTGTTCGAGCAGGCGCTGGCCGCGCCGGTGCCCGAGGAGGACCCGTCGGTGGCCGAGCTGCGGGCCACGATCCGCGACCTGGCCCGCCGGTCGGTCGACGAGGTGCTGGCCCAGGGGCTGGGCACCGAGGACGACCTCGACGCGATCGTCGGGCTGACCGGCACCCCCGCCTGGGTCACCCGCTACCTCGACGAGGACGGCGCCGGCGACGAGTTCGTGTACAGCACCTCGACGCCCGCCGCGGTGGCCGGCTACCCGAGCATCGCGGTGCCGGCCGGGTTCGCCGGGCCCGAGGAGGCACTGCCGGTGGGCATCACGTTCTTCGGCGCCCGCTGGTCGGACGCGGCCCTGCTGGACCTGGCCGCCGCGTTCGAGGCCGCCTCCCCCGCCCGCCGAGCCCCGGAGTACCTGGCCACCGTCGGCTGAGCCTGTGGAAACGGCCGGCGGGCTCGGCGCGGGAGCTGACACCGTGCCGCCATGACGACCGTGCCGAGCCCCGAGAGCCCCGTCCGCTCCGCCGCCGAGCTCACCGCCCGCTGGGCGGGCCTGCTCGAGCCGCCGGTGTTCCGCCGCCGCAGCCTCTGGCTGGCCTGGGTGGCCCCCGACGGCCTGATGCTGCCGCTGGTCCTGCCCGTCGACGACGTCCCGCCGGTGCCCGACCGGTTGCTGCTGTCGGGCCTGCTCGACCTGCACGAGGCGATCTGCGAGCAGGGTCTGCCGCGCGGCAGCCACCTGGCGATGGCCCTCTGCCGGCCGGGCGCGCCGGCGATGCGGCTGGACGACGCCGAGTGGGTCGACGCGCTGCACGACGTCCTCGACGGCGCGGCGGAGGGCACGTGGAGCCTGCACCTCGCCGCGGGGGGCGCGGTCACCGAGCTCGTCGGGCCGCCGGAGGGCCCCCTCGCGCGGTAGGAACGGCGCATGACCGGTCGAGACGCGTCCGTCGACGAGTACGTCGCCGCGCTGCCCGACGACGTGCGGCCGGTCCTGGAGGGCCTCCGCGACGCGGTGCACGCCGCCGTCCCGGGAGCCGGCGAGACGATCAGCTACAAGATGCCGACGTTCACCCTCGACGGCCGGCCGCTGCTGCACGTCGCCGCCTGGAAGCGGCACATCGGCCTCTACCCGTTCCCCGAGCTCGACGGCGAGCTTGGTGCCGCGCTCGAGCCCTACCGCGGCACCGACAGGGGCACCATGCGCCTGCCCCTCGCCCGCCCGATCCCCTACGAGCTGGTGGGCCGGATGGCCGCCGCGCTGGCCCGGCAGCGCGACTAGGTGTCCTTCGCGTTCACCGACCGCCGCCCCGGCGGGCGGCTCGGCCGCTACGTCGAGTCGGTGTGGCACGCCTCCGGGCAGATCCCCTACCGCCGGGAGCGGATCGCGCCGACCGGTTCCACCGTCGCCGGGATCTTCCTCGGGCCGCCGATCCGGCAGACGCCGGACGGCGGGCCGCCCTTCCTCGCCGACACCGGTTTCCTCATCGGCCCGCACGACCGGCCGCTGGGCAACGAACCGACCGGGCGGACCGAGGTGGTCGGCGTGGTCACCACCCCGGTCGGCTGCCGGGCCGCCCTCGGTGTCGACCCGGCCCCGCTGCGCGGCCGGGTCGTCGACCTGCTCGCCGCCTGGCCGGCGGCCCGCGCCCTGCGGAGGCGGCTGCTGGACCTCGGCGACGACGCCGGGGCGCTGCTCGACGCGACCGAGGAGGCCCTCACCGCCGGCCTGGACGAGTCCGTGCCCGGCCTGGACCGGTGCGCCGCCGCGGTGGCCGCGCTGGAGGCCGACCCGGCCCGGCCGATCGCCGAGCTCGCCGCCGGGCTCGGGGTCTCGCACGGCCACCTCGACCGGCAGTTCACCCGGGTGGTCGGGTTGAGCCCGCGCACGCTGGCCCGGGTGCTGCGGGTGCGCCGGCTGCTGGAGCGGATCGACGTGCAGGACCGGGTCGCCTGGACCGAGCACGCCGCCGAGCTGGGCTGGTACGACCAGGCGCACCTGGTCCGCGACGTCGCCCGCGCCACCGGCGTGCCGCCCTCGGCCTACGTCGCGGCGCAGCGGGCCCACCTCTCCCCCGGCGAGCAGGCGCCCGGGTTCGTGCCCGACCCGGGGTGAAATCCGTCCAAGACAGCCGAGCCGGCGACGGTCACGCTGCCGCCATGGCCCGCCCTCCGCTCCGCACCGCCTTCACCGCCTCCCGCACCCTCGACGTCCCCGCCGACCGGGTGTGGCACCAGCTCACCGACTGGCCGGCCGCGGCCGGCTGGCTCGGCGTCGACGCGATCCGCGCCGAGGGACCCACGGCCGTGGGGACGGCGCTGACGTTCACCGCCCGGGGCCGGGAGCGGCGCAGCGAGATCGTGGCCCTGGACCCGGGCCGCTCGCTCACCCTCCGGTCGGTGCAGGGCGGCGTGACGGCCGACTACCGCTACTCGGTCGAGCCGGCCGACGGGGGCAGCCGGCTCGAGCTGGTGGCCGACGTCGGCACCCGCGGGCCGTGGGGCCTGCTGGCGCCGGTGATCCGGGCGGCGATCCGCCGCCAGGACGCGGGCCAGCTCGACGCGCTGGCCCGCGCCGTGGGTCAGCGGCTGCGGTAGGGCTCCGTCACCGGCTGCGTCACCGGCTGCGTCACCGGCTCCGGTACAGCCGGGTGGTCAGCGGGAGGAACACCAGCGCGAGCACGGCGGCGACGGCGAGCGAGACCACGATCGCCGTGCCGTCGGGTTCGCCCTCCATCAGCGACCGCGACGCCGTGGCCAGGACCGAGATCGGGTTGACGTCGACGAACGCCTCCAGCGGCCCGGGCAGGGTGGTCGGGTCGACGAACACGTTGGACAGGAACGTCAGCGGGAAGATGCCCATGAAGCCGGCGTTCATGACCGCGTTCGGCGAGCGCAGCAGCAGGCCGAGCACCGAGAACACCCACGACAGCCCGAACGAGAAGACGACGACCAGGCCCAGCGCCCCGAGGACGCCGAGCACTCCCCCGTCGGGCCGGTACCCGAGCGCCAGCCCCAGCGCGATGATCACCGTGCCGGCGATGACGTAGCGGACGCTGTCGCCGAGCAGCGAGCCCAGCAGCGGCGCCGGGCGCCAGATGGGCAGCGACCGGAACCGGTCGACCACGCCCTTGGTCAGGTCGGTGTTCAGCGAGACGCCGGAGTAGACGGTCGTGAACAGCACCGACATCACCAGGATGCCGGGCAGCACGTACTCGAGGTAGGCGCCGGTGGAGCCGGCGATGGCGCCGCCGAACAGGTAGGTGAACATCAGCACGAACATCACCGGCGTGACCGTGACGTCGAGCAGCTGCTCGGGGACGTGCTTGACCTTGAGCATGCCCCGCCAGCCGAAGGTGAGCGCGGTCGACAGCCGGCCGGGGCGCGGCGGGCGGGTGGTGCCGGCGATCGCCCGGCGGACGGCGGCGGTGTCGGCGGCAGCCGTGGTCTCGGTGGCGGTGGTCATGACGGCTGCTCCTGCAGGGTCGGCTCGTCGGCGGCCGGCTCGGCGGCGTGACCGGTGAGGGCGAGGAAGACCTCGTCGAGGCTGGGCTGGGACAGGGCGAAGTCGGCGATGCCGATGCCGGCGCGCGCCAGCGCGGCGACGCCCTCCGCGGCGAGGGCGGCGTCGGCGCACGACGCCGACAGCGCGGCGGGATCGGGTTCGAGCACCGGCGGGCCGACCACCCGCTCGAGGACGGCGGCCGCCTCCGGGCGCTGCCCGGGGTCGAGCAGCCGCACGTGCAGCCCGCCGGAGCCGACCGAGGCCTTGAGCTGGCCGGGGGTGCCCTCGGCGATGACGCGGCCCTTGTCGATGACGGCGATGCCGTCGGCGAGCTGGTCGGCCTCCTCCAGGTACTGGGTGCAGAGCAGGATCGTCGTCCCGCCGGCGACCAGCGCCCGCGCGATCTCCCACACCTGGTTGCGCGAGCGCGGGTCGAGGCCCGTGGTGGGCTCGTCGAGGAACATCAGCTCCGGCGTCACGACGATGCTGGCGGCGATGTCGAGCCGGCGGCGCATGCCGCCGGAGTAGTTCTTCACCAGCCGACCGCTCGCCTCGGCGATGCCGAACGCCTCGAGCAGCTCGTCGGCCCGCGCCCTGGCCGCGGGGCGGCCCAGGCCGAGCAGCCGGCCCAGCAGGATCAGGTTCTCCCGGCCGGTCAGCTCCTCGTCGACCGACGCCAGCTGCCCGGTGAGGCTGACCGCGCCGCGGACGGCGTCGGCGTCGGCGACGATGTCGTGCCCGAGCACCCGCGCGCTGCCGCCATCGGGCGCGATGAGGGTGGCGAGCATGCGGATGGTGGTGGTCTTGCCGGCCCCGTTCGGCCCGAGCACGCCGTAGATGGCGCCGGCCGGCACGGCCAGGTCGATGCCGGCCACGGCCTGGGTGCTGCCGAACGACTTGGTCAGGCCGGTCGCCTCGATGGCCAACGGCGTCTGGGTCATGTCCTCGTCCTCTCCGCGCTGCGTCGTCGCCAGCGTCGGGGTTCAAGCCGACTCGAGGTCAAGAGGCGCCGTCCGCGCCTCCCGGACTGCCTGCAGCGTCCTCTGCCCCTACGACAGGATTGGCGGGCGGAAGTCATCGCGGCGCCACTGGTTTTCCGCTGGGACGGCTGGGACGGCTGCGCCGGTGTGCCGGACGACGCACCCCGGGGTCCCGGCGTCCGCGACCCGGGCGCGGCATCGTGGGGAGCCGTGTGCCGACTCCTGGGCTGGGCCTCGCGGGTGCCCACGCCGCTGCGCGACCTGCTCGGCGAGGCCGACCTCGACGCGTTCACCGAGCTGTCGGCGAAGCACGCCCACGGCTGGGGGCTGGCGCGCAGCACCGGCGCCGGCGTGGAGGTGCGCAAGCAGGCCGACGCCGCCCGCGGCAACGCCGAGTTCGCCGAGCTGGCGCGCGCCGGGCGCGCCGACCTGGGGCTGGCGCACCTGCGCCGGGCGACCCTGGGGCTGGGCATCGGCCTGGAGAACACCCACCCGTTCACCGACGGCCGGGTGGCCTTCGCGCACAACGGCTCGATCATCCCGCCGCGGTCGGTCGACCGGCTGATCCCCTGGCGGCTGCGCCGCGAGCGGCGGGGGGACACCGACAGCGAGCGCTACTTCCTCGCCGTCCTGGCCCGGATGCGCGACGGCCTCGCGCCCGCGGAGGCCCTCCTCGACACCGTGGGCGAGCTGGCCGCCACCGGCGACTTCACCAGCCTCAACTGCCTGCTGCTCACGCCCGACGAGCTCCACGCCGTCTGCCGTGTCAACCACGCCGCGTCGCAGGAGTTCGACGAGGGTCCCGACTACTACGAGCTGCGCTACCGGGTCACCGGCGACGCCGTCGTCGTCGCGTCCAGCGGCTGGGGACGCGACTGGTCGGCGCTCGGGAACGGGGACCTGCTCTCCGTGCGCCGGGGGACCCTGGAGGTCTCGCTCCGGTCCCTGGACGACGACGGGGTGCTCGTCGCCTAGCAGCGGGTGGGCGGCGGGTCAGGGGGCGCACCGGCTGCTCGACGCGTACGCCGAGCAGGACCGGCGGATCAGTCGTCCGCGGTGACCGGCGGCCGCTGCTCCTCCTCCCAGCGGGCGGTGACCGGCCGGGCGAGAGCGAGGATGAGGAACGTCATCACGAGCAGCCCGAGGGCGGACCCGACGGCCCACAGCATGAGGTCTCCACCATTCTGCGCCGGTCGCTGTCGTTCCGGTCCCCCCGCGTACCCGACGCCGGTCCACCATCCCCGACATGTCGACATGGCGACAAGCCACCCCGCCGCGACGAAGATCACGCGCCGGTCTCGGACGGTCGCGCCGCTCCGCGACGCGATCTTGCGGTCGCTCACCGTGCGCTGAGGCCCTCAAGTCACAGCACTAGAACTTCTCTCTAGAACATCAGTCCAGAACCGGTTAGGGTCGCCGGCGTGCCCTCCGCGTCCTCCCGCCCGGTCGCCGTCGTCACCGGCGGTGCCGCCGGCCTCGGGCTCGCCGTCGCGGAGGCGCTGGGCGGGCAGGGGCGGCGCGTCGTCCTCCTGGCCCGTGACCCCGGCCGGGGGACGGCGGCCCGCGACCGGCTCCGGGCGCAGGGCGCCGACGCCGAACTGGTGGTCGGCGACCTCGGCGACACCGCGTCGACGCGCAAGGCCGCCGCGGCGCTGCTCGACGCCTGCCCGCGGCTGGACGTGCTGGTGCACAACGCCGGCGCCTGGCCCAGCCGCCGGGTGCTCAACGCCGACGGCGTCGAGGCGGCCTTCGCGGTCAACCACCTCGCGCCCTTCCTGCTCAACGCCCTGCTCGAGGAGCGCCTGGCCCGGTCGGGGGCCCGGGTCGTCCAGGTGAGCGCGGGCATCTACGTCAAGGGCCGCGCCGAGCCCGGGGTGACGGCGGTGGGCGGCCGGTTCTCGGGGCTGCGCACCTACGCCGACACCAAGCTGGCCAACCTGCTGGTGACCCCGCTGTGGGCGCGGCGCTGGGCCGGCTCGGGGACGACGATCAACGCGGTGCACCCCGGCGTCCTGCGCACCGGCCTCGGCGACCGCCGCGGTCCGGTCGGGCTGCTGCTCGCGCTGGTCAAGCGCAGCTGGGAGCCCGCGGAGGCCGGCGCGGCGCGCGTCGTGCGGCTGGCCACGGCGGCGGAGTTCGCCGGGGTGACCGGGCGCTACGTCGAGGAGGAGACGGAGAAGGAGCCCGCTCCCCCGGCCGCCGACCCGGCGCTGGCCGCGGCCCTGTGGGCGGAGGCCGAGCGGCTCACCGGGGCCGGCCCGTGACGGCGCGCGGCAGGGAGACCAGCGCGCGGCTGCTCGACGCCGCGCTGGCGGTGCACGCCGAACAGGGGCACGACGGCATGACCGTGCACGCCGTGCTGGAGCGCAGCGGGGTGAGCCTCGGCAGCCTGTACCACCACTTCGGCAGCGCCGGCGGGCTGGCCGCCGCGCTGTACGAGCGCTGCCTGGGGGAACTGCTCGACGCCGTCCTCGCCGACCTGCGCCGGGCGCGCACCGCCCGCACCGGTGTGCGGGCCGTGGTGACCGCGTACCTGCGCTTCACCCGCGAGCACCCGGACGTCGCCCGGTACGTGCACGCGTCGTCGTACGCGTCGTTCCTGCCCGAGCACGCGCCGCGGATCGCGGCCTCCCAGGCCGCCCGCATCGAGGAGTTGCACGGCTGGTTCGCCCGCCAGGTGGCGGCGGGGCGGATCGTCGACGTGCCGCCCGACGTGCTGGAGGTGGTGGTCATCGGGCCGGCCGCCGAGCGGGCCCGCCGCTGGCTGGCCGCCGGCCCGGGTGTCGACCTCGCCGTCGCCGCATCGGGCATCGCCGACCTGGTCTGGCGGGCGGTCCGCACCGACGGGTGAGGATCAGCGCGGGTGCCGCTTCTCCACCACGCGGGCGAACTGCAGCACCATCGGCCGGCCGCGCAGCAGCATGAGCGCGTCGGAGACCGGGTTGTGCAGCCACGACGCCGGCCCGCGCAGCGGGTGCTCGTCCAGCTCGACCACGGTGTCCTCCCCCCACTCGTCGAGCTCGATCATGATCCGCGCCGAGCCGAGCAGGCCGGCGTCGGCCTCGAGCCCGAGCCGGCGGCCCTTGTCGAGCTGCCGGACCGTGGTGCGTCCCTTCAGCGTCAGCGGGCCGACGCCGACGGTGTAGTGGAGCGCCGTCCCCACCGCCGGCCAACCGGGGTCGACGGCGCGGATCTCCTTGGTGCCGATCACCCACTCCGCGTAGGCGTGCCCGTCGGCGAGCACGTCCCAGACCTGCTCGGGACGGCGCGGGACCAGCACGTTGACGACCGCCATGGGCGCATCCTGCCCGGGCGGTGCGCCGCTCACCCCTCGGGGCTCACCCGTCGGGGAAGGAGTGGTGCTCGTGGGCGACCACCCAGCGGCCGTCCTGCCGGCGCAGGCCGAGGGTGAGCCGCAGCCGCCGTCCCGGGTGCTCCGCGAGGTCGTCGGCCGTACCGCAGCGCAGCAGCGCGGCGGCGTACGCGACGTCGGTGCCGGCGGTCACCTGCAGCTCGACGACCTCGAACGACGCCCCGGACCGCTGCCACTCGAAGAACGGGGGCCAGGTCTCCCGGTAGGCGTCGATCCCCCGCACGCCGTCGTCGGGTGGCGGCACGTCGAACATGAGGATGTCGGCGGCGTGGTCGGCCAGGACGTCGTCCAGCCGGCCCTCGTGCACCGCGTCGGCCCACCGGTGCACCAGGTCCCGGATGTCGGTGTCGTCCATGCAGCAAGGACGCCGGGAGCCGCCTCTTCTCATCGGCGACCTGGCACCGTGTACCCCCGTGACGCCGCAGACCGGGATCTTCGCCCTGGGCACGCCGGAGCACTGCTACCTGGAGCTGGACCTCCTCCCCGGGGTGTCGCCGGAGGAGCTGGTGCGGGCGGTGGCCTCGCTGTCCGGGCCGCTGTCGACCACGGGCGGGGTCAACCTCGTCGTGGCGTTCCGGCCGGAGCTGTGGGTCGCCGTCGCACCGGGTGAGGCGCCGGCCGACGCGGCCGGGTTCGACGAGCCGGTGCAGGGGCCGGGCGGGTTCGCCATGCCGGCCACGCAGCACGACGCGTGGGTGTGGGTGGCCGGCGGCGACCGGTCCGCCGTCTTCGACAACACCCGGCTGGTGATCGACCAGCTGCGCGAGGTCGCCGACGTCGCCCGCGAGGTCACCGGCTGGCTCTACCACCACGACCGCGACCTCACCGGGTTCATCGACGGCACCGAGAACCCCTCGCTGCTGGAGGCACCGGGGGTGGTCGCGGTGGCCGACGGGCCGGGCGCCGGCTCGTCGGTCGTGCTCTTCCAGGTCTGGCGGCACGACACCCGGGCGTGGGAGTCGCTCGGGACCGGCGGGCAGGAGCGGGCGATGGGCCGGACCAAGGCCGACAGCGTCGAGTTCGACGAGGACGACATGCCGCCCAGCGCGCACGTGGCACGGACGACGGTCGAGCGGGACGGCGAGGAGCTGCGCATCTTCCGCCGCAACGTCGCCTACGGCGGGGTGACCGACCACGGGACGGCGTTCGTCGGGTTCGCCCAGGACCGCTGGCGGATGCACGAGATGCTGCGCCGCATGGCCGGGGCGACCGACCGGGTCCGCGACGGCCTCACCCACTGGCTGGTCCCGCTCAGCGGCTCGTACTACACGGTGCCGTCGGTCCGGTCCCTCGCCCGCTTCGCCCCCGTGGACGACGACTGACCCGACCCGCGGGTCTACCGCGAGCGCTGCTGGCGGCGGGCGATGAGCACGAGCACGCCCATCACGACCACGATCGGCACCCACGACGGCAGGCCGAAGGGCCCGAGGATCATCTGGGCGACGAAGAGGACGAGCTGGAAGCCGAGCCAGAAGCCCACCAGGAGGACGATCCAGAAGAGCACGGGCCGCTCGTACTGCAGCCGGCGCAGGTAGTCCATCGCCCCTCCTCGGGTGTGCCTGGGCCCATCGTCCCCCCGCCAACGCCCCGCGCGCCGGACCGGGTTCCCGCCCTCCCTCCTCCGAGGGCCCGGCAGCCGGGCTCGCCCTCCGGAATGCCCGCTCTCCGCGCGCACCGCCCGCGCTGCAGCGCGGGCGACGGGCGTGGAGGGCGGGCGGAGGGGCGTTCCCGCGGGAACGACGACCCGGCGCGCTGCCCCACGGCCGCGCTCCCCCACCGGGCGACCGGCCGGGCCACGACGGCGGTGAGCAGGGCCAGCGCGGCCACGCCGAGCATCGCCGTGCGCAGGCCCGCCGCGTCGGCCAGCGCGCCGACGAAGACCGGGCCCAGCACGAAGCCCAGGTAGGAGGTCGTCGAGACGGCGGAGGTGGCCCGGCCGCGCACCTCGTCGCGGACGTCGGCCAGCGCGGTGCGCATCAGGGTCGGGAAGAGCACCGCGGTCCCGGCGGCGGCGAGCGCCAGCCCGGCGAGCGCGGTGACCGACGACGAGGAGCGGGCCAGCAGGAGGGTGCCGGCGGCGGCCGTGACCGCGCCGCCGGTGAGCAGCGCCCCGGCCGGCACGCGCGCCGACGCCCCGGCCGCGAACCGGGCCGCCGCCGCGACGCCGGCGAAGACCGCCGGGGCGGTCGCGGTCAGCCCGCCGGCCACGGCGAGCTCGTCGGCCAGGAACACCGCGCCCCAGGACTGGTGGGCGTTCTCCACCGCGAACGCCAGGGCCCCGACCAGCCCGACGGCGACGAGCGGCAGCACCCACGAGGGCGTGCGCGCGGGCGGCGACCCGGCGGCCGGCACGGCCACGCCGGTGGCCGGCCGCACCGGCCACAGCGAGACGGCGGCGGCCAGGGTGGCCAGGACGACGAGGCCGAACGCGACGGCCACGGGCAGTCCCAGCGCCTGGATGCCGCCGGTGCCCAGCGCCCCGGCGACGACCGCCGTCGAGAACACCCCGTGCGCCCGGGTGAGCACCGGCCGCCCGGTGAGGCGCTCGGCGGCGCCGGCCACCGCGTTGATGCCGACGTCGCCCGAACCGGACATCGCGCCGAGCAGGAGCAGCAGCACGGCCAGCGACACGGCGTCCGAGGCGGCCGTCGCCACCGCGACCCCGGCCGCCGCCATCAGGACCAGCGTCACCGCCGCCGCCCGGCCCCCGAAGCGGTCGACCGCCCGGCCGGTGAGCAGCATCGCGGGGAGCGCGCCCAGGCCGATGAACAGCAGCGCCGTCCCCAGCTGCCCCTGGGTGACGCCGGCGGCGTCGCGCACCGCGGGCAGGGCGGCGCCCCACACCCCCCAGAGCGCCCCGTAGGAGGCGAAGGCGAGGTAGGCCGTCCGGGAGGAGGGTGAGGTCGCCGTCCGCATGATCTTAACGTTACACAGCCTGCGCTAGTCTCGCACCATGGCACGGAGACCGACGATGCCCGACGTCGCCCGGGCGGCCGGCGTCTCGGCGATGACGGTCAGCTACACCTACAACCGGCCCGACCGGGTGGCGCCCGCGACCCGGGAGAAGGTCCTCGAGGCCGCCGCCCGGCTGGGCTACCCGGGCCCGGACGCGGCGGCGCGCAACCTCCGCCGGGGCCGCACCGGCAACCTGGGCGTCGTCCTCGGCGAGCACCTCACCTACGCCTTCGCCGACCCGCAGGCGACCGCGTTCCTCGCCGGCATCGCCGAGGTCTGCACCGAGCACGGCCTCGGTCTCACGCTGATCCCGATCTCCGGCGAGGCCTCGGACGTCGACCGCGTGCGCGAGGCCGCGGTCGACGGGTTCGTCGTCTGGACGACGGTCGACGACGACCCCGTGCTGGCGGCCGTGGCCGCCTCCGCGCGCCCGGCCGTCGTGCACAGCGGACCGGCGGTCGAGGGGCTGCACGTGGTCACGATCGACAACCGGGCCGCCGCGGCGGCCGTGGCCGCGGTCGGGCTGCGCGGGTCGGCCCGGCCGGGCGTGCTCGCCTTCCCGCTTGACCGCCGCCGGGAGCCCGGCCTGCTGTTCGGGCCCGACCCGGAGGCGGCGCCCTTCCCGGTGACGCGCGAGCGGCTGGCCGGCTACCGCGACGCCGTCACCGCCGCCGGGCTCGACTGGGCCGAGGTCCCGGTCGTCGTGCTCGCCCGCAACGACCCGGCCGAGGCCGAGCGCGCGATCGCCCGGTTCCCGGCCGGCACCGACACCGTGCTGGCCATGGGCGACCAGGTGGCCCTCGCGACGCTGCGCGCCACGACGCGGTCGGTGCCCGACGAGCTGGCCGTCACCGGCTGGGACGACGCCGCCGGCGCGGCGGAGGCAGGGCTCACCACCGTGCGGCAGTCGCTGCAGGACCAGGGCCGGCGCTGCGCGCGGCTGGTCGTCGGTGACCCGCCGGGGCCGGAGCCGTCGTGGGCGGTCGTCGAGCGGCGGAGCACGCGGTGACCCGCGCAGCCGCGGACCTCGGACGCGCGGCGCCGTGGGCCCGCGCGGCCGGGATGACGGGCATGGCCGCCAACGGGCTGCTCGTGGCGGTCGTGCTGGCCGCCAGCCCCGACCGGTGGACCCGCCGGCTCGGGCTCGCCGCGACGGGCGTGCTCACCCTCGCCGGGCCGGCCCTGGTCACCGGCCTGGTGCCCTTCCGCGTGCAGATGCCGGTCGCCCTGGGCGGGTTCGGCGCCCTGGCCGCCTGGATCGGGCTGAGCAGCCGGCGCGCGCCACTGCCGGACGACGTCGCCCGCCTCGGCGTGCTGTCCGGCGGCGCGCCGGCCGCGCTGGGCGGACTCGCCGTGCCGACCTGGTTCCTCCGCCACGGGCGGGTCACCGGCCGGCTCCCCGGGTAGGCGCTGCGGGCACCGCAACCGAACCGGAGGAGCACGGCATGGACGTGGGAGGCCTCGCCGACAAGGCGAAGAACGCCCTGGACAGCGAGCAGGGCGAGAAGCACAGCGACCAGGCGCTGGACCGGGCCGAGCAGTTCGCCGACGACAAGACCGGCGGCAGGTTCGACCAGCAGTCGGACAAGGCCGGCGACCTGGCCGACCAGCACATCGGTCAGCAGCAGCCCGGCTCGTAGGCCGGGAGCTGGCGGCGGTGGGCGACACCCGCCGCCGCCCACCGGCTCCGGGGAGGTGCCCGTGGCGGACGTCCTGGAACAGGTGCTGGACCGGTGGGACGGCGAGCTGACCGTCGTCCACCGGGCCCGGGGCGCGGATGCGTGGATCGTCGTCGCCGTCCACTCCACCGCGCTGGGACCGACAGCCGGCGGGTGCCGGATGGCGGTCTACGCGACGCTCGCCGACGCCGTACTCGACGCCCACCGCCTGTCGTCGGCCATGACCGCGAAGTTCGCGGTGTGCGACCTGCCGCTCGGAGGCGGCAAGGCGGTGCTCGCGGTTCCCCGCATCCCGGACGGGCGCGGGCGGGTGCGGCTGCTCACCGAGTTCGGACGTGTCCTGGCCGGGATGCGCGGCCTGTACTCGACGGCCCCGGACGTGAACACCTCTCCCGCCGACATGGACGTGATCGCGGACGTGACCGACCACGTGTTCTGCCGGAGTCCGGAGCGAGGCGGTTCCGGGAGCACGGCGCCGGCCACGGCCGCGGGCGTGCTCCACGGGATCCGGGCGACTCTCGAGCGCCTGCACGGGTCTCCCCAGCTGCAGGGGCGGCGGATCGCCGTCCAGGGCACCGGGGCGGTGGGGGCGCTCCTCGCCACCCGTCTGCACGAAGCCGGCGCCGACGTCACCGTGGCCGACGTCGACCCGGACCGGGCGGCCGTCCTCGCCCGGCGCCTCGGCGCGAGGGCCGTCCCGGCGGACCGCATCCTCGAGCACCCGTGCGACGTGCTGGCCCCGTGTGCGGTCGGCGGAGTGCTCGCCGTCGACGACGTCCCCCGCCTCGCCTGTGCCGGGATCGCGGGCGCCGCCAACAACCAGCTGACCGACCCGTCGGTCGCCGAGCGGCTCGCCGAGGCGGGGATCTCGTGGGCTCCCGACTTCGTCGTGAACTGCGGCGGTGTCCTGCACGGCGTCGGCCTCGAGCTGCTCGGGTGGACGACGGACCAGCTCGAGGCCCGCCTGCGCGGGATCGCGGACACGGTGAGGGGTGTCTTCGCCCGGGCGAGCGCCGACGGGGTCAGCACGCTGACCGCCGCCGAGACCCTCGTGCGGGAGCGACTGGCCCGTACCGACCGGCCGCAGCCGGACTCGTAGGCCGCCGCGTGGCGGGGCTGGGCGGGAGAACGCCCAGCGTCAGCGGCGGGCGCCCAGCCGGTCCACGTCGATGCGCTCGCGGGCGACGTAGTAGAGCGTGGCGCCCTCGGGCACCGGCGTCTCCCACGGCGGGCTGACCACCAGGTCGCCCTCGACGCGCTGGGCGAGGACGGTGGCCCCGAACGTCTGCCCGAGGAAGGTCTGCGCGTCGCCGTAGGTGGTGGCCGGGAAGCCGCGCGGCACCCGCAGCGAGTAGGTGTTCCCGTGGCCGCCGCTGCTCATCAGGTCGTTGTAGACCTGGGTCAGCCCGGGGTCGGCCGCCTCCTCCGACAGCAGGAACGGCATGTGCCACTGCACCACCTGCACGCCGGCGTTGACGTAGCGGAGGTTGTCCCGCCGACCGAGGTCGCGCAGCGCCACGACGAGGTGGATCCCCGGGTTGGCGTGGTCGACGGCCACCGCGACGGCGAGGGCCTCGTTGTCGTCGCGGGCGTCGACGATCGCCGTCCGGGCCCGGTCGACGCAGGCCCGGGTCATCACGTCCTCGTGCGTGAGGTCGCCGCGCACGAAGTGGACGTCGCCCTGGTCGGGCACCGGGTTCTCCGCGACGTCGTCCCACGCGCACAGCGCGACCTGGCACCCGCCCTCCGCGGTCAGCTCGGCGATGATCCGTTCGCTCCGTCCGGGGGTGTAGCCCAGCAGGACGACGTGGTCCCGGAGGTCCAGCGCGACCACTCCTCTCAGGCGCCGGCCCCGCACCGACTGCAGCGCGGTGGCCAGCTGGGTGAACAGCAGGGTGAGCGTGACGATGCCGCCGACGATCACGAACGTGCCGACCGCCCGGCCCGCGGTGGAGACCGGGAACTGGTCGCCGTAGCCGACGGTGGCGGCCGTGACGACGAAGTACCACCAGTAGGTGCCGGGTGCGGTGATGCCGCTGCCGGCCGGCTCGACCAGCCACATCAGCAGCCAGCTGGTCAGGAACACGCCGACCGCCACGACCAGCGGCAGCCGCCAGCCGCGCAGCCGGAGCCGCACGAAACGCGACAGGCGGTACAGCAGGAACGGCATCGGCTCTCCTACCAGGGCGGACGTCCGGGGCAACCTACCCGGCGGCGTCGGCTCAGTGGCCGCGGAAGGCCTCCTCCAGCCACCACGACGGCTCGTCCCGCGTCACCTTGGCGTCGATCAGCAGCGGCCGGTCGCGCGGCCCGGCGAGCCACTCGGCCAGCGGCAGCAGGTCGCGCACGGTCCGCGCGGTGAGCGCGTCGAAGCCGTAGCCGCGGGCGATCGCGGCGAAGTCGGTCTCCGGGAAGCGCACCGTGTCCAGGGCGGCGCCGGCCGGGCCGAAGTGGTGCACCTCGGCGCCGTACGCCGCGTCGTCGTAGACGACCACCACCATCGGCAGGCCCAGCCGGACGACGGTCTCCAGCTCCGCGGCCCCCATCAGCGCCCCGCCGTCGCCGAGCGCCGCCACCGGCAGCCGGCCGGGCTGCGCGAGCGCGGCGCCGATCGCCGTCGCCAGGCCCAGCCCGACCGACTGGAAGGCCTGCGTGAAGCAGAACCCGAACTCGTCGGGCACCCCCAGGAACATGCTCGGGTAGCCCATGAAGTTGCCCGAGTCGACCGCCACGACGCGCTCGGCCGGCAGCAGGTCGTCCAGCGCGATGGTCAGCGCCCGCGGGTCGACGAACCCGTCGCCCCCGGCGTCCTCGAACGGCTCGTCGCGCCAGCGGATCCGGTCGTCGAGCCCCGCCCGCACGGCGTGCGTCCGGTAGCCCTCCCGCGTCTCCCCCACCGCCCCGGCCGCGGCGACGGCCACCTGGCGCACGTCGCCGACGACGCCGAAGGTGATCGGCCGCTGGGCTCCCAGCGCGTCGGGCTCCAGGTCGACCTGCACGACGACGGCGTCGTCGGCGATCAGCCGGCCGTGCCGCATGGTCCACATGTTCAGCGCGCAGCCCCAGCCCACGATCAGGTCGGCGCGGCCGATGAGCTCCGCGGCCAGCGGCGAGGCGAAGCCGCCGGAGACGTCCAGCGACCACGGGTTGCCCGCGAACAGCCCCTTGGCCACCGCCGACGTGGCCAGCAGCGCGCCGCAGCGCTCGGCCAGCTCCTCCAGCGCCCGCCGGACGCCGGCCCCGCGGGCGCCCCGGCCGGCGACGAACACCGGGCGCCGCGCCGCCGTGAGCGCCTGCACCAGCCGGTCGACGTCGGCGGCGTCCACCGGCCCGCTCGGCGGCGCGGCCGGCAGCGTCGGCATCGGCAGGTCCGGCGCCGCCTCGCCCTGGACGTCCAGCGGCAGGTTGAGCAGCACCACCCGCCGCTCGTGCAGCGCGGTGGCCACCGCGACCGCCGCCTGGGCGACCGCCGCGCCGGCCGAGCTGACCCGCATCGGCACCGCGCCCACCGCGGTGGCCAGCGCCGCCTGGTCGACGGCGAAGTTCGACCGCGGCGAGGTCGCCTCCGCGGCCAGGACGACGAGCGGCGTGCGGCTCTTGGCGGCCTCGGTCAGGCCGGTCATCGCGTTGGTCAGCCCGCAGCCCTGGTGCAGGGTCACCGCGGCCACGCCCCCGGACAGCCGCGCGTAGGCGTCGGCCATCGTCGCCGCGCCGCCCTCGTGGCGGGCGGCGACGAACCGGGCGCCCGCCGCCACCATCGCGTTGGTGACGGCGAAGTTGCCCGAGCCGACGACGCCGAAGACCTGCCCCACGCCGCACCGGACCAGTGCGGCGCCGACGGCCTCCGAGACGTTCACCGGGGAGCCCCCGTCAGCGCTCGACCAGCGCCAGCACCCGCGCCGGCGCGCCCGAACCGGTGACGATCGGCAGCGGAGCGGCGATCAGCAGCGCGCCGGTGGGCGGCAGCGCGGCCAGGTTCTGCAGCTGGGTCAACCCGTACTTGCCGCTGCCCATGAGCGCGGCGTGGCACGGGAACGGCGGGTCGAAGGAGTGCGCCGCCCCGGCGTCGGTGCCGACGGTCTCCACGCCCAGGCCGAGGATCGGCGCCTCCTGGCCGAGCCAGCGCGCGCAGTCCGGTGAGATGCCCGGCGTGTGCGGGCCGGTGTCGTCGGCGTTGAGGAAGTCGGCCTGCGACGCCGAGCGCGCGTCCCAGCCGGTGCGGTAGAGCAGCCAGCCGCCCTCCGGCAGCGGCCCGTGCTCGGCCTCCCACGCCCGGACGTGCTCCACCTCCAGCAGGAAGTCGGGGTCCTCGGCGGCCTGCTGCGAGAAGTCGAGGACGACGGCCGGCCCGACCAGCCGGTACGGCGGCACCGAGGCGACGTCGTCGCCGTCCTTGCCGGTCACCCAGTGGTTGGGCGCGTCGAAGTGCGTGCCGGTGTGCTCGCCGGTGCGGAAGTTGTTCCAGTACCAGGCCGGCCCGCGGTCGTCGTAGCGGCTGAGCTCCTCCAGCTCGAAGCGCGCGGTCTGGGCGAACTGCGGCGGCAGCTG
This sequence comes from Geodermatophilus sp. SYSU D00691, assembly GCF_054050275.1. Lineage (NCBI taxonomy): Bacteria > Bacillati > Actinomycetota > Actinomycetes > Geodermatophilales > Geodermatophilaceae > Geodermatophilus > Geodermatophilus sp. SYSU D00691. The sequence continues at coordinate 35,798 of NZ_JBJGYZ010000018.1, forward strand.
GATGATCGGCGTCTCGGCCGACAGCGGGGCGGTGAGGTCGACGATCCCGACGCGCCCGCTGGTGAGGGCGTCGGCAACGGTGGACAGCAGCGACATGCGCTGCAGCATGTCGCATCCGCGGCCGTCACTGGAGAGCGCCGGGTCCGGCGGGGGAAGATCCTGGCACCGCGACGACTTGGCACGCACCAGGTCGACCCGTGCAGCGGGGCACGGTCGCGGCCGTACGGAAGCCGCTGTCGAAAGGGTGCCCGTTGAGCACTGAGCAGGTCCTGCCGGCCCCGTCCCGCCCCGGGCCGTCGCTGCGCATCAGCATGCCGGTCCCCTACCGCTCGGCCAGCTTCGGCCGGTTCCTGGCCAACGAGGCCGGCAGCGCCGTCCTGCTGCTGGTCGCCGCGGTGATCGCGCTCGTCTGGGCCAACCTGGGCGACTCGTACGAGGACTTCTGGCACACCGAGGTCGCCGTCCGCATCGACGACTGGACGGCGTCGATGGACCTGCGGCACGTGGTCAACGACGGGGCCATGGCCCTCTTCTTCCTCGTCGTCGGCCTGGAGATCAGCCGCGAGGTGACCGTCGGGGAGCTGCGCGACCGCCGCCGGGTGATCGTGCCGGCGCTCGGGGCCCTCGGCGGGCTGGCCCTGCCGGCGCTGATCTACCTGGCGTTCGCGCCCTCGGGTGAGGCGGCCATGGGCTGGGGCATCCCCATCTCCACCGACACCGCGTTCCTGATCGGCATCCTCGCCCTCTTCGGCCCGCGCTGCCCCGACCAGCTGCGGCTGTTCCTGCTGACGCTGGCGATCGTCGACGACATCGGCGCCATCGGCGTGATGGCGATCTTCTACACCGACGACGTCTCCGTGCCCGCCCTGGTCGCCTCTGCCCTGCTCACGGCGCTGCTGCTGGCGATGCGCTGGGCCGGGGTGTGGCGGCTGGCGCCGTACCTGGTGGTGGGGCTGGCGCTGTGGTGCGCGGTCTTCGCCTCCGGCGTGCACGCCACCCTGGCCGGCGTCCTCGTGGGTCTCATCGTGCCCGCGGCGCCGGTGGAGGACGCGCAGTGGGAGCGGCTGAAGTTCTACGGGAAGGCGCTCAAGGAGCGGGCCGACCCGGCCCGTGCCCGGCTGGCCTCCGCCGCCGTCCGGGCGACCGTGCCGGCCAACGACCGGCTGCAGAACGAGCTGCACCCGGTCAGCGCCTACCTCGTCGTCCCGGTGTTCGGCCTGGCCAACGCCGGGGTGGTGCTCGACGGCGAGACGCTGTCGGCCGCGCTGAGCTCCGGGGTGTCGATCGGCATCGTGGTGGCCCTGCTGGTCGGCAACGCCTTCGGCATCTCGCTGGCGGCCGGGATGGCGTTGCGGTTCGGCTGGGGCGACCTGCCCGGCCGCGTGCGCTACGGCCACCTCATCGGCGGCGCGGTGCTGGCCGGGATCGGGTTCACCATCTCGCTGTTCATCACCGACCTGGCGTTCACCGACGAGCTGCTGCGCCAGGAGGCGAAGATCGGCGTCCTGGCCGGGTCGCTGCTGTCGGCCGTGGTCGGCTCGCTGCTGCTGCGCTACCTCGGCGAGCGGCTGCCGCTGTGCACGGTCGAGGACGACGAGGAGCCCCCGGAGCTGCCCGTCGGCCCCTGGCGCGACCCCACCCTCGCCCCCGCCTGACCGCCGCGAGAGCGGCGCCGCCGGTCAGTCGAGGCCGAGGGCGCTGCGCAGGTCGCCGAGCTTCGCCCGGCCGGTGTAGCGCTGGCCGTCGACGAACAGCGTGGGCGTCCCGCGGACGCCGTTCTGCACCCCCGACCGGTAGTCGGCCTCGACGGCGGGCCGGAACGCCTGCGCCGGCTCGCCCACCACGTCGGCCGCCCCGATCTGCCCGCCGTAGCCGGCGAGGTCGGTGTCGGTGAGCCGGTCCTGGTTGGCGAACAGCAGGTCGTGCATCTGCCAGAACCGGTCGCCCGACGCCTCGGCCGCCAGCGCCGCCGTGAGCGCGAACGGGTGCACGGTGAACAGCGGGAAGTGCCGGAAGACCAGCGCGACCCGGCCGTCGGAGCCGTCCACCAGCTTCTTCAGGTGCGGCGCGGCGTCGCGGCAGTACGGGCACTCGAAGTCGCCGTACTCGACGACGCGGATCGGCGCCGCCGGGTCGCCGTAGAGGTGCCGGTCGGGGTCGTAGCCGGTGGTCACCCGACCTCCTCCACGCCCGCCGCGTGCCGCCGCGCCAGCTCCTGGTAGATCGCCGGGTTGTGGTCGACCCAGCGCCGCGCGCCCGTCGACAGCGGGCCGCGCACCTGGGCCGGCGCGCCGAGCGCCAGCACCTCGTCGGGGATCTCGGCGCCGGGCGGCACCAGGCTGCCGGCGCCGATCAGCGCGCGGGCGCCGACGCGGGCGCCGTCCTGCACCGTGGCCCCGTTGCCGATCAGCGCCTCGGCGCCGATGACCGCCCCGTGGACGACGCAGGTGTGGCCGATCGTGGCGCCGGGACCGACCTCGGTCTCCGGGTCGTCGCCGCCGTGCAGCACGGAGTTGTCCTGGATGTTCGCGCCCTCCCGGACGACGATGCGGCCGAAGTCGGCGCGCAGCACCGCGCCGTACCAGACCGAGGCCCCCGCCTCGACGACGACGTCGCCCACCAGCGTCGCGGTGGGCGCGATCCACGCGTCGGGGTGGACCTGCGGCTTGCGGCCTTCGAAGGAGAACAGCGGCATGGCTCCGCAGCCTAGGTCTGCAGCGCCCGCCAGAACGCCGACCGCACCCCACCGGCCCCCCACGCGTTCGGCTCGATCACCGAGCAGAACCACAGGTCCCGCGACCCCGGCCGCGGGTCGGGCCGCGCCGGGTCGCCGGCGCGCACGCCGTGGCCGGCGAACTCCTCGGCGATCTCCGCGACGCCGGCCCCGTGCGCGGCCGCCACCTCCCGCAGCGCCGCGTTGAGCTCGCCGATCAGCGCGACGCCGTCCGGCCACGGCGGCAGGCCGAGGCGCGCGGTGTCGCCGGTGCCGTCGCTGGGGTCGTACACGGTGCCGACCAGCACCCGCCCGCCGTCGGCGAGCCGGGCGGCGACGGTGCCGAGCACCCGGTCGACGTCCGCCCGCACCCGCCGCACGACCGCCCGCGCGGCAGGGGTGTCGCCGTAGGCGCCGAGCAGGTCGTTGCCGCCCACCGTCAGGGTGACGAGGTCGGGCCGCATCCCCAGCGCGCCCAGCCGGGGCAGCTGGCGCCCGAGCACCGTGGCCGTGGTCGCCCCGTCGGTGGCCAGCAGGTCGAAGGCCGCCGCCGGGTCGGCCGAGACGAGGTCGCGGCCGCGCCAGTCGGGGAAGTCGTCGTCGCGGTTGCGGTGCAGCAGGCTCGCGCCGCCGCGCCCGGGGCCACCGGCGTAGTCGTCGATGGAGATGGAGTCGCCCAGGGCGACGTAGGCGGCGACCACCTCACAGCTCCCGGACGTCGGCCTCGACCGCCTCGAAGGCCTTGCGCGCGGCGATGAGCACCGGGTCCCACACCGGCGAGAAGGGCGGGGCGTAGGACAGGTCCAGCGACAGGATCTCGTCGACGGTCATCTCGTTCCAGATGCAGATGGCCAGCGCGTCGATCCGCTTGGCCGCCGCCTGCTTGCCGACGATCTGCGCGCCCAGCAGCCGCCCGCTGCGCCGCTCGGCGATCATCTTGACCCGGATCGGCGAGGCCCCGGGGAAGTAGCCGGCCCTCGTCGTGGAGTCGACGACGGCGGTGACGAACGAGTAGCCGGCGGACTCGGCCTCCGCCGTCGACAGCCCGGTGCGCGCCACCTCGGTGTCGCAGATCTTGGTGATCGCGGTGCCGATGACACCCGGGAACGTCGCGTACCCGCCGCCGATGTTGATGCCGGCCACCCGGCCCTGCTTGTTGGCGTGCGTGCCCAGCGCGACGACGACGCGCTGCCCGGAGAGCCGGTGCCACGACTCCACGCAGTCCCCCGCCGCCCACACGCCCTCGATCTGGGTGCGCATGCGGGCGTCGACGGCGATGCCGCCGGAGACGCCCAGCGGGATGCCGGCCTCGCGGGCCAGCCGCACGTCCGGCCGGACCCCCAGCCCGAGGACGACGAGGTCGGCGGGCAGCTCGCGCCCGCTCCCGGTCACCACGGCGCGCACCCGCCCGTCGGGGCCGGCCTCGAGGGCGGCGACGCCGTCGGCGAGCACCAGCTCGACGTCCTCCCCGCGGACGGCGTCGGCGATGAACGCGCCGACGTCGGGGTCGAAGGTGCCCACCGGCGTGGGCGACCTGTCGACGACGGTGACCTCGAGCCCGCGGATCCGGCAGGCCTCGGCGATCTCCAGGCCGATGTAGCCGCCGCCGATCACCACCACCCGGCGCACCCGGCCGCTGTCGAGCTCGGCGCGCAGGGCCACGCCGTCGTCGAGGGTCTGCACCCCGTACACGCCGGCGGCGTCGATGCCCGGCACCGGCGGGCGCATGGGCACGCTGCCGGTGGCGTGCACCAGGTCGTCGAACGGCTCGGTACCCTCTCCCCCGCCGTCGAGCTCCCGCCAGTGGACGACGCGGCGGTCCAGGTCGATGCCGACCACCTCGGTGCGCATCCGGACGTCGATGCCCCGCGCCCGGTGCTCCTCCGGCGTGCGCGCGACCAGCGCGGCCTCGCTCTCGACCGCCCCGGCGATCCAGTACGGGATGCCGCACGCGGAGTACGACGTCGCGCGGCCGCGCTCGAACACCACCACCTCGAGGTCCGGGCGCCGCTTCTTCGCCTGCGACGCCGCGCTGCCCCCCGCGGCGTCCCCTCCGATCACCACCAGCCGGCCGCTCACGTCGCGGACGCTAGGTCACGCTCCCACCACCCGCCCGGCGAACATGCGGAGGCGGTTCCGGAAAGGGGGTTCCGGCCGGGCGCGTGCCCCGGCGAGGATGGAGGCGTGGGCAAACCTGTGCTGCTGAGCGTGGACGACGACCCGGGCGTGTCGCGGGCGGTGGCCCGCGACCTGCGCCGGCACTACGGCGAGGACTTCCGGGTGCTGCGCGCCGGCTCGGCCGCCGAGGGCCTGGAGGCGCTGCGCGAGCTGAAGCTGCGCGGCGACGCCGTGGCCGTGCTGCTGGCCGACTACCGGATGCCGCAGATGAACGGCATCGAGTTCCTCGAGAAGGCGATGGACGTCTTCCCGCGGGCCCGGCGGGCGTTGCTCACCGCCTACGCCGACACCGACGCGGCCATCCAGGCGATCAACCTCGTCGACGTCGACCACTACCTGCTCAAGCCGTGGGAGCCGGTCGAGGAGAAGCTCTACCCGGTCGTCGACGCGATGATCCAGGCCTGGAAGGAGAGCAAGGACGCCGCCGTCGAGGACGTGCGGATCGTCGGCCACCGGTGGTCGGCGCCGTCGTTCAAGGCGCGCGACTTCCTGGCCCGCAACGCCGTCCCCTACCGCTGGTACAGCGTCGAGGAGGCCGAGGGGCAGCGGCTGCTGGAGGCGGCCGACGCCACCCCCGCCGACGTCCCGGTGGTCGTCACGCCGACCGGGCAGGTGCTGCGCTCCCCCGGTCCGGCCGAGCTCGGCGCGGCGGTCGGCCTCGACGTCGAGCCCCGCACCGACTTCTACGACCTGGTGGTCGTCGGCGGCGGCCCGGCGGGGCTGGGCGCCGCGGTGTACGGCGCCAGCGAGGGCCTGCGCACGGTGCTGGTGGAGAAGCGGGCCACCGGCGGCCAGGCCGGGCAGAGCAGCCGGATCGAGAACTACCTCGGCTTCCCCGACGGCGTCTCCGGCGCCCAGCTGGCCGACCGCGCCCGGCGGCAGGCCACCAAGTTCGGCGCCGAGCTGGTCACCGCGCGCGACGTCGTCGCCCTGGAGGTCACCGGCTCCTCGCGGACGGTGCACTTCGACGACGGCAGCAGCATCGCCGCGCACGCCGTCGTCCTGGCCACCGGCGTCTTCTGGCGGACCCTCGGCGCGCCCGGCTGCGCCGAGCTCACCGGCCGGGGCGTCTACTACGGCTCCGCCATGACCGAGGCCGCCAACTGCAAGGACCAGGACGTGTTCATCGTCGGCGGCGCCAACTCCGCCGGGCAGGCCGCGGTGTTCTTCTCCCGGCACGCCAGGTCCGTGCACCTGCTGGTGCGCGGGCCGTCGCTGGAGGCCTCGATGTCGCACTACCTGATCGAGCAGATCGCGGCGATCGAGAACATCGTCGTCCGCACTTGCACGACGGTCGCCGAGGCGCACGGCGACGAGCACCTCGAGCACCTGACCCTGCGCCACCTCGACGGCACCGAGGAGAAGCGGGCCGCCGACCACCTGTTCGTCTTCATCGGCGCCGCGCCGCACACCGAGTGGCTCGACGGCGTCGTCGCCCGCGACGCCAACGGCTTCATCCCCACCGGCCCGGCGCTGCTGGCCGACGGCGGCCGGCCGGCCGGCTGGCCGCTGGACCGCGACCCCTACTTCCTGGAGAGCAGCCTGCCCGGCGTCTTCGTGGCCGGCGACGTGCGGGCGGAGTCGGTCAAGCGGGTGGCCTCCGCGGTCGGCGAGGGCGCCATGGCGGTCACCCTGGTGCACCGGTACCTGGAGGAGCGATGAGCACCCACCTCGAGCCGGCGGAGCTGCGCCGGCTGTTCCTCTTCGAGGACCTCGACGACGAGCAGCTGGCCTGGGTGGCCGGGGCCGGGGACGTCGTCGACTACCCGGCCGGGGCGGTCGTGTCGGCGGAGGGCGAGCCGGCGGAGTGCTTCTACGTGCTGCTCGAGGGCACGATGACCATGTCGCGGCGGGTGGGCGCCGACGAGGTGGAGACGATCCGCACCAGCAGCCCGGGCGTCTACTCCGGCGCCGTCCAGTTCTACTTCGGCGACCAGATCGACCAGCGCTACCCGGCGACCGTGCGCGCCGTCACCGACTCCCGGTTCCTCGCGCTGCCGGCCGTCGAGTTCGGCACGGTCTTCCGCGGCTGGTTCCCCATGGCGACCCACCTGCTGCAGGGCCTGTTCGTCGGCACCCGCAACACCAACGAGCTGGTCGGCCAGCGGGAGCGGCTGCTGGCGCTGGGCAAGCTGACCGCCGGGCTGACGCACGAGCTGAACAACCCCGCCGCGGCGGCCGCCCGGGCCACCGCGTCGCTGCGCGACCGGTTCGCCGGCATGCGGCACAAGCTGGCGATGCTGGCCTCCGGGAAGATCGACGGCCGGGTGCTGCGGGCGCTGACCGACCTGCAGGAGACCTTCGTCGCGAACCTCCAGCAGGCCGAGGAGCTCTCGGCGCTGGAGCGCTCCGACCGCGAGGACGTGCTCGGCGAGTGGCTGGAGGACCACGAGGTCAACGGGCCGTGGGAGCTGGCCGCGGTCTTCGTCCCCGCCGGCCTGGGCCCCGCGGACCTGGAGAAGGTCGCCGACGCCGTCGACCCCGGCTTCCTGGAGCCCGCGCTGCGCTGGCTGGCCTACACGGTCGAGACCGAGATGCTGCTGGGTGAGATCCGGGAGAGCACCAGCCGGATCTCCGGTCTGGTCAACGCCGCCAAGCAGTACTCCAACCTCGACCGCACACCGCACCAGGACGCCGACCTGCACGCCGGGCTGGACGCCACCCTGGTCATGCTCAGCGCCAAGGTCGGCGGCGGCATCACCGTCGTCAAGGAGTACGACCGCTCGCTGCCGCTGGTGCCGGGCTACCCGGCGGAGCTGAACCAGGTGTGGACCAACCTGATCGTCAACGCCCTCGACGCGATGGGCGACCGCGGCACGCTCACCCTGCGCACGGGCCGCGACGCCGACTGCGCCTTCGTCGACGTCTGCGACACCGGCCACGGCATCCCCGAGGAGCTCCAGCGACGGGTGTTCGAGCCGTTCTTCACGACCAAGGCGGTCGGCGAGGGCACCGGCCTGGGCCTCGACATGTCCTACCGCATCGTGGTCAACCGGCACGGCGGCGACCTGCGGGTCACCTCCCGCCCGGGGGACACCCGGTTCCGGGTGCTGCTGCCGCTGACCGAGCCGGTCAGTGCAGCCGTTCCCGCCAGTCCGCCGGCACCCGGCCCAGGGGACCCGGCGCCGGCTGGTTGACCGGCCGCGACGCCGGCGGCAGCAGCTCGGGCCCCTGGGCGTACGTGCTGCGGGTGTAGTCCCAGAACCAGCTCTCGCCCGGCTCGAAGCTGCGCACCACCGGGTGCCCCGACGCCCGGGCGTGCGCGCTGGCGTGCTGCGCCGGCGAGGAGTCGCAGCAGCCGATGTGCCCGCACTGCGCGCACCGGCGCAGGTGGAACCACCAGCCACCGGACTGCTCGCACTCCAGGCAGCCGTTGCCGGACGGCGGGACGGACGGGTCGATGCCGGGGGTCGTCGCGGTCACCCTCTCAGTGGATCAGTCGAAGAGCTGGTCGAGGAAGGACTTCTTGCGCTTCGGGTGCCCGTGGCCGTACGGCCGGCCGTACTGGTCGTAGCCGTGGCCCGACGAGCTGTGCGACTTGTGCTTGGTCGCGTTGAGCACCTCGTTGACGACGGCGCCGAGCCCGCCGGCCGTCGCGGCGTGCCCCGAGTGCGACGACGAGTGCGACGACGAGTGCGACGAGTGGGTCGAGGACGGCGGGTGCGCGGACGACGGGTTGTCGCCGTGCCACGCGTTCTCGGCGTCGATCAGCCGCTCCAGCTCACCCCGGTCGAGGAAGATCCCCCGGCAGTCGGCGCACTGGTCGACGTGGACGCCGTTGCGCTCGTAGGTGCGCATCGGGCCGTGGCACTTCGGGCAGGTGAGATCCATGCCCGCCCAAACGGCCGGACCGCGGTCCGGAGTTCCTGGGCTCAGGCGCCCTGGGCCAGGAACCGCGCGTAGCGGCGCCGCTCGCGCCAGGCGACGAACACCGGGGCCTGGCGGCGCCAGAAGCGCTGCCGCCGCGCGCGGCGCTCGGCCGCGCGGAGGATCGCGGCGATGTGGGGGTCAGCGGCGAGGAAGCGGCTGAGCGTGTCGAACTGACGGCCTTCGGCGTTCGGGTGCACCAACGGTCTCCGGGATCGGGCAACGGGCTCGGCCGGGTGGTGGCGGGTGCCGTGGCAGGCGGCCCCGGCCGGTGGGCCGATGACCTCAGACCCTACGAGCACAACCGTGACCGTGCCCGGCGCAGGGTCGGCGCCGAGCCCCGGCGGGCCCGCCGTCGTCCGAGGTGGCGCCGCGCGTCGCCGTGGTCGCGGTGAGCGGAAAAATTCTCCGCCGCCGATGTCGAAGCGGGCGGCTCCCGTTCGTGGAGGGGCGACGGGCCGGAACGACCGGCCCGCGCCACCCGGAGGACCGACGCATGACCGCCACCACCGCCGCCCGCACGACCGCCTGCGACCCGCGGACGGCCGTCACCCGTTCGCTGCTGGGCTACGGCGCCCTCGCCGGCCCGCTGTACGTCACCGTCTCGCTGGCGCAGGCCGTGACCCGCGAGGGCTTCGACCTCCGCCGCCACGCGTGGAGCCTGCTCGCCAACGGCCCGCTGGGCTGGATCCAGGTCACCAACCTGGTCGTGACCGGGGCGATGGTGGTCGCCTTCGCCGTCGGCGTCCGCCGCTCCCTCGCCGGCGGGCCCGGGGCGAGGTGGGCACCGCGGCTCGTGGGTGCCTACGGCGCGAGCCTGGTGGCCGCGGGGCTCTTCCGCGCCGACCCGGCCCTCGGCTTCCCGGCCGGCACGCCCGACGGCGTCGGCGAGGTGACCTGGCACGGCACGACGCACCTGGCCGCCGGTGCCGTCGGGTTCTCCTGCCTGGCCGCGGCCTGCTTCCTGCTCGCCCGCCGGTACGCCGCCGAGGGACGGCGCCGCAGCAGCACCGTCTCGCGCGTCGTCGGGATCGTCCTGCTCGCCGGGTTCGCCGGCATGGCCGCGAGCGGCGGCAGCACCGCCGGCACCCTCGGCTTCACCGCCGCCGTCGTCCTGACCTGGGCCTGGCTGGCCGCGGTGGCCGTCGACCGCTACCGCGCCACCACCCGCTGACCCGCCGTCCGGCAGAGTGCCACCCCGACACAGGAGGAGATCGAGATGCGCTACCTGACCCTGCTGCGCGCCGCCCAGCCCAGCACCCCGCCGCCCCCGGAGCTGATGGAGGCGATCGCCCGGCTCGGTCAGCAGGCCACCGGGTCCGGCGCCCTGGTGGACATGGGCGGGCTCGTCCCCGGCGCGGCCGGCGCCCGGGTGGAGCTGACCGGGGGTGAGCTGATCGTCAGCGACGGGCCGTTCGCCGAGGCCCGCGAGGTCGTCAGCTACGCGGTCTACGAGGTGCGGTCGAAGGAGGAGGCGGTCGAGTGGGGCCGGCGCTTCCTCGACCTCCACCGGCAGCACTGGCCGGGCTACGAGGCAACCGTCGACGTCCTCAAGGTGTTCGGTCCGGAGGACCTGGCGCCGCCCGCCTGAGCCCGTGGTGGTTGGCTGCCGGTCGTGGGAGCGCGGCCGGCGGCCACCGCAGGTGCGGTCGAGGCGGTGTGGCGGATCGAGTCGGCCCGCCTCGTCGCCGCGCTGGCCCGGATCACCCAGGACGTCGGGCTGGCCGAGGAGTACGCGCAGGACGCGCTGGTGACCGCGCTCGAGCAGTGGCCCCGCACCGGGGTGCCGCCCAACCCGGGCGGCTGGCTCATGACCACCGCGCGCAACCGCGCCGTCGACGCCGCCCGCCGCCGGGCCGTGCACGCCACCAAGCTGGCGGCCCTCGGCCGGGACGTCGAGGTGCGCGAGCAGTCGGCCGAGGCCGAGGCCGACGACGCGCTCGACGACCACGTCGGGGACGACGTGCTCCGCCTGGTCTTCACCGCGTGCTCCCCGGCGCTGACGCTGGAGAGCCGCGTCGCGCTCACGCTGCGCTGCCTCGGCGGGCTGTCCACCGCCGAGATCGCCCGCTCGTTCCTGGTCTCCGAGGCCACGGTCGCCCAGCGGATCTCCCGCGCCAAGCGGACGCTGCGCGGTGTCCCGGTGGAGCTGCCGCCGGCCGCCGAGTGGCCGCAGCGGCTCTCCGCCGTGCTCGAGGTGGTCTACCTGATGTTCACCGAGGGCCACGCCGCCACCGCCGGCGAGCACTGGGTGCGCCCGGCGCTGTGCGCGGAGGCGGTGCGCCTGGGCCGCGTGCTCGCCGGCCTGCTCCCCGAGGAGCCGGAGGTGCACGGGCTCGTGGCGCTGATGGAGCTGCAGGCGTCGCGGCTGCCGGCGCGGACCGGTCCGGACGGGGCCGCCGTCCTGCTGGCCGACCAGGACCGTACGCGGTGGGACCGGCTGCTCGTGCGGCGCGGACTGGCCGCGCTGGAGCGGGCCGGCTCCACCGGCCGGCCCGTCGGGCCGTACACGCTGCAGGCCGAGATCGCCGCCTGCCACGCACGGGCGGCGCGGCCCGCGGACACCGACTGGCGGCGGATCGCCGACCTCTACACCGTGCTCGCGCACCTGTGGCCGAACCCGGTGGTCGAGCTGAACCGCGCGGTCGCGGTCGGCTACGCGGACGGCCCGGCCGCCGGACTGGCCGTCGTCGACTCGCTGGCCCCCGACGCGCTGGCCGACCACGCCCCGCTGCCCGCGGTCCGCGGCGACCTGCTGGCCCGGCTCGGCCGCACCGAGGAGGCCGCCGCGGAGTTCCGGCGGGCGGCCCGGCTCGCCCGCAACGAGCGCGAGCGGGCGTTGTACGAGTCGCGCGCCGCGGCGCCCTAGCGGCCGGGGACCGGGCCGCGCCGGTCCGGCGTCAGGAGGGACGGTCGGGCTCCGCGGCGGCCGAGGCCCGGTCGCGCCGGTCCTGCTCGCGGTCGGCCCGGGCGGCCGCACGGTCCCGCTCCGCCCCCAGGCGGTCCTGCTCCGCCGCGCGGCGGTCCGCCGCGTCGGCCGCCCGGTCGGCATCGGCCCGCGCCACGTCGTCCGCGTCCCAGCCGCGGTAGCTCGCGTCGACCTCGGCGTCGATCGCCTGCTGCTGGTCCTCGTCGCCCACCGCGCCGCCGGCCGCGGCGGCCCGAGCGGTCCGCCTCGCCTGCTCGGCCCGGCGCTCGGCCGCAGCCACCTCCCGGTGCTCGGCGGCCAGGGCCCGCTCCCTGGCCCGCTGGTCGCGCGCGGCGGCCACCTCGTCGCGCTGCTGCGCGGCCTGCTCACGGCTCAGGGCCGCCTCGTCCCGGTGCCGGGCGGCCCGCTCACGACGCCGGGCCGCGTCCTCCTGCGCCCGGCCGGCCGCCATCCGCCAGTGCTCGGCCCGTGCGGCGTCCGCCGGCCAGCGGTCCGCCCGCAGCCGCTCGTGCTCGACGGCCCGCAGCGCCGCCGCGGCCTCGCTCAGCAACCCCCGCGCGTCCTCCAGGCGCCCCTCCCGCAGGGCCCGTTCCGCGAGGGAGAGGTTCGTGGCGGCGACGCCGCCCTCGGTCGCGGCCACCGCCTCGGCCCCGCGGCCCAGCTGCTGCTGGAGCCGCCGGATGTCCTCCCGGAGGCGCTCGGCGGCGTGCTCGGCTCGGCGCTGCTGCTGCGCCCGGCGCGTCCTCTCCTCGGACCCGTCCACGTGTCGAGGGTGTCCCCGTCGGGGACCGCGGACAAGGGCCGGGGCGGTGCGCTAGTCGCCGCGGCCGAGGTCGTCGTCGACCGCGGTCTCGCCGGCGGTGCGGCCGCCGCCGGCGTGGCGGACGTCGCGCTCCTGCTCGTCGGCGCCCTCGGCCCGGTCGGGGGTGGGCTCGGGCTCGGTCATCTGCGTTCCTCCGTTCCGGTGGCGGTGCAGGAGGGCCGGCACCACCTCGGCGCCGGCGGTGCCGGCCGCCGCCGAGGCGAGGACGACAGCCCACGACAGCGGGTCCAGCGGCGTGCAGCCGAAGAACCGCGAGACGCCCGGCGTCTGGACGGCGACGCCGAGGACGACGAGCGAGCCGGCGGCGGTGGCCAGCACCAGCGGGCTGCGCCGGCCCATCCACGCGGTCTGCCCGAGCTGGGTGGCGATCAGCGCGGCCAGCCCCATGGTGCCGGCCCGCCCGCGCAGCCCGGTCAGCCGTCCGACCGCCCACGCGCCGGTCGCGCCGCTGGCGGTGGCCGCGCCGCGCACCAGCACGATCCGGCGCAGCTCCTGGGTGAAGTCGCGGTGCGGACCGGCGCGGAGCACCTCGGCCAGCGGGTGCCCGGCCAGCGGTCCCTCGCCGTCGTCCCCACCGGCCGTGCGCGGCCGGGCGACCGCGACCGCCAGCGCCGGGAACATGTCGGTGAGCAGGTTGACCAGGAGCAGCTGGCGGGTGTTCAGCGGCGCCCGACCGCCGAACGCCGTCCCCAGGACGGTGAAGGAGACCTCGCCGGCGTTGCCGCCCACCAGGATCGACACCGCGTCGCGGACCCGCGACCACATGGCCCGGCCCTCGGCGATCGCGTCGACCAGCCGGGTGAGGTCGAGGTCGGTGAGCACGAGGTCGGCCGCGGTGCGGGCGGCGGGTGACTCGGCGCCGGACACCCCCACGCCGACGTCGGCCAGCCGGATCGCCGCGGCGTCGTTCACCCCGTCGCCGGTCATCGCCAGCGTCGCCCCGGTCCGGCGCAGCGCGCCGACGAGCAGCACCTTCTGCTCCGGGGAGAGCCGGGCGAAGACGGCGGCCTGCTGCACCATCCGCGTCCGCTCGGCGTCCGACGCCCGGGCCAGCTGCCCGCCGGTCACCACCCGGTCGGCGTCGGGGATGCCGGCCTGCGCGGCGATCGCGCCGGCCGTCTCGGGGTGGTCGCCGGTGGCCACCAGCACCCGCACGCCGGCCGCGCGCAGCTGCTCGACGGCCGCCACCGAGGAGCCGCGCAGGGTGTCGGCGAGCGCGACCAGCCCGCGCAGCGTCAGCCCGTCGACCGCCTCCTGCAGGTCCTCGGGCGCGCCGTCCAGCTCGCGGTCGGCCACGGCCAGCACCCGCAGCCCCTCGGCCGCCAGGCCCTGCACGCGGTCGCGCACCTCGTCGGCCGCGCCGCACCGGCGCAGCACCACCTCGGGCGCGCCCTTGACCACCAGCCGGCCGTCGCGCAGCGCCGCCGAGAACCCGCGCCCGGCCGCGAACGGCAGGCTCGCCGTGGGCTCGTCGGCGGGCAGCACGCCGCGGTCGCGCGCTGCCTCGAGCACCGCCCGGTCGGTCTCGTGCGCGGCGTCGTCGCCGGTGCCCATGCCGGCGGCGGCCAGCCGGAGCAGGCCCTCCTCGTCGAGGCCGTCGCACGGCACCAGCCGGGTGACCGCCAGCCGGTTCTCGGTGAGCGTGCCGGTCTTGTCGAAGCAGACGGTGTCGACCCGCCCCAGCGCCTCCAGCACGCGGGCCGACCGGACCACCGCGCCCCGCCGGGACAGCCGCTGGGCGGCGGCCTGCTGCGCCACGGTGGCCACCAGCGGCAGCCCCTCGGGGACGGCGGCGACGGCGACGGCGACCCCGTCGCGGACGGCGTCGCGCAGCGGCCGGCGCCAGAGCACGCCGAGCGCGGTGACCGCGGCACCGCCGGCGAGGGTCAGCGGCAGCACCTTGCGGGTCAGCTCGCCCAGCCGCGCCTGCACGCCGGCGGGCGGCGCCGCCGCACCTGCCGCCCGCGTCGCGCGACCGGCCTGGGTGGCCTGGCCGACAGCGACGACGACCGCCCGCCCCGACCCGGCCACCACCGTCGTGCCGTCGAAGAGCATGCAGGTGCGGTCGCCCACCTCGGCCCCCGGCGTGGCCGGCACCGACTTGGCCACCGCGAGCGACTCGCCGGTCAGGTTGGACTCGTCGACCTCGAGGTCGGTCGCCTCCAGCAGCCGGGCGTCGGCGGCCAGCACGTCGCCGGCCTCGACCCGCAGCACGTCCCCCAGCCGCACCGCGCTGCCGGGCACCTCCTCGGTGCCGCCGTCGGTCTCCCGGCGCACGCAGACGTCCTGCTCGAGCAGCAGCGACTCCAGCGTGCTCTCCGCCCGCAGCCGCTGCAGCCCGCTGACCAGCGCGTTGGCCACCGTCACGCTGCCCACCAGGACGGCGTCGGTGGCCTCGCCGAGCAGCGCCGTCGCCGCCGCCCCGGTGCCCAGCACGGGGGTCAGCGGGTCGCTCAGCTCGGCGGCGACGGTGCGCGCGTACCGCAGCGGGGTGCGCAGGGCCGGCCGGGCGGCGAGCCGGCGCAGCGGCTCCGGCACCGGCGACGGGTGCTCCTCCCGCGGCTCGGGCAGGTCGGCGAGGCGCCGCTGCACGTCGTCGGGGTCGAGCGCGTGCCAGGGCGTGTGCACGCTCGGTGGCGGTGGTGGGCGGTTCGCCACGCGGTACGCCGTCCACGTGCCGCTGGCCATCGTGACCACGGTGGCCGACTTGCCCGGCGTGGTCGCCTTGCGCTGCCCGTAGGCGGCGCTGCCCACCGCGGCGAGCAGGGCACCGAGCACGTTGCCGGTCAGCGCGCTCTCCACCGCCCGCCGGCTGACGGTGCGGGCGTCCGCGGTCGCGGCGACCAGGCCGCAGGCGTCGACCAGGCCGGCGCCGGTCACGAGGTCGGCGCCCCACGCCGGCGCCCGTCCCGGCGGCACCGGGGCCACGGCGACGTCGGCGGCCAGCAGCGCGGGCCCGTCGGCGGCCGAGACCAGCAGCACGCCGCGGCCGTCGGCCTGCAGCCGGCGGACGGTCTCCACCAGCGGCTCGCCCGCGTCGGCGACCTCGTCGGCCATGCCGGCGACCTCCCGGCTGCCGGCGTGCGCGGAGAGGACCAGCCGGTGCCCCGCCCGGCCGGCGGCGGTCAGCAGCGCCTCGGCGTGCGGGTCCAGCTCGGCGCTCACGGTGACCTCGCCGACCCGCCGCCGGCCCTCGAGCAGGGTGCGCCGCTCGCCGCCGGGCAGCTCGCCGGGGCGCGGCGGCCCCAGCCGCAGCGGCCGGCCGTCGCGGGCGACCTGCTCGTCATCGGGGGCGCGCAGCAGGCGCGCGGCGGCCGACCACACCGCGGCGTCGTCCCAGCCGTCGGCCGCGGCCCGGTCGTCGGTGGTCGCGTCCAGCACCACCGGCGGCCCGGTGCACAGCGCGTCGCCGTCGACGACGACGGCGTCGATCCGGTCCAGCCGCCGGTACGCCGCGCCGTCCATGGGCAGCACGCCGCGGCGGCACAGCAGCAGGTCGAGCGTGGCCGCGAACGACTCGCGCCCCTGGGACGCCGCCTTGGGGGTGAGCGCCTTCATCAGGTCGGCCGACCGCCCGGGGCGCCGGGTGAGCGGCAGCAGCGCCAGCGCCGAGACCAGCTCCGTCGGGCCCAGGCGGGCCTTGTACCGCTCGATCGGGCCGGGCGGCAGCGGGCGCGGGCGCTGGCCCGGCGCGGGCACCTCGTCGTCGTCGGCCGGCTCGGGCCCGGGCCCGCACAGCTCGTGCTCGCGGCGCTGCCACACCTGCCGGCGGGCGCGCATCTCCAGCGCCTCCTGCACCGCGGCCGCCGCGTTGAGGGCGGGCACGGTCGGGCTCTGGGTCATGGCGTGCAGCAGCGCGCTGGTGCCGGTGAAGACCAGGTCGGTGCCGAGCGGGCCGACCCGGTCGGTGAGCCGGGTCTTGATCCACTCCTGGCTGTCGAGCAGCGCCACGGCGAGCGTCGCGTGCCGGGTGAGCGCGGGGATCGGCAGCCGCTTCGCGGTGGCGGCGACGACCAGGGCGGCCACGTCGACCGCTGCGCTCAGCCACGCGGCCAGCACCGGCTCGAGGTCGGCGGGGTGGTCCTCGCGCAGGGGGTAGAGCTGCTTCGCCCCGCGGGCCTGCTCGACGGCGGACACCACCGCGACGACGTCCCCCACCCCCACCCGGCGGTCGTCGATCGCGACCAGCACGCGGCCGGCGACGTCGTTCACCGTGGCCCACGAGACGCCGTCGAGCTTCTCCAGCGCCTGCCGCAGCGAGCGGCGCACCTGCGGCGCCTCCTCGGCCGCCGGGGCGCAGAGCTCCACCTGCACGTGCCCGCGGTCGGCCCACACCCGCGGCGTGTGCCGGGTGGTCGGGGGCTCGACCATCGCCCGGGCCGCGTCGACGAGGGAGTGCACGTGCCCGTCGGGCATCGGGTCGGCGCCGGTGAGGACCGTGCCGACCCGGCGGGTCGCGGACTCGACGACGGAGCGGGCGGTGCGCGCGCCGGCCCGCGCGGTGTCGCCGAGCAGCCCCGCGGTGACGACGGCGGGGGCGAGCGCGAGCGCCGCGCCGCCGGTGGCCAGCCCGGCGGCCGTCCGCAGCACCCCGCGGACGGGAGCGATGCGGCTCGACAGCGCCACCGGCGTCCCCTTAACGGTCGTGCGCCGACCGTACGCCCGATCGCGTTCCGCCACCCGGTGGGGCGCACCCCTTTACCGCCCCCCGGCCGGCGCGGCAGGGTGCACCCCACGACCACCTCGACCGGGAGGCGCGATGCGGGTCGCCGTCCGTCTGCTCGGCGGCTTCGGCGTGGTGGTCGACGGCCGGGCGGTGGCCCCCGAGGACTGGCGCCGCCGCTCCGCCTCGGCCCTGGTCAAGCTGCTCGCGCTGGCCCCCGGGCACCGGCTGCGCCGGGAGCAGGTGGTCGACGCGCTCTGGCCCGACCTGCTGGTGGACGAGGCGCTGCCCCGCCTGCACAAGGCCGCGCACTTCGCCCGCGGCGCGCTCGGCGCCCGGGACGCCGTCGTCCTGGCCGACGACGCGGTCTCGCTGTTCCCGGGCGTCGAGGTGACCGTCGACGTCGAGGAGTTCGAGCGGGCCGACGACGCCGACACGGCGCTCGGGCACTGGCGCGGGGACCTGCTGCCCGACGACGCCTACGAGCCCTGGACCGAGGAACCGCGCCGCCGGCTGCGGCTGCGCCACCTCGAGCTGCTGCGGGCGGCCGGGCGGTGGGCCGACCTCGCCGCCGCCGACCCGCTCGACGAGGAGGCCGCGCTGCACGTCGTCCGCGAGCACGTCGCGGCCGGCCGCCGGGCGGACGCGCTGCGCCGGCTGCAGCACCTGGAGGAGACGCTCCGGCGGGAGCTCGGCACCGCGCCCGGCCGGGCGGCGGCGGCGCTGCGCGCCGAGGCGCTCCGGCTGCCCGTGGACGGCGGACCGCGCCCGGCCCGCGCCACCCCCGTGCCCCTGCCCGCGACGCCGACCGTCGGGCGGGACGCCGACCGGGACCGCGTGCTCGAGCTGCTGGAGACGTCCCGCGTCGTCACGCTGGTCGGTCCCGGAGGGGTGGGCAAGACCCGGCTGGCCGCCGAGGTCGCCCTCGCCCGCACCGGGGCGACCGGCGTCCCGGCCGTCTTCGTCGACCTGACCCGCGTGAGCGATCCGCGGCTGGTCGCCGACCTGGTCGCCGGCGCGCTGGGGGTGCACGTCGGCACCGGCGGCGACCCCGAGCGGGCGCTGGCCGAGCTGCTGCGCCGGCGCGAGCTGCTGCTCGTGCTCGACAACTTCGAGCACGTGCTGGCCGCCGCCCCCGTGGTGGGCCGGCTGGCCGCGACGGCGCCGGACGTGCGGTTCCTGTGCACCAGCCGGGCGCGGCTGCGGATCGCCGGCGAGCGCCTGCACGACGTCGCCCCGCTGGCGACCGCCGACGACGCCGGCTCCCCGGCCGTCGCGCTGTTCGCGCAGGCCGCCGAGGCCGTCGACCCCGGCTTCGACCTGGCCGCGCACCTGCCCGAGGTCGTGGCGATCTGCCGGCAGGTGGACGGGCTGCCGCTGGCCATCGAGCTCGCCGCCGGCCACGTGCGCACCCTCTCCCCCGCGCTGCTGCGCGCACGGCTGGGCGCCCGGCTCGGGTCACCGGACGGCGCCCCGCGGGACAGCCACCCGCGGCAGCTGACCATCCCGGCGACCGTCGACTGGAGCCTGCAGCTGCTCGGCGCGGCCGAGCGGGAGCTGTTCGCCGCGCTCGGCGTCTTCGCCGGCCCGGTGCCGGTGGCGGCGGTCGAGCAGGTGTGCGCCGACGTCGCCCCGGACGTGCTGGCGTCGCTGAGCCGCCTGGTCGACCAGAGCCTGGTGCGGCGGGGCACCGGCCCGGACGGCGAGCCGCGGTTCCGGCTGCTCGAGCTGCTCCGCGAGCGCGCCCGCGAGCTGCTGCCCGCGGAGGCGGCCGCCGACCTGCGGGCGCGGCGGGCCCGCTGGGTGGCCGACGTGCTCGAGGGGCTCGACGCGCACCGGTGGACGGCGCCCGACGCGTGGCTGGACCGGGTCGGCGAGCTGATGCCCGAGATCCGCGCCGCGCGGGCCGACACCACCGCGGCCGGGGACCTGCGGACCGCCGCCCGCATCGCCGGGCAGCTGGGCACCTACTGGCACCGGGAGGGACGGCACGACGAGGGCCGCCCCTGGGTGGGCGCCCTGCTCGAGGCCGCCGACCGGCCCGACGCCCCGCTCGACGCCCCGCTCGTCGCCCGGCTGCACCTGGCCGAGGGCTTCCTCTGGTGGACCGTCGACGTCCCCCGGGCCCGCACGCACCTCGTGGCCGCGGCCGAGCTGTTCCGCGGCTGCGGCCCCGACCGCTACCTCGCCTACGCCCTGGGGCTCGCCGGGGTGACGTTCGTGGGCGACCCGGCCGCGTACGCGGCGGCGCTGCGCCAGGTGGACGAGAGCATCGCGCTGGCCCGGCGCGTGGGTGAGGGCGGGCTCACCGCGCAGGTGCTGACCATCCGCGGCGAGCTGACCCGCGTGCACGGGGACGACGACCTGGCGCGGACGGCGTACGAGGAGGCGCTGCGGCTGAGCGCGGAGGTCGGCGACGGGATCCTGCAGAGCATGCTGCTGGCCAACCTCGGCTACCTGGCCGAGCACCGCGGCGACCACGAGGAGGCGCGGGTGCTGCACCGCCGCGGGATCCACCTCTGCTGGTCCTCCGGGCGGCGGCTGGTGGCGGCGTGGCTCCTCGCCGAGGTGGCCGGACCGGAGGCCGCGCTGGGCCGGCCCGAGCGGGGCGCCCTGCTGGTCGGGGCCGCGGACGCGGCGCTGCGCGGGCTGGGCAACGACCGGGCGCCGAGTGACCGGCCCGAGTACCGGCGGGTGGTGCGGACGCTGCGCGCGGCCCTCGGCGACGCCGCCTTCGAGCGGGCGGCCGCCGAGGGGGCGCAGCTGTCGCTGGACGAGGCGGTGGAGCTGGCGATGACCGAGCCGGCGGTTCAGCCGGCCTGAGCCGCGGCCGCCACCAAAGGGTCGCGCCACACCACCGCGGTGCCGTCCAGGACGACGACGCCGTCCTGGTTGGTGATGGTCGTGGCCAGCGTGCTGATCGGCTTGTCCTCCCGCAGCGCCGTCACCTCGGCGGTCGCGGTGAGCACGTCGCCCGGCCGCACCGCCACGCGGAAGTTCCAGGTGACGGTGAGGAAGACGCTGCCCGGGCCGGGCAGGTCCTCGGCGACCAGCGCGTTGAGCAGGCCGCTGGTCACCCCGCCCTGGACGACGATCCCGCCGAACCGCGACCGCGCCGCGAGCTCCTGGTCGTAGTGCACCGGGTTGCGGTCGCCGGTGAGCTCGGTGAACAGCTCGATGTCCTCCGCCCGGACCGTGCGCGTCCGGCTCGCGGTGTCCCCCACGCGCATGTCACGCCGCCTCCTCCCGCACGACGCGGGCCTCGGTGAAGGTCTCGGTGCGCCACCACTGGCGGTAGACGTCCATGCCGACCCGCGCGATCAACCCTGCCGTCTGCGACCGGTGCGCCACCAGGGCCGCCATCTTCCGGTCGAGCAGCCGGCCGGACAGCACGGCCTCGTGGTCGGGGTCGGCCACCGGCTCCGGGGGCCCGGTCATCCACACGTCGGTCTCGGCGCAGAGCCCGCCCCAGCGCGCCAGCCACTCCGCGGTGAGCGCGGTGTGCCAGAGCCGCGCGGGGGTCCCGCCCACCGCGGCCGTCGTCCAGGCCGAGACGGCGCGGTGGTCGGCGTGCCCGGTCACCCCGTCGGGACCGAAGGTCACCACCAGGTCGGGGCGGACGTCGTCCACCACCGCGGCGACGGCCGCGGTGCCCACCGACCGCGGGACGGCGGCCAGCCGGCCGTCCCGCAGCGGGACCCGTGCGGCCAGCCAGCGGTGCTCGCGCACCCCGAGCTCCGCCAGGCTCTCCGTCAGCTCCCGGGAGCGGATCGCCGCCACCGCCGGGTCGTCGAGCCCCTCCTCGCCGCGGGTCGCGGTCGCGACCACCACGCGGTCGCCTGCTGCGACGGCCGAGGCCAGCAGGCCCGCCGCCAGGTACGCCTCGTCGTCCGGGTGCGCCCAGACCGCCAGCACTGTCCGTGTCATGGCGCAGACCGTCCGGGAGCGGTCTTCCACCGGCCTTCCGCGGCGGCGGCCGGCGCGTCCGGAGCGCGGAAGGCCCGCGGAAGGCGGCGTTCCTAGCGTCTGCCGCGTCCCGATCCACTCCCCGAAGGAGCACCCGACATGACCTCGACCGTGAGCCGCCCGGCCCGCAACGGTGTCGACGTCCCCACCCTGTTCGCGACCCTCGACGCGGTCAGGGGCGCCCCCCAGCTCGCCGACTTCCAGTTCCGCGCGACCAACACCTGGATCCGCGGCACCCACAGCCGCAGCACGATCCAGGGCTTCTACGGCGCCGGCCAGGAGGACGCCAGCCGCACCGAGGCCTTCGCCTACGACGCCGACCACCCGGCGGTGCTGGTGGGCACCAACCAGGGCCCCACCCCGGTGGAGTTCCTCCTCCACGCGATCGCCGCCTGCCTGACCTCGGGCCTGGCCAACATCGCCTCCGCCCGCGGCGTCGACCTGACCCGCGTCGAGTCGACCGTCGAGGGCGACATCGACCTGCTCGGCATCCTCGGCATCGACCAGGGCGTCCGGAACGGCTACTCGCAGATCCGGGTGCACTTCACCGTCGAGGGCGACGCCACCCCCGAGCAGCTGGCCGAGCTCGTCGAGCAGTCCCGCCGGCGGTCGGCGGTCTTCGACGTCCTGAGCAACGGCACCGACGTCCAGGTCGACGTCACCACCCCCTGAGATCACCCGCCCGCCGGCCGGCCCGCCCCCTGACCCGGGCGGGCCGCCCGCCGGCCCCCTCCCTGGAGACCCGTCATGACCTCCGTCCCCGCCCCGACCGTGGACGTCGCCGTCCTCGGCGCCGGCCAGGCCGGCCTCGCGGTCAGCCGCCTGCTCACCGACGCGGGCGTCGACCACGTCGTCCTCGACCGCGGCCGGCCGGCCGAGCGCTGGCGCTCCCGCCCCTGGGCCTCGCTGCGGCTGCTCACGCCCAACTGGATGAGCCGGCTGCCCGGCTGGTCCTACCGCGGCGACGACCCCTACGGCTACATGCGGGCCCGCGAGGTCGTCTCCTACCTGACCGCCTACGCGGCCTCCTTCGACGCCCCGGTGGTGGGCGACGCCGAGCTCGAGTCGGTGCGCCCGGCGCCCGGCGGCTACCGCGTCGACACCACCGCCGGGAGCTGGACCGCCGGCTCCGTCGTCGTGGCGACCGGCTGGTGCGACCGCCCGGCCGTCCCGGCCGTCGCGGCCGGCCTGGACCGGCGCGTCGCCCAGGAGACCGCGGGTACCTACCGCGACCCGGGGTCGCTGCCCGGCGGCGGCGTCCTGGTGGTCGGTGCCTCGGCCTCCGGTGTCCAGCTGGCCGACGAGCTGGCCGCGACCGGACGCCGCGTCGTCCTCTCGGTCGGCACGCACACCCGCCTGCCGCGCGACTACCGCGGGATGGACGTGCTGTGGTGGCTGACCTCGATGGGCGTCTTCGACCAGCGGATCCGGGTGCACGTCGCCCCCGGCCCGTCCGATCCGTCGCTGCAGCTGGCCGGCCGCCTCGACCGGCGCGACGTCGACCTGCCGTCGCTGCAGGACCGCGGGGTCGAGCTCGCCGGGCGGCTCACCGCCGCCGACGGCACCCGGGTCACCTTCGCCGACGACCTGCCCACGACGACGACCACGGCCGACGTCCGCCTGACCGCGCTGCTGCGCCGCGTCGACGCCTACGCCCGCGCCGTCGGCCTGGACGACGAGGTCGACCCGGTCCCGCCCGGGTTCGCCCCGGCCCGCACCGACGGGGCCCCGCGGGAGCTCGACCTGGCCGCCGCCGGGATCGGCTCGGTGGTCTGGGCGACCGGCTACCGCCGCGACTACCCGTGGCTGCACGTGCCGGTGCTGGACGCGGCAGGCGAGATCCGGCACGTCGCCGGCAGCACCGCCGCCCCCGGGCTGCACGTCGTCGGCATGCGCCGGCAGACGCGGCGCAACTCCACCTTCCTCGACGGCGTGCGGCACGACGCCGGCGCCGTCGTCGGCCGGATCCTCGGCTCGCTGGGCGCCGCCCGGCCCTCCCTGGGAGCGGCGGCGTGACCGCCCCGTGGGACGCGATCGTCGTCGGCGCCCGGGTCGCCGGGGCCTCGACGGCGATGCTGCTGGCCCGCGGCGGGATGCGCGTGCTCTGCGTCGACCGCGCCCGCAGCGGCAGCGACACCGTCTCGACCCACGCCCTCATGCGCGCCGGCGTGCTGCAGCTGGTGCGGTGGGGCCTGCTCGACGCCGTCCGCTCGGCGGGCACGCCGCCGATCCGGCGGATCCACTTCGGCTACGGCGAGGAGGAGGTCACCGTCTCGGTGCGGCCGAGCTCCGGCGTCGACGCCCTCTACGCCCCGCGGCGCACGGTGCTCGACGCGATCCTGGTCGACGCCGCCGTGGCCGCCGGTGCCACCTTCCGCTTCGGCACCTCCGCGACGGGGCTGCTGCGCGGTCCGGACGGCCGGGTCACCGGCGTCGTCCTGCGCGACCACGACGGCCGGGTGCGCGAGGAGCGCGCCCCGCTGGTGATCGGCGCCGACGGCCGCGCATCGCTGGTCGCCGAGCAGGTGACCGCGCCGTACCGCTTCACCGGCCGCGCGGCGACCGAGGTCGTCTACGGCTACGTCGCGGGCCTGCCGCAGGACGGCTACCGGTGGCTGTACGGGCCCGGCGCCAGCGTCGGCGCCATCCCCACCAACGACGGTCTCACCTGCGTCTTCGCCGGCGGGCAGCCGCACGCGGTGCGGCCGCTGGTGGGCGCGCACGGACCGGCCGGTGCGCTCCGCGCCCTGGCCTCGGTGAGCCCGCTGGGGCCGGCGCTGGCCGCGGCCACCCCGGTCGGGCGGGTGCGGCACGTGCGCGGCACGCCGGGGCACCTCCGGGTGCCGTACGGGCCGGGGTGGGCGCTGGTCGGCGACGCCGGCTACTGGAAGGACCCGCTGTCGACCCACGGCATGACCGCGGCCCTGCGCGACGCCGAGCTGCTGTCGCGGGCGGTGCTCGCCGCCCCCCGGCCGGGCCGGGCGCGCACCGAGGCGCTGGCCGGCTACGCGTCCTGCCGCGACGCGCTGTCGCTGCCGATGCTGCACGTCGTCGAGCGGATCGCCGCGCACGACTGGGACCTCGCGACGGTGCGCGAGCTGCTCATGGAGATGTCCTCGGCGATGACCGACGAGGTCGAGCTGCTGGAGGGGCTCCACCCGCTCGCCGAGGCGGTCTAGGGTCCGCCGCGGGGGTGGTCCGATGAGCGCCCACGAGGTCCGCGTCCGGCTGCTCGGCGGGTTCGGGGTGAGCGTGGACGGCGGTGCCCTGCCCGACGGCGGGTGGCGCCGGCGCTCCGCCGCGTCGCTGGTGAAGCTGCTCGCGCTCGCCCCCGGGCGCCGGCTGCACCGCGAGCAGGTGCTGGCCGCGCTGTGGCCCGGCACCGACCCCGCCGAGGCGGCGCCGCGGCTGCACAAGGCGGCCCACTACGCCCGGCGCTGGATGGTCGACGCGGGATCGCTGGTGCTGGCCGGCGAGCTGGTGGCGCTGTGGCCCGACGGCGAGGTCGTGGTGGACGCCGTCGCCGTGGAGGAGCGGGCCCGCCGCGCCCTGGCCGCCCGCGACGCCGGCCTCGCCGCGACCGCCGCCGACGCCTGGACCGGGGAGCTGCTGCCCGACGACCCGTACGAGGAGTGGGCCGCCGAGCCGCGCGACCGGCTGCGGCTGCTGCGCCTGGATGTGCTCCGGCTGGCCCGCCGGTGGGACGACGTGGCCGCCCTCGAGCCGGCCGACGAGCAGGCCCACGTGGAGCTCGCCCGCCGGCTGGCCGCGCAGGGCGACCGGGCGGCGGCGCTGCGCCAGTTCGAGCGGCTCGAGCGCGCGCTGCGCACCGAGCTCGGGGTCGACCTCTCCCCCGCCGCCGCCCGGCTGCGCACCTCGCTGCTGGCCGCGCGGGAGCCGCGGCCCGGCGACCTGGTGGGCCGCGACGAGGAGCTCGCGCGGGTGCGGGCACTGCTGGCCCGGGTGCGGCAGGGCACCGGCCGGGTGCTGTTCGTCTCCGGACCGGCGGGCGTCGGCAAGACGAGCCTGCTCGCGGCGCTGGAGGCCGAGGCCACCGACGCCGGCATGCGGGTGGGCACGGGGCTGGCCGCGCGCCTCGACGGCGCCTGGCCGTACGCACCGGTGCTGGAGGCGCTGGCCGACCTGTCCCGCCGGCACCCGGCCCTCCTCGACGGCCTCGACGACGCGATGCGGCAGGAGATCGAGCGGGCGCTGTCCGGCCGGGAGGGCGGGTGGAACGGCGTCGGCGGCCACCAGCGGCTGTTCATCGCCGCGGCCGAGCTGCTGCGGCTGGCCGCCGCCGGCGCCGGCGCGGTGCTGGTCGTCGACGACGCGCACGAGGCCGACGAGGCCAGCCTGCGGCTGCTGCACTTCCTCAGCCGGGCCACGGTGGGCGACCGGGTGGCCGTCGTCGTCGGCGCGCGGCCGGTCCCCGCCGGGGTGCTCGCCGACGTCCGCGGCTCGCTGCTCGGCCGCGGGAACGCCGGCACGCTGGACCTGGTGCCGCTGTCCCCGGCGGACGCGGTCGCGCTGGCCCGCCGGCACGCCCCGTCGGTCCCGGTGCCGGCGCTGCAGGCGGTGGCGGCCGCCGCCGGCGGGCTGCCCTTCGGCGTCGTCGAGGGGGCGCGGGCGGTGGCCGCCGACCCGTCCGCGGCGCCGGGGCACGCGGTGCTGCCGCCCGGGGTCCCGGTGGAGGTGCTGCGGGCGGTCGCGCCGGTCGCCGTCCTCGGGCCGTCGTTCGACACCGACGAGTTCGTCGAGTTGACCGGGCTCGGCGACGACGAGGCCTACGCCGTCCTCGACGCCGCGGTCGCCGCCCGGCTGCTGCGGCGCACGGCCACGGGGTTCTCCTTCGCGCACGCCCTGCACCGCGAGGCGCTGCTCGACCGGTTCGCCGGCCGCGGCGGCCGGCGGGGCGCGCACCGGGCGGCCGCGCGGGCGCTGCAGCGGCTCGGCCGCTCTCCCGGCCGGATCGGCCACCACCTCGTGCAGGCCGGCGCCACCGCCGAGGCCGTGCCGTGGGTGCTGCAGGCGGCCGAGACCGAGGCGGCGCTCGGCGCCTACCGCGACGCGCTGGCGACCCTGGACCGGGTGCGCGCGGCGGCCACCGGCGAGAACGCCGGCCGGCTGCTGGCGCTGCGCGCGGACCTGCTGAGCTCCTGCGGCGACCTGGCCGCCGTCGACGCCTACCGGGAGGCGCTGGCGGCGGTCACGACCGAGGGGCTGCGGGCGCGGGTGCGCACGCGGCTGGCCCGGGCGGCCACGCGGCACGGTGACCTCGACACCGCCGCGGCGGCGATCGAGGGCCTGCAGCCCGACGGCAGCAGCAACGACGGCGACCTCCTGGTCGCCCGGGCGCACCTGGCCTACTACCGCCGCGACTTCGCCGCCGCCGCCGACGCGGTGGACGAGGCCCGCCGCCGGCTGGCCCTCGGCGCCCCGGTCGACGGCCGGGTGTTCGACGTCGTGGCGCTGCAGGGCCTGCTCGCCCACCACCGCGGCGAGTGGTTCCAGCGGCTGCGCTCCGAGCTGCGGGTCGGGGTCTCGCGGCCGCAGTTCGCGATCGAGCTCTTCGACTCGCACCTGTGCGTCGCGGAGTACCTGCTGTACGGGCCGACGCCCTACGACGAGGTCCTCGAGCTGGCCGCCGACCTCCGGCGCACCGCGGAGCGGGCGGGCGTGGCCCGGGCGGTCGCGTTCGCGGTGGCGCTGCGCGGCGAGGCCGCCCTGCTCAAGGGCGACCTCGACCTCGCCGAGCGGGAGCTCACCGAGGCGGCCGACCTGCACCACGCCCTCGAGGCGCCCGGGGGCGAGGCGCACGCCCTGCAGCGGCTGGCCGAGGTGCACCTGCACCGCGGCGACGCGGCGCGGGCCGGCCCGCTGCTGCACCGGGCGGTGCCGCTGGCCCGCTGGTCGATCATCGGCCAGTGCCTGCTGCCCCGGATCTACGGCACGATGATCGACGCCGCCGGCGACGCCGAGGCCGCCGTCGCCGTGGTCGACCGGGCCGAGGCCACCCTCGGACCCAACAGCGACGACCAGTGCGGCTTCTGCGCGATCATGCTGGCCGCGCCGGCCGCACGAGCCCGCGCCGCCGTCGGGGACCTCCCGGGCGCGCGCCGGTGGCTCGCCGTGGCCGAGGCCAGCGGCTCGCACTGGGAGGGCACGGCCTGGGAGGCGGCGCTGATCGAGGTCCGCGGCGCGCTGGCGGCGGCGGAGCTGCGGCCGGTCGAGGCCTCGCGGCTGCTCACGTCCGCCGCGGCGCTGTTCGACAGCACGGGGCAGCCCTTCGACGCCGCCCGCTGCCGCACGGCGCTGGCCCCCGTCCCCGGCTAGGCCGGCGACAGCCGGACCGCGTCGAGCGCGGCCAGCGCGCCCAGCTCGTCGGCAGCCGTCCAGATCGCGCTGATCCGGCCGTCCCGCAGCGACAGGAGGTCGATCGCCCGCAGCTCCAGGTGCCGGCCGGTGGGCGCCAGCACGCCCGCTGCGGTGGCGAGCGGCCCCACCTGGCGGCCGCTGAGCCGGAAGGCCACGGCGACCTTGCCGTCGGCCCGGGCGACGTCCAGCACCTCGCGCTCGGGCCGGTCGAAGACCGCCTGCAGCGCCCGAGCCCGCCGGACGAGGTCGGCCGCCGACACCGCCGCCCCGTTCACCTGCACCGGGTCGGTGTAGAGGGCGCGGAAGGCGTCCTGCGCGGCGTCCTCGTCGTCCGGCAGGGGCTCGGTCCACAGGCGCAGCAGCCGGTCGACGTCGAAGGCCATGCGTCATCGTGCCCCGTCCGCGGCCAGCTCCGACAGGGTGACCGCGCGGTAGCCGCGGCGGGCCAGCTCCGGCAGCAGCCGCTCGGTCAGCGGCACCACGCGGGACCGCTCGTCGTAGCCCTCGTGCAGGACGACGACGGCGCCGGGCCGCAGCCGGCGCAGCACGAACGCCAGCTCGCGGTCGAGGTCGCGCACCTCGAGGTCGCGGACGGCGACGCTGCCCAGGGCCAGGCGGTACCCGACCTCCCGCGCCGTCCGGACCATGCCCGGGCGGACCCAGCCCGAGCCCGGCCGCACGAACCCCGGCCGCGCGCCGCACCGGCGCAGCACCGCGTCGGTGGCCCGCAGGTGCAGCCGGAACTCGGCGCCGCGCAGCAGCACGCTGGGGCGGTCCTCCCACAGGTGGTTGGCCACCTCGTGGCCGGCACGCACCAGCGCGGTCACCACCTCGGGGTGCTCCTCGGCCCGCGCACCGAGCGCGAAGAACGTCGCGCGGGCGCCGTGCCGCGCCAGGACGGAGGCCAGCGCCGGGGTCAGCCGCGGGTGCGGGCCGTCGTCGAAGGTGAGCGCCACCCGCCGCTGCCCGGTCGGGACGGCGAACAGCACCCGCCGCGACGTCCGGGCCAGGAGGCGCGCCAGCAGCGGTGACTGCCGGACCGCGCCCACCGCCAGCGCGGCCGCCGTCCCCCCGGCCAGCAGGGCGGCGCGCCGTCCCGTCACCGGAAACCTCCCACAACCACGCCGGCACGGTAGAGACTCCGCCCATGTCCAGCGACCTCGAGCGCCGCTCCCCGCCCTGCGCCCTCGTCATCTTCGGCGCGTCCGGTGACCTGACCGCCCGCAAGCTGCTCCCGGCGCTCGAGCGGCTCGCCGCCTACGGCGCGCTGCCCGAGGAGGTGTCGCTCATCGGGGTGGCCCGCACGCCGATGACCGACGACGAGTTCACCGCCTACTGCCGGGACAAGGTCGGGGCGACCGACAACCCGCGCTGGGCCGGGCTGCTCGCCGGCGCGCGGTACGTGCACGGCGGCTACGACGACCCGGCGACCTACGGCCGGCTGGCCGAGGTGCTCGGCGAGTGCGACCGCACGGCCGGGACGGCGGGCAACCGCGTCTACTACTTCTCCACCCCGCCGCGCCTGTTCGGGCCGATCGCGCTGAGCCTGGGCAAGGCGGGGCTGTCGGTCCCCGAGGGCGAGGCGTTCGTCCGCGCGGTGATCGAGAAGCCGTTCGGGTGGGACGAGGACAGCGCCCGCGACCTCTACGCCGACCTGTCGACGGCGTTCACCGAGGAGCAGATCTTCCGGATCGACCACTACCTGGCCAAGGAGACGGTGCAGAACCTGCTGGCGCTGCGCTTCGCCAACTCGATCTTCGAGCCGATCTGGAACCGCACCTGGGTCGACAACGTGCAGATCACCGTCGCCGAGACCCTCGGCGTGGGCGAGCGGGGCGGCTTCTACGAGACGACCGGCGCGATGCGCGACATCGTGCAGAACCACGTGCTGCAGGTGCTGTCGCTGTTCCTCATGGAGCCGCCGACGTCCTTCCACCCGGAGGCGATCCGCGACGAGAAGGTCAAGCTGCTGCGCGCCATCCGGCCGCTGGAGACCGAGGCCGAGATCGCCACGAGGGCGGTGCGCGGCCAGTACACCCGCGGCGGCACCCGCGAGGAGCTCATGCCCGGCTACCGGGAGGAGCCCGGCGTCGACCCGCTGAGCTCCACCGAGACCTTCGTGGCGATGCGGCTGGAGGTGGCGAACTGGCGGTGGAACGAGGTGCCGGTCTACGTGCGCACCGGCAAGCGGCTGCCGGCGCGGGTCACCGAGGTCGCGATGGAGTTCCACCGGCCGCCGCAGCTGCCGCTGTTCCCGGGGACGAAGGGCGACATCGAGCCCGACGCGCTCATCGTGCGGGTGCAGCCGGACGAGGGGCTCTCGCTGCGCTTCGGCGCCAAGGTGCCCGGGCACGCGTTCCGGGTGCAGAAGGCCTCCATGGACTTCTCCTACGAGAGCTTCGAGCAGCAGTCCATCGACGCCTACGAGCGGGTCATCCTCGACGCGCTCATCGGCGACCCGACGCTGTTCATCCGCGCCGACGAGGTCAGCCGCTCGTGGAAGATCGTCGACCCGGTGCTGCAGTACTGGAGCCAGGACCCGCACCCGATCCCGCTCTACCAGGCGTCGACGTGGGGGCCGACGGAGGCGGCGGCGCTGATCAGCCGGGAGGGCCGCCGCTGGCGCTCGCTGTAACGGTCAGTCGCGCGGCCGCGGGGTGACGTCGCGGGCGCTGTCGAGGACGTGCCCGTCCTCGCACGTCAGCGCCAGGTGGACCGGGGCGCCGCAGTCGCGGTGCCGCAGCTCCATCATCCCGGGGCCGTCGTCGAGCCAGCGGTCGCCCCACTCCATGAGCGCGACGAGCGTCGGGTAGAGGTCGATCCCCTTGCGGGTCAGCCGGTACTCGTGGCGCTGCCGCTCGCCCTCGGCCTGGTAGGGGACCCGCTTCAGGATCCCCTGGTCGACGAGCGTGGCCAGCCGGTCGGTGAGCACCGCCCGCGGCGCGCCCAGGATGCGCTGGAAGTCGGCGAACCGGCGGACGCCGAGGAACGCCTCGCGGAGCACCAGCAGGCTCCACTTCTCTCCGACGACGGCCAGCGTCCCGGCGACCGAGCACCGGGACCGGTCCAGCAGCAGCTCGCTCACGCCTCCAGCATAGAACCCCTGAGTTCACTTGACGAACCCCGAAAGGAGGAGCAGAGTTCGTCACACGAACTCAGGAGGTCCCGATGGAGATCGCGGTGGCGACCCGGCCCGTGCAGCCCGACGACCTGCCCCTGTTCCTGCGGCTGTGGCCGCGGCTGTCGCCCGAGACCCGGTACCGCCGCTTCCACGCGCCGGTGCACCGGTTCCCTATGTCCTTCGTGCGCCACCTGGTGCAGGTCGACCACGACGCCCGCGAGGCCGTGGTCGCCGAGGTCGGCGGCGAGGTGGTCGGCGTCGCCCGCTACGACCGCTCCCCCACCGACCCGGCGTCGGCCGAGTTCGCCGTGGTCGTGGAGGACGCCTGGCAGGGCGTCGGCGTGGGCCGGCAGCTGCTGCGCGACCTCACCGAGCTCGCCGCCCGCCGCGGCGTGCGCGAGCTGACCGCCACCGTCCAGGCCGACAACGACCGGATGCTGCGCCTGATCCGCCGGCTGCTGCCCGGCGCCGCGTTCGACGAGGACGACGGCGTCTTCACGGTGCGCAGCCGCATCGACTCCCCCGCGCCGGCCGTCGCGGTCGGCTGACCACCCGAGAGGAAACCGCCATGTCCCGCCTGCACGACCGCATGTCCCGCGCCCGCGCGACCCGCCGGATGCTCCGCGACGAGCGCGCCCTGCGCCAGCTCATCGCCGACGCCCCGACGCTCGAGTCGGCGCACGAGATCACGTCCCTGCTCACCCGCCGCTGAGGTCCGCAGCGCGGCTCACCCGCCGCCGAGCGCGCGCCAGGCGCCGGCGATCGCGGCGACGGACCGGTCGACGTCGTCCTCCGTCGTGGCGGCGCTCGACACCGAGATCCGCATCAGCCGGGTGCCGCGCCAGGTGGTCGCCCCGGTCCAGCACTCCCCCGACCGCTGGACCTCGGCGACCACCGCGTCGGTGGCGGCGCCGTCGTCGCCGAACCGGACCAGCACCTGGTTGAGGACGACGTCGTTGACGACCGTGACCCCGTCCAGCGACGACAGCCGCTCGGCGAACCGGCGGGCCCGGGCGCAGCACTGCTCGACGACGCCCGCGACGCCCGACCGGCCCAGCTCGCGCAGCGCCGCCCAGGTGGCGAAGCCGCGGGCCCGCCGGGACGACTCGGGCACGAAGTCCGCCGGGTGGCGGACGGCGCCCTCGCCCTGGCCGGTGAGGTAGGGGGCGGTGAACCACATCGCCGCCCGGTGGGCGGCCGGGTCGGCGCAGAAGGCGTACCCGCTGTCGTAGGGCACGTTGAGCCACTTGTGCCCGTCGGTCCCCCAGGAGTCGGCGCCCTCGACCCCGGCCACGAGGTGCCGGGTCGCCGGGCTGGCCGCGGCCCAGAGGCCGAAGGCGCCGTCCACGTGCACCCACGCCCGGTGCCGGTGCGCCACGTCGACGGCGGCGGCGAGGTCGTCGCAGGCGCCGGTGTTCACGTTGCCCGCCTGCAGGCCGACCACCGTGGGCCCCGCGGGCAGGTCCGCGAGCGTGCGCGCCAGTGCGTCGACGTCGATCCGGCCCTGCGCGTCGGCGTCCACCGGGACCACCGCGCCGGTGCCCAGGCCGAGCAGCCGCAGCGACCGGTCGACCGTCACGTGCCGCTCCACCGAGGCGACCACCCGCACCGGCGGGGCACCGGCCAGGCCGTCCCGCTCGACGTCCCACCCGGCGTCGGCGAGGACGCGGTGCCGCGCGGCGGCGAGCCCCACGGTGTTGGCGCCCTGCGCGCCGGTCACGAAACCGACCGACGCCGACGGCGGCAGCCCGAGCAGGTCGGCCAGCCAGCCGCCGGCGACCTCCTCGGCCACCGCGGCCGCGGGCGAGCTCACCGCGTTGAAGGCCGGCTGGTCCCAGGCGGCGGCCAGCATGTCGGCCGCCGTCGCCGCCGGCAGGGCGCCGCCGATGACGAAGCCGAAGAACCGCGGCCCCGCCGTCGCCACCAGCCCGGGCTCGATCGCGGCGACCAGGTCGCGCACGACGTCCGCCGGGTCGGCCGGCCCGTCGGGCAGGGCGCCGAGGGCCGTCCGCACCCTGGCCGCGGCCTCCGGCGGCGGCGCCACGGGACCGTCGGCGAGGCCCGCCCGGTAGGCCGCTGCGCGCTCGGCGACGTCGGTGAACAGGGTGCGCAGGTCCGTCACCCGCCGCAGGGTTCCACGACTCCGTCCGCCGCTCCAGACTGCAGCCCATGACCGTCGCCGTCGGCACGATGCTCCCCGACTTCTCCGGCGCCTCGCTCCCCGCCCGGCGCGCGATGGTGGCCGCGCTGGAGGACGCCGGGGTCGACCACCTGGCGATCGGCGACCACGTCAGCTTCTTCGGCGGGCACGGCTTCGACGGCCTGCTCCAGGCCGCGCACCTGCTCGCGCTGACCGAGCGGCTGCCGGTGCACATCGGCGTCTACCTGCTCGCGCTGCGCCACCCCGTGGTCGTCGCGCGCCAGCTCTCGGACCTGGCGGCGCTCGCGCCGGGCCGGCTGGTGCTCGGCGTGGGCATCGGCGGGGAGGACCGCCACGAGTTCGAGGTGTGCGGGGTGGACCCAGCCACCCGCGGCCGGCGCACCGACGAGGCCCTGCAGCTGCTGCGCCGGCTCTCGACCGGCGCGGCGGTGACCAGCGAGGGGCCGTGCTTCCCGGTGGTCGACGCGCGGGTGCTGCCGCCCTGGGACGTGCCGGTGGTCGTGGGCGGGCGGTCGGAGGCCGGCGTCCGGCGGGCCGCGCGCCTCGGCGACGGCTGGCTCGGCATCTGGGTGTCCGCCCGCCGCTACGCCCAGGTGACCGAGCAGGTGGCGCAGCTCGCCGCGGCCGACGGGCGGGGCGAGGTCGCCTGGCGGCACGGGCTGCAGGTGTGGTGCGGGTTCGGCGCCGATGCCGGGGACGCGACGCCGCCGCTGGCCCGCGCCATGGAGCAGCTCTACCAGCTGCCCTTCGACGCGTTCGCCCGCTACTCGCCGGCCGGCAGCCCCGAGGACGTCGCCGCGTTCCTCGCGCCCTACGTCGAGGCCGGCTGCCGCAGCTTCAACCTCATCCCCCGCGCCGCCGACCCGGAGCGGGCGCTGGCCGGCGTCGCCGAGGTCCGCCGGCTGCTGCAGAACTGACGGTGGGTCTCCCTAGCGTGCCCGCCGTGACCTCTCCCGACCCCGTCCTGGCCCGCATCGGGTCCGCCGTCGAACTGGGCGCCACCGACCGCGCGGCCGCCCGTGCCGAGTTCACCGCGATCTGGGACGAGCTCGGGCCCGCCGGCGACCCCCTGCACCGGGTGGCCGCGGCCCACCACGCCGCCGACGTCCAGGACGATCCGCGCGCGGAGCTCGCCTGGGACGAGCGGGCACTGGCGGCCGCCGACGCCGTGACCGACGAGCGGGCCGCCGCGGCCGGGGTCACCTCGGCGGTCGCCGCGTTCCACCCCTCGCTGCACCTCAACCTCGGCGAGGCGCACCGCAAGCTCGGCGACCTCGACGCCGCCCGGCACCACCTCGAGCGCGGCCGGGCGGCGGCCGGCGCCCTGCCCGACGACGGCTACGGGGCGATGATCCGCGGCGGGCTCGACGGCCTCGCCGCCCGGCTGGAGGTCACGCCGTCCGGGGGTGGGTGAGCCGGAGGTCGAGCTCCCGCCCGCATCGCTGGACGAGGCATGGGGGGTGTGGACCCGCACCCGGTCGGCGGGTCATCGTCAACCGGTGGTTGACGGTGCCGGAACGTCAACCTACGGTTGACGACATGACCCAGCCCGCGCCGTTGTCCCAGGCCGTCCGCCTGGACGACCTCATCGCGACGATCACCAGCGCCCACCAGGACCCGCTCGAGCAGCTGACCGACGCCGTCCTGCTGGCCGACCACATCGGCGAGGTCGCCGACTCGCTCATCGGCCACTTCGTCGACCGCGCCCGCCGCACCGGCGCCTCGTGGACCGAGATCGGCGCCAGCATGGGCGTCACCAAGCAGGCGGCCCAGAAGCGGTTCGTGCAGCGCGCGGGCGCCGAGACCGCCGCGCTCGACCCGAGCGCCGGGTTCGGCCGCTTCACCCCGCGCGCCCGCAACGTCGTCGTCACGGCGCAGGACGAGGCCAAGGCGCGCCGCCACGACCGGATCACCGCGGGCCACCTGGTGCTCGGCCTGCTGTCGGAGCCCGAGGGCCTGGCGGCCAGGGCGATCGTGGCCCAGGGGCTCGCGCCGGACCGGGTCCGCGAGGTCGCGGAGCGCACGCTCGGCCCGGCGGTGGCGGAGGTGCCGGAGATGGTGCCGTTCGACGACCACGCCAAGTCGGTGCTCGAGGGCACGTTCCGCGAGGCGCTGCGCCTCGGGCACAACTACATCGGCACCGAGCACGTCCTGCTGGCCCTGCTCGACGCCGAGGACGGCACCGGCGTCCTGGCCGGCCTGGGCATGGACCGCGCCCGCGCCGAGGCCGACATCGCGGCCGCCCTGTCCTCGATCGCGAAGGGGGCCCGGCAGCAGGGGTAGTGCCGTGTGCCACCGTGTCCGGCTGTGACCGCGGTCCTCTCCATCCAGTCGCACGTCGCCTACGGCCACGTGGGCAACTCGTCGGCCGTCTTCCCGCTGCAGCGCCTGGGCATCGAGGTGTGGCCGGTGCACACCGTCCAGTTCTCCAACCACACCGGCTACGGCCAGTGGCGCGGGCGGGTGTTCGACGGCCAGGCGGTCGAGGAGATCGTCGAGGGCATCGCCGAGCGCGGCGTCCTCGGCACGTGCGACGCCGTCCTCTCCGGCTACCTCGGCTCGGCCGACATCGGGCACGCCGTCGTCCAGACCGTGCAGAGGGTGCGGGCCGCCAACCCGGCCGCGGTCTACTGCTGCGACCCGGTGATCGGCGACGTCGGCCGCGGGGTGTTCGTGCGGCCGGGCATCGAGGAGCTGCTGCGGGAGGTCGCCGTCCCGGCCGCCGACCTGGTCACCCCCAACCACTTCGAGCTCGACCTGCTCGCCGGGACGACGACCCGCACGCTCGCCGAGGTCGAGGACGCCGTCGCCGCGGTGCAGGCGCTCGGCCCGCGGGTCGTGCTCACGACGTCGCTGGTCACCGACGACACCCCCGACGACGCGGTCGACCTGTTGGCGTCGGAGGGCGGCCGGCACTTCCGGGTGCGCACCCCGCGGCTGGGCGTCTCGGTCAACGGGGCCGGCGACGCGATCGCCGCGCTGTTCCTGGCGTCGTGGCTGGAGACCCGCTCGGCCGCCGAGGCGCTGGGCCGCGCGGCCGCCTCGGTGTTCGGGCTGCTCGCGCGCACCGAGGCGGCGGGCTCCCGGGAGATCCTGCTCGTGGCCGCGCAGGAGGAGTTCGCGGCGCCGTCGCGCACCTTCGACGTCCACGAGGTCTGAGACGCCCCCCACCGGGGTAGTGGAAGGCCACGCGACCGGTCGAACCAACGCGCCGACGCTCCGCCTCCTGGAAGTGCCTCCATGCCGACCGTTGCTGACCAGGTCTCCGACCTCGACCGCCGCATCGTGACCGCCTACACCGACCTCAACGTCGCCCGCGCGCGGTTCTACCTCGACCCCTGCGGTGAGGTCGTCACCGCCTGCGAGCAGGCGGAGGCGACGGTGAACGAGCTGCTGGAGCAGCGGTTCGCCATGACCGGCGGGACGCCGTCCACCCGGCTCCAGGCCGCCTGACCCGCCCTACGGCTGCGCCACCCGCGCGAACGCCGCCGCGGGGTCGCCGCCGCAGGCGAGCACCAGGGACAGCAGCACCCGGGCCTTCGGCCCGTCGAGGAACCCGGCCGGGACCAGCCCACAGGCCAGCAGGTCGGTCTCCGACCCGGCGAAGCCGTAGGTCGAGCGCAGCACCTCACCGGCGCCGGTCCGCCCGGCGAGCACCACCGGGACCTCCGCGGCCAGCGCCGTCAGCGCCGGCACCCAGGACGACGGCACGTGCCCGCCGCCGAACCCGGCCACGACCAGCCCGGCGTAGCCGGCCGCGCGCGTGGCACCGAGCAGCCGGCCGTCGTCGCCCGCTGTCGCGGTCACGAGCGCGACCGGCGGCACCGGCCCGGGCGCCGGGTCGACCACCGGCGGCAGGGGCGGCGGCCGCAGCGCGATGCGGCAGCGCCCCTCGGCCACCCAGCCGACCGGCCCGGCCGTCAGGGAGGTGAAGGCCCCGGTGCGCTGCGCGTGCGCCTTGCGGACGAAGCGGGCCGCGTGGACCTCGTCGGCGGCGACCACGAGCGCACCCAGCCCCGCCGCCGCCGGGTCGGCCGCCACCGTCACCGCGGCGTGCACGTTCGCCGGGCCGTCGGCACCCGGCAGCCCCGGGTGGCGCATGGCGCCGGTCAGCACCATCGGCCGCTCGCCGCGCACGAGCAGGTCGAGGGCGAAGGCGATCTCCTCCAGGGTGTCGGTGCCCTGGACGACGACCACCCCGTCGGCGTCGTCGGCCGCGAGCGCGGCGGCCAGGCCCACGGCGTCGTCCAGCGTCAGCTCCCCGGACGGCACCTGCCGGAACGCCACCGGGTCGACCCGCGCGACGTCGGCCAGGCCGGGCACGGCCGCGAGCAGCTCCGCGGCGCCCAGCCGCGGCGCCACTCCCGTGCCGCCGCCCGGCACCGAGGCGATCGTGCCGCCGAGCGAGTAGAGGGAGACCCGGCGCCGGGTCACCAGCGCTCGTCGTCGCGGACGACGTGGACGGCGGCCTCCTCGGCCGACGCGCCGGCGCCGTCGATCCCCTCGTCCTCGGCCCACAGCTCGGCCTCGTCGTCGCCGTACCCGTCGTCGCCGGCCGCGAGCCGCCCGGCCCGGTCGTCGCCCACCTCGTCGTCGCGCAGCTCCCCGTCGGTGCCGACGACGTCGCCGAGACCGTCACCGTCGTCCTCGGCCGGCCCGTCGGGCAGCTCGCGGGCGAGCCGGCCGTCGAGGCTCTCCCCCGCCTCCTCCTCGGCCTGGGTCATGCCGAAGTCCGTGGACGCCACCGCGGTGTCGCGCGGCGAGTAGCCGCGGTCGAGCACGTCGCCGTACGAGTCGTCCTCCAGGACGTCCTCGGGCTCGAGCAGCCCCGAGGCCTCCTGCGCGTCGGTGTCGTCCTGGCCGCGGTAGCCACCCATGCCTCGTTCTCCTCCCCGGCCGCCCCCCCGGGGGGGACGGCGTCAGCCGATGCGCTCGGACAGGTGCACGGTCACCGTGTCCCCCGGCTCCTTGCCGATCGCGCGTCGCACATCGTTGCGCACCGGCAGTTTGTGCGTGCCGTCGCCCAGCGCCATGAAGGAGCTGGAGAACGGGTGGCCGTCGACGGTGCCCCGCACCTTGACCAGGCCGCGGGTGCCGAAGAACTCGGCGGAGCCGTCCATCTGCACGTACGTCCAGCCGCCCTTGCTGGGGCTCTTGAGCAGTTCTGCGGTGAAGGTCGTGTCCAGCGGTCCGGTCGTGGCCATGGTCGCCGTCCTCTCGTGAGGTGCCTGCACGGTGCTCGACCGCCCGGCCCACCGGAACTCATCGCGGGCCCGCGGTGGCCGCCCCCCCGCGCGGTACGGAAGGCTCACCACCAGGAAGACGAGACGGAGGAAGCATGCCGATCAGCGAGACCCCGGAGTGGCGGGCACTGGCGGAGCACCACGGGCAGATCCGGGACCGCCACCTCCGGGAGCTGTTCGCCGAGGACCCCGGCCGCGGCACCGCCATGACCGCCCGCGCCGGCGACCTGACCCTCGACTACTCGAAGAACCGGCTGACCGGCGAGACGATCCGGCTGCTCGCCGCCCTCGCCGACGCGGCCGGCCTGCGCGAGCGCACCGAGGCGATGTTCGCCGGCGAGCACATCAACTCCACCGAGGACCGCGCGGTCCTGCACGTGGCGCTGCGCGACCCCGCGACCAGCGGCGCCACCGTCGACGGGCAGGACGTGCGGGCCGACGTGCACGAGGTGCTCGGGCGGATGGCCGGCTTCGCCGACCGGGTGCGCAGCGGGGCGTGGACCGGGCACACCGGCGAGCGGATCCGCGCCGTGGTGAACATCGGCATCGGCGGCTCCGACCTCGGCCCGGCCATGGCCTACCTCGCGCTGCGCGACTACTCCGACCGGTCGCTGACCTTCCGGTTCGTCTCCAACATCGACCCGACCGACCTCGCCGAGGCAACCCGCGACCTGGACCCCGCGACGACCCTGTTCGTCGTCGCCTCAAAGACCTTCACCACGCAGGAGACGCTGACCAACGCCCGGGAGGCCCGCCGCTGGCTGGTGGAGGGGCTCGGCGGCGACGACAAGGCGGTGGCCAAGCACTTCGTGGCGGTCTCGACCAACGCCGCCAAGGTGGCCGAGTTCGGCATCGACACCGACAACATGTTCGGGTTCTGGGACTGGGTCGGCGGCCGGTACTCGTTCACCTCGGCGATCGGGCTGTCGCTGATGGTGGCGATCGGGCCCGAGCGCTACCGGGAGCTGCTCGACGGGTTCCACACGGTCGACGAGCACTTCCGGACCGCGCCCTGGGAGGAGAACCTGCCGGCGCTGCTCGGGCTGATCAGCGTCTGGTACGTCGACTTCTTCGGCACCCAGAGCCAGGCGGTGCTCCCCTACTCGCAGTACCTGGCGCGCTTCCCCGCCTACCTCCAGCAGCTCTGCATGGAGTCCAACGGCAAGTCGGTCACCCTCGACGGC
Organism: Geodermatophilus sp. SYSU D00691; assembly: GCF_054050275.1. Lineage (NCBI taxonomy): Bacteria > Bacillati > Actinomycetota > Actinomycetes > Geodermatophilales > Geodermatophilaceae > Geodermatophilus > Geodermatophilus sp. SYSU D00691. The sequence goes on from NZ_JBJGYZ010000018.1 coordinate 75,024, forward strand.
TCCGCCGTCGACGTCGCCACCGGCGAGATCGTCTGGGGCGAGCCGGGCACCAACGGTCAGCACGCCTTCTACCAGCTGCTCCACCAGGGCACCGTGCTGGTGCCGGCCGACTTCATCGGCTTCGCCCAGCCCAACCACGACCTCGACGGCATGCACGACCTGTTCCTGTCCAACTTCCTCGCCCAGCCGCGTGCCCTGGCCTTCGGGCGCACGGCCGAGGAGGTCGCGGCGGAGGGCACTCCGGCGGCCGTCGTGCCGCACAGGGTGATGCCGGGCAACCGCCCGTCCAACGCCATCGTCGCGCCGAAGCTCACGCCGTCGACGCTGGGCCAGCTGGTCGCCGCCTACGAGCACCGGGTCTTCACCCAGGGCGTCGTCTGGGGCATCAACAGCTTCGACCAGTGGGGCGTCGAGCTCGGCAAGGTGATGGCCAACCAGCTGGCACCGATGCTGCAGAGCGAGCAGGCGCCGGAGTACGACTCCGACCCGAGCACGAACGCGCTGGTCAAGTACCTGCGCGAGCACCGGGGGCGGCCCGCCTGATCCACACGGGGTGATCAGACGCGTCGCAGCCGACGCACAGCGGGGCGGCCGGCGGTTCCCCCGTGCGCGGGAACCGTCGGTACCGGCCGCTGGCACCCGCTGCGGCGGTCACGCTCGCCGGCGGGTCGATCGCCGTGGTCGTCCGGGACCCGGACGGCGGCGTCCTGGCCGACGGGCGGGTCGTCGTCCTGCTCGGCGACTTCCCGGACGCGACGACGTGGGCGCGGTGCTCGCCGGGAGCTCGTGAGCACTCGGCATGCGCACCATCCCGACCGGAATGGTGTGCTTTGTGGTAGGAAGTCGTCGTGGTCCCCCCGACGCTGAGCCGGCGCCTGCAGGTCGACCTCGTCCGGGTGCCCGCGGGCTGCTGTCGGCCGGCCTGACCCCGCCGCCCGCCAGCTCCGCAGGAGGACCCGTCATGACGCTCGCACCGGTCACCCCGCTCCGCCGTCCCGTCGCCCTTCCCGCGGTCGCCGACCCCGCCGACCGACCGGTCGCCGTCCTGGTGCTCACCGAGGACGGCCGGCTGCTCTGCTCCGACCCCGACCGGGTCGTCGACATCGCCGCGGCGCTGCACGGGCTCGCGCGGCGGGACGAGACGCCCACCGACCCCGCGGTGATCCGGCTGGGCCGGCTGGTCGTCGAGCCCGACGCGTACACCGCCCTGGTGGCCGGTCGCCGGGTCCCGCTGACCGCCCGCGAGTTCGAGCTGCTGCGGGCGCTGGCCCGCGCCGCCGGCCGCACGCTCAGCCGCGCGCAGCTGATGCGCGAGGTGTGGCCGGCCGCCGAGGGGGCCGCCGGCCGCACGGTGGACGTGCACGTCACCCGGCTGCGCCGCAAGCTCGGCCCCGCTGCCGCCCAGCTGAGCACCGTACGGGGCGTCGGGTATCGGCTCGACCCGTCTTGATTTCGGGGCACCGGGACCAAGGGCCCTGCCCCGAAAAGTCGATCCCCGGCACTCTGTGCGCCGTCGGGCTCCGCAATCGGCTCGCCGGCGTCGCCGGGTCGCTCCCGTCTCCCCCCGTCCTCCCCCACTCCTGCACGTGGAGGTCGTACATGCCCGCTGTCGTGGTGGCCGAACGGACCACGACCGGTCGTACCGAACCGAACGTCGTCGCCGATCCCCTGGCGACCTTCCCCCGGAGGATCCGCGGCCACGGCGCCGACGGTCGGCCGTGGGAACTGCTCACCAGCCGTTCCGGCGTGGAGGTCGTGACCCCCGCGGGGCGGCTCGCCGAGGCGCAGGTGAGCGACGAGCCCGAGCGCGTGGTCCTCGACTTCCGGGCCGACCTCCCCGGCCTGCCCGGCGACATCGCCGCGAGCCTCGTCGGGCAGGCGTTCGCCCACCCGGCCGTGCGCAGCCGGCGGCCGGTCCTGGTCGCCCTGCCGCGCGGCGAGAGCGCGGTGCTCGAGGAGGTCCTCGCCCGCACCGACGGCGGCTGCCGGGTCGCCGGCGTGACCTGCCTGGTGGAGGGGCGGGTCCGCACCCCTCGCTGACCTGTCCGGCATGGACCGCCCCAGCCTTTCCCCACTAACTTGATCGGGTCGGACGCGTCCGTCCCGCGCCAGGTCAGAGGAGAAGCTGCGATGAGCGAGCACGACCACCACCGGCACCACGACGGTGGGCACGAGAACCACACGTCCGACCCGACCTTCTACCGCACCCCGTCCGACGCGATCGCCGCGCCGACCGAGCAGCTGGCGTACGTGGTCGCCTTCGACCGGGCCGCGCAGAAGCCGGATGCGCTGACCGTCGTCGACACCGACCCCGGCTCCGGGACCTACGGGCAGATCGTGGGCTGGGCCGACCTGCCCACCGTCGGCGACGAGCTGCACCACTTCGGCTGGAACGCCTGCTCCAGCGCGCTCAAGCACGAGGGCCACGACATGGGCGAGGACGGCCTGCAGCGGCGCTACCTGCTGCTGCCGGGGCTGCGCAGCTCGAACATCCACGTCTACGACACCCGGCCGGACCCGCGGAACCCCGTGCTGCACAAGACCATCGAGGCCAAGGAGCTGGCGGAGAAGGCCGGCTACTCGCGCCCGCACACGCTGCACTGCGGTCCCGACGGCGTCTTCCTCACCTGCCTGGGCAGCGGGGACGGCGACGAGGGTCCCGGCGGCATCGCGCTGCTCGACCACAGCACCTTCGACGTGCTGCGGGCGTGGGAGACCGACCGGGGGCCGCAGTACCTGGCCTACGACGCCTGGTGGCACCTCAACCAGAACGTCCTGGTCTCCAGCGAGTGGGGCACGCCGTCGATGGTGGAGAACGGGCTGGTCCCCGAGAAGCTGCTGGCCGGCGAGTACGGCCACAAGCTGCACTTCTGGGACCTGGCCGAGGGCCGGCACCTGCAGGAGGTCGACCTCGGTGCCGAGCACCAGATGGTGCTGGAGCTGCGGCCCTCGCACGACCCCGAGGCGACGTGGGGCTTCGTCGGCGTCGTCGTCTCCACCGCCGACCTGTCGGCGTCGGTGTGGCGCTGGTTCCGCGACGGCGAGGAGTGGAAGGCCGAGAAGGTCATCACCATCCCCGCCGAGCCGGCGGACCCGGCCGACCTGCCGCCGGCACTGGCCCCGTTCGGCGCCGTCCCGCCGCTGGTCACCGACATCGACCTGTCGGTCGACGACCGCATGCTCTACGTGTCCTGCTGGGGCATCGGGGAGCTCAAGCAGTACGACGTCTCCGATCCGGCGCACCCGCGCGAGGTCGGCTCCGTGCACCTCGGCGGCGTGGTGCGCCGGACGCCGCACCCGGCCCGCCCCGACTTCCCGCTCGCCGGCGGGCCGCAGATGGTCGAGGTCAGCCGCGACGGGCGGCGGATCTACGTCACCAACTCGCTCTACGGCGCCTGGGACGACCAGTTCTTCCCCGACGGCTGCGGCTCGTGGATGGCCAAGATCGACACCGACCCGGCGACCGGCGGGCTCACCCTCGACGAGCGGTTCTTCCCGCACGGCGACGACTGGCGCGGCCTGCGCCCGCACCAGACCCGCCTGCAGGGCGGCGACGCCTCGAGCGACTCCTACTGCTACCGCTGATCGGGCCTTCCGCCGCACGAGATCTGCGATCTCGTGGCCTCCCCGGCCCGGGAAGCCACGAGATCGCAGAAGTCGCCGGGCCTCAACCCATCGCGGTGACCTTGCAGGGGGCACCGCAGCGGTCGTACGTCGTCCACCCGCCGACCTGGCGACCGCGGTCGAAGTGCCCGGAGCGGAGCGTCGTCCCGTCAAGGCGGAACCACTCCCAGCAGCCGTCGGGCTGCCCGCCGACGACCCGCCCCCGCGCCCGGAGGGAGCCGTCGCGGTGGTGCTTCCTCGTGCCGCCCGTCCTCGCCGAACTCCGCCCGTGGCAGGCCCGGGAGGATGCCGGCCGACCACCGGAAAGCGTCGGTACCCGCCGTTAGCGTCGCGGGCATGACGGCTCCGAGGACCTATCCGCACGGGGTGACCTGCTGGATCGACACCGAGCAGCCCGACCTCGACGCGGCCGCCGCGTTCTACTCCGGCCTGTTCGGCTGGACCCTCACCGACGCGGTGCCGCCGGAGGCGCCCGGCTCGTACCTCGTCGCCACGCTCGACGGGCAGGACGTCGCGGCGCTCGCACCCGCCGCCGACGCGCAGGCCCCGGCGTGGAACACCTACGTCGCCGTCGACGACGCCGACGCGACCGCCGCGGCGGTGCAGACCGCCGGCGGCGTCGTCGCCGTCCCGCCGGCGGACGCCGGCCCGGGCGGCCGGATGGCGGTGTGCGCCGACCCGCTCGGCGCGGAGTTCCGGCTGTGGCAGGCCCGACGCCGGCCGGGCGCCCAGCTGACCAACGCGCCGGGGACCTGGAACTTCAGCGACCTGCACGCCCCCGACCGGTCGACCGCGATGGCGTTCTACCGGCCGTTGTTCGGCTGGCGCGACGTCGACATGGCGATGGACGCCGGGACGATGCTCCAGGTCCCCGGCTACGGCGACCACCTGGCGGCGACCGTCGACCCGGGCATCCACGAGCGCCAGGCGTCCGCGCCGCCCGGGTTCGCCGACGTGATCGGTGGGCTCCTGGTCAGCGGTCCCGGGGAACCGGCGCACTGGCACGTCACCTTCAGCGTCGCCGACCGCGACGGGAGCGCCGCCACCGCCGAGCGCCTGGGCGCGACCGTGCTCGCCCGCGACGAGAACCCGTGGACCCGCACCGCGCTGGTGCGCGACCCGCAGGGCGCCGAGTTCACCGTCAGCCAGTTCACCCCGCCGGACGACTGGTGACGACGACGATGCCGGCCGGGTCGCAGGTCGAGGTGCCGGGCGCCCTGCGCTGGGCGGTCACCGACGGCGCCGCGGGCACGCACGCGGTGCCCGCGCCGGACGACCGCGAGGACGCGCGGCAGGTGCGCGAGCACTACCGGGGCGCCTTCTGGTGCAGCACCGAGGCCGGCGGCTGCGGCGGCCGGCTGCAGCTGGTGGTCGCCGGCCGGCTCCCCCGGTTCCGGCACGTCGACGACGGGCATTGCCGCTTCGCCGACGGCGGCGCCGACGCCGCCCTCGCCTACGAGCACCTGCGCTACCAGCGCGCCGTCACGGCCTGGCTGGCCGCGCAGGGCCACCGCGGACGGGTCGAGAAGGTCCGCCGCCCGGACGGCCGCACCGACCTGCACGTCGTCGTGGACGGTCTCGCGGCCGCCGTCGAGGTCCAGCTCTCGCCGCTGCCCGACACCGCCTGGCGGGAGCGCGACGACGCCGCGCGCGCCCGGTTCCGGCAGGTCACCTGGCTCTACGGTCCCGCAGCGGAGGCCGCCGCGACCACCGAGGCGGCGGTGCGCGGGGTCGCCTTCGCGCTGCGCCGCCAGGGCGCCGGCCTCGCGGTGGGGGTCCGCGACGTCGACGGCCGGACGCGCTGGGTGCGGCTCGGCGCCTGCCGGTTGGGCGCCGAGGGGTTCGTCGCGCCGGGCGTCGAGGAGGCCCGCGCCCTGCACGCCCGGCGCGCGGACGAGCGGGCGCAGGTCGCCCGTCGGGCGGCCGGACGCCGGCGGGGCGCGGCACGGGAGTCCTGGGCGGAGCCGATGCTGCCGCTGCCGTTCGCGGGCTGAGGGTGATCGTCCGAGCGGACGAGGAGCGGGGGCCTGTTCGTCCTCCCACTTGAACGTATAGCGCACCCCGGGGCTTGCGGCAAGACCCGGGACGGGCCGCAGAATCGCCGGCCGAGGCCACCGCCTCGAGCCCGCGAGTCGCGAGGGAACTCCTTGATCACCACCGCTTTCGCCCTTCCCGACAACCTCTCCGCCAAGGCCGACCCGGCGCTGATCGCCGACGACGAGCAGCACTTCGCCGCGGTCGCCGAGAGCCTCGACCGGTCGATCGCCGAGCTGTCCGACCGCCTCGAGACCGAGCGCCGCGCGCAGGGCCGCGGCGGCCAGGCCGCGCTGGACCGGGACCTGGAGGTCCACCGGCTCACCGCCCGCCTGCGCACCCTGCGCCGGTTCGGGCTCGACCTGTGCCTCGGGCGCATGGTCGGCGCGGACGGCGCCGAGCCCGTGTACGTCGGCCGGCTCGGGCTGACCGACAGCGACGGCCGCCGGCTGCTCGTCGACTGGCGCTCGCCGGCCGCCGAGCCGTTCTTCGGCGCCACCCACGCCTCCCCGATGGGGCTGGCGAGCCGCCGGCGCTACCGGTGGACCCGCGGGCGGATCACCGACTACTGGGACGAGGTGTTCACCCCCGACGGGCTGGTCGCGCATGCCGCGCTCGACGACCAGTCCGCGTTCATCGCCAGCCTGGGCAGCAGCCGCTCACCCCGCATGCGCGATGTGCTCGGCACCATCCAGAGCGACCAGGACGCGATCATCCGCGCGGGCTCGCAGGGCGCGCTGGTCGTCGACGGCGGCCCGGGCACCGGGAAGACCGTCGTCGCGCTGCACCGCACCGCCTACCTGCTCTACGCCGACCCGCGCCTCGGGCACCACCGCGGCGGCGTGCTGTTCGTCGGGCCGCACCAGCCCTACCTGGCCTACGTCTCCGACGTCCTGCCCAGCCTCGGCGAGGAGGGCGTGCAGACCTGCACCCTGCGCGACCTCGTCCCCGAGGGCGCCGCCGCCGCGGCGGAGCGGGACCCGCGGGTGGCCGCCCTGAAGTCGTCGGCGGACATGGTCGCGGCCGTCGGGACGGCCGTCCGGTTCTACGAGGAGCCGCCCGCCACGGGGATGACGGTCCCCACCCCGTGGGCCGACGTCCGGCTCACCGCCGACGACTGGGCGGAGGCCTTCGACGCCACCGACTCCGGGACGCCGCACAACGAGGGGCGCGAGCAGGTCTGGGAGGCGCTGCTGTCGATCCTCGTCGACAAGCTCGACGCGGACGACGACGTCCCGGACGACGCGGTCCGCCGGTCGCTGGCCCGGGACCGGGAGCTGCGGGCGACCCTCGACCGGGCCTGGCCGCTGCTGGAGGCGGCCGACCTCGTCGGCGACCTGTGGTCGGTGCCGGCGTACCTGCGGACCTGCGCCCCCTGGCTGGCGCCGGACGACGTCCGGGCCCTGCAGCGGGCCGATCCGCACGCCTGGACGGTGTCGGACCTGCCGCTGCTCGACGCGGCCCGGCAGCGCCTCGGTGACCCGGAGGCGGCGCGGCGCAGGCGCCGGCAGGAGGCCGCCGCGGCGGTCGAGCGCGAGCGCATGGCGGGCGTCATCGACGAGCTGATCGCGGCGGACGACTCGGAGCTGCTGCTGATGACGAGCCTGCGCCACCACGACCTGCGCGACGCCCTGGTCGACGAGGCAGCGCTGCCCACCGCCGACCCCGACGTGCTCGCCGGCCCGTTCGCGCACGTCGTGGTGGACGAGGCGCAGGAGCTGACCGACGCGGAGTGGCAGATGCTCCGGCTGCGGTGCCCGTCCGGGAGCTTCACGATCGTCGGGGACCGCGCGCAGGCCCGGCACGGCTTCCCGGAGTCGTGGCAGGAGCGGCTCGGGCGCGTGGGACTGGACCGGATCGGCCTGGCCTCACTGACCATCAACTACCGCACGCCGGCGGAGGTCATGGCCGAGGCCGAGCCGGTCATCCGGGCCGCGCTGCCCGATGCCAACGTGCCGACCTCGATCCGCAGCAGCGGCGTCCCCGTCGTCCACGCGTCGGTGTCGGAGCTGCACTCGGGCCTCGACGCCTGGCTCGCCGAGCACGCCGAGGGGACGGCGTGCGTGATCGGCGGCCCGGCGTTCCGGGCGACGCCCCGGGTGCGGTCGCTGACCCCGGTGCTGGCCAAGGGGCTGGAGTTCGACCTCGTCGTCCTCGTCGACCCGCAGGACTTCGGCGAGGGCATCGAGGGAGCGGTCGACCGCTACGTCGCCATGACCCGGGCGACCCGGCAGCTCGTCGTCCTCACGAGCACGGCCGGCTCGAGCTGACGACGTGCCACTCCCCCGAGGCGGTCAGCCCGCAACCGGAGAACGCGCCGGGGAACGTGCTGGGCCTGCGCAGCGTGATGTTCGCCGTCGACGACCTCGACGCCACCCTCGCCGACAGCTCGGCTGACGTCCCTAGCGGATCACGCGGTGGCGGAGGAAGACGATTCCCGAGCCGAGGGGGCGGGTCTCCACCAGTTCGAGGTCCACCCGGTGCTCGCGCTGGGGGAAGAAGGGGATGCCACCGCCGACCAGCACCGGGTAGACCCTGGGCCGGTACTCGTCGATGAGCCCGGCCGCGGCCGCCTCGGTGGCGAGGGTCGCGCCGCCGATGGCGATGTCCCCGTCCCCGGGCGCGGCCCGCAGCCGCTCGAGCTCCTCCGCCAGGCCGCCGGAGGCCAGGCGGGCATTGCCCCGCACCTCCGACAGCGTCCTGGAGAACACGACCTTGGGCAGCGCCTTCCACAGCGCGGCGAACTCGCGCCGTGCGTCGACGGAGATCCCGACCTGCTCGAACAGCTCGTCGTGCGACGGGTCCTCGTCGGCGGTCTCCCAGTACAGCATCGACTCGTACAGCCGGCGGCCGAGGACGTGGACCCCGAGCTCCCGGATCTGGTCGGTGGCGAAGCGGAAGAGCTCGGGATCAGGGGGCGACCAGTCGAAGCCGCCGTCCGGCCCGACGATGTAGCCGTCGAGCGAGACGCCCATCTCGTAGGTCACCCTGCGCACCACGATCCTCCTCGCTGTCGGCCTGCCCGTACGACCCCCGGGGGCCGCGGAACTCATCGCACCTCGACCTAGCCGGCGCCGCGGGCAGCAGCGGCGAACGCCTCCGCCGCCTCGGCGCCGTCCAGGGCGGTGTACCGCTGGACCCGCTCCCCCAGGCGCAGCTCGACCAGCACCCTGCGGCCGCTGCGCACCGCGACCTCACCCACCTCGGCCAGCGGCACCGAGGCGACGGACGGCTCGCCGAGCAGCTGCGGCTGCACCAGCCACAGCCGGCCGTCGGCTACGGCGAAGACGAGCACGCCGACGAGCCCGCGCCACGGGCCGGGGGGCGCCGCCTTGAGCACCGCCTGCGGCTGCCGCCCCTCCATGGCCAGCCGGCCGATGAGGAAGGCGCTGGCCGCGTCGGCACTCATGAACACGCGGCACAGCGTGTCAGGAGGTGGACGGCGGTGCCGTGGGCCCCGCCGTCCAGCATGATCGGCCGGTGACCGACGACACCGACGTCAAGGACGTGCTGACCGCCGAGGACCGCCGCTACCAGGCGATGCTCGACGCCGACCTGGCCACGCTCGACGAGCTGTGCGCCGACGAGCTGAGCTACGCCCACTCCAGCGGCGTCCGCGACACCAAGGCGGAGTACTTCGAGAAGGTCCGCAGCGGCTACTACGTCTACCACCGCATCGAGCACCCGGTGGAGCGCGTCGAGGTCGTCGGCGACACCGCGATCGTGGTCGGGCGGATGACCGCCGACATCCACGCCGGCGGGGTGGCCAAGACGATCGACAACCTGAGCCTGGCGGTCTGGTCACGCACGGTGAGCGGCTGGCGGCTGCTCGCCTACGCCCCGACGTCTTTGCCCAGCTGACACCCGCTATTTGAGTGATCATGCACCCGTCCGGCGCAGGATGGGTGCATGGGCCCGAGCAGCCGGTCCTCCGGACGGCGGGTGCGGCGGACGCTGCTGGTCGTCCCCGCCGCCTCGCTGGTGGGCGCCGTGCTGCTCGGCTCGGCCGACGGGTCCACCGGCACCTCGGTCCTCTCGACCGCCCTCGTCCCGGTCTGCGCGGCCGAGCCGCACGTCCCCACGCCGCCGGTGACGCGCCGCGCCGCTCCCCCGGCGGTCCCCCCGCCCGTGGCCGTCGACGCGGCCGCCGTCCTCGGCCAGGTGCAAGCCGCGGCCGCCGCCGCGGGCGGGACCGTCACGGTCGTGGTCACCGACGTCCTCGGCCGGCAGGTGCTGGCCGGTCCGGACGCCGGGCGGCCGGTGCTCACCGCCTCGCTCGTCAAGCTGCTCGTCGTCGCCGAGGTCCTGGCCCGCTGGGGCGGCAACCCCCCGCCGGAGGAGCGCGCCCTCCTCGAGCGCGCCGCCGTCTCTTCCGACGACGCCGCGATGAGCGCCCTGTGGGGGCGCCACGACGGCCCGGCCCTGGTCACCGCCGCGACGGCACGGCTCGGCCTGACCGGCACCTCCCCGCCGGCGGACCCGAGCCAGTGGGGCGAGGCGCTGATGAGCGCGACCGACGTGGCCACCTTCCTCTCCCGCGTGGACGAGGCGTACGGGCCGGGGGTCGCCGGCCCGCTGACCGCGTGGCTGCGCGCGACCACGCCCACCGCCGCGGACGGCTTCGACCAGCGCTTCGGGCTGCTCTCCGCCGGGATCGCCGGACCGGTCACCGCGAAGCAGGGCTGGATGTGCTGCGTCGACGGCCGCCGGCAGCTGCACTCGGTGGGGCTGCTGCCCGACGGCCGCGCCGTCGTCCTGCTCGGCGAGTTCTCCCCCGCCACGCCGTGGGCCGCCGCGGTCCGCGCTCTCGACGCCGCGGCGGCCGCGGTCGTGGCCGGCACCGCCGGCATCCCCGCGCAGGGCGGCTGAAGGGGTTGACCCGCACGCCGCACCTCCGGTCAGGTGGACGGCGTGCTGCATCGAGCCGGCAGGAGCAGGTGGACACCTCCGACGGGCGGGGAGCGGCCGCGGGTGGTGGTGGTCGGCGGCGGGTTCGCCGGCTTCTACGCCCTGAAGCGGCTGCAGCGCACGCAGCGGTGGCACGGCGCCGAGCTCGTGCTGGTCAACCCCACCGACTACCTGCTCTACAGCCCGCTCCTGCCCGAGGTGGCGACCGGCGTGGTCGAGGCCCGGCACATCGCGGTCTCGCTGCGGCGGGTGCTGCCCCGGGTGCGGCTGGTCCTCGGCCGCGTCGAGGACGTCGACCTCGCCGGTCGCACCGTGGGCGTGGTCGCCCGGGACGGCTCCGCGATGACGCTGCCCTGGGACCGGCTGGCCCTCGCCCCCGGCTCGGTCACCCGCCAGTTCCCGATCCCCGGCGTCCCCGAGCACGGGCGCGGCATGAAGACGCTGGTCGAGGCGGTGTTCCTCCGCGACCACCTGCTCGAGCAGCTGGACCTGGCCGACGCGACGCCCGACACCCCCGCCGGCCGCGCCGAGCGCGCCGCCCGGCTCACCGTCGTCGCCGTCGGGGCCGGCTACACCGGCACGGAGCTCGTCGCCCAGACCCAGCGCTGGCTGCGCAAGATCGAGAGCCGGTGGAGCCGCACGCGGGCGCAGGACGTCCGGTGGGTGCTGGTCGACGTCGCGCCCGCGGTGCTGCCCGAGCTCGGCCCCGAGCTCGGCCGCCGGGCGCTGGAGCTGCTCCGCCGCCGCGGCGTCGACGTCCGGCTGCAGGTGTCGGTCGCCTCCGCCGACGAGGACGAGGTGCGGCTCACCGACGGCACGACCGTCCCCACCCGCACGCTGCTGTGGGGCGCCGGCGTGGTGCCCAACCCGCTGGTCGACCGGCTGGGGCTGCCCACCCGCCGCGGCCGCCTGGTGGTCGACGCCGACCTGTCGGTCCCCGGCGTGCCGCACGTCTGGGCGGCCGGGGACGCCGCCGCCGTCCCCGACCTCGCCGCCGAGGCCGAGGCCGACACGCGCTCCGACACGCCGCCGACGGCGCAGCACGCGCAGCGCCAGGGCACGGTCATGGGCCGCAACATCGCGGCCGACCTCGGCGTCGGGAAGCCGAAGGACTACCGGCACAAGGACCTGGGCCTGGTCGCCGACCTCGGCGGCTGGGACGCCGTGGCCAAGCCGCTGGGCGTGCCGCTGACCGGCCCGCCGGCCAAGGCGGTCACCCGGGGCTACCACCTCTACGCGCTGCCCTCGACGCCCAACCGCGTCCGGGTCGCCACCGACTGGCTGTTCCAGACCATCCTGCCGCCGGAGTCGACGCAGCTCTCGGTCGTCCGCCCCGACGACGCGCGGATGGCGATCGCCCAGGGCCTGCCGCCCCGCGAGGCGGCGGGCTAGGCGAGAGCGAGCACGCGCAGCGCGGTGCGGGCGGCGCCCCCGCCCTCCTCCTCGGCCACGGCCAGCGCCCGTGGCACGTCGAGGTCGTCGAGCAGCGCCGCGAGGACGGCGTCGCCGCCGCGGTCCCCGCCGCGCCCGGCCGCCGCGTACAGCGACTCCAGGCGGGCCGCCGCGGCGGCGAGCCCGGCCGGCTCGAAGTCCCACGCCGCACCCCACGGCCGGTCGAGCAGCAGCAGCCGGACCGCGGCCGCCGGGTGCTGCTCGAGCAGGTCGGCGACCAAGGTGAGGTTGCCGGTCGACTTGGCCATCTTGGCGCCGCCCTGGCGCACGGCCCCGACGTGCAGCTGCCGGCGGGCGAACGGCGTCACCGACGCCGCCGCCTCGGCCATCGCCGCCTGGTAGGCGTGGTGCGGGAAGGCGAGGTCCTCCCCGCCGACCAGCACGTCGACCGACAGACCGAGCGTGGCGGTGGCCATCGCCGCGCACTCGGCGTGCCAGCCCGGCCGTCCCCAGCCCCAGGGGCTCGGCCACGCCGGGTCGGCCTCGCCCGACGGCCGCCACACCGGGACGTCGAAGGGGTCGTCCTTGCGCGGGTCGTCGGGGTCGTCGCCGAACTCGCGGGCCAGTTCCAGGGCGCGTCCGCGCGGCAGGCCGGAGCGCTCGGCCACGGCGGCCCCGCGGAACCAGACGGTGCCCTCCCGCTCGTAGGCGGCGCCGGCGGCGAGCAGGGCGACGGCGAGGTGTTGCACGTGCGGCACGTGGTGCCGGGCGCGCGGGCTGTGCGTCGGGCGGTGCACGCGCAGCGCCTGCATGTCGCGCTCGAACAGGAACTCCTGGCTGAGCGCGAACTCATCGTAGTGGCGGCCGCGGGCGTCGGCGGCGCGGGTGAGCACGTCGTCGACGTCGGTGACGTTCCGCGTCGTGACGACGTCGGCGCCGGTCGCGCCCAGCACGGCGGCGAGGACGTCGGACCAGACGAAGGTGGCCGCGTGCCCGAGGTGGGTGACGTCGTAGGGGGTGATGCCGCAGGTGTACACGCGGGCCGTGCCGAGCACCGGGAGCGCCGATCCGCCCAGCCGCAGCGAGGTCGTCGGGACCGCCCCGTCCGCGCCGGTCACCCGTCCCGCGGAGCCCACCACGCCGGACGAGGGCACCAACCGCGCAGTCATGACCTCATCCTGCCGGGGACACGCCGGGCGGTGACGTCCGGCCCTGGTCGGTACCGGACGGTTCCGGTAACACTGGTCCATGACCGCCGCGGCCGAGCCCCCGTCGCTGCTGCTGCACACCGTCGAGAACCTCGCGGAGTTCCACCGCGAGCACGAGAAGTTCTACGCCGCCGCCCCGCGCGAGCAGGCCGTCGTCCTCCAGCGCCACGCCAGCACCCTGCACGCCGTGGCCGACCGCACCGCCGCCGAGCTGGCCGGCGTCCTCTTCCTCGAGGGGCAGGGCGCGCCGCCGGGCCTGGCCGCGCTGCGCCGCGAGGTGCGCACGCTCGGCGTCGAGGACGTCGCCACCGGCGAGTGGATGACCAAGGCGATGCAGGCCGCGTGGACCACCGCGGCCGCGCTGCTGGACATCGCCCCGCTCGACGACCTGCTCGGCGAGCGCCACCGGATCGTCGCCAACGACTGGCAGGCCGCCGGCGCCACCGTCGTCGCCGGCCGGCTGCTCGAGCGGGCGGCCGACGTGCTCGACCGGCTCGACCCCGGCGCCGACGGCGACCCGCCGGCCGCCGGGCGCACACCGCCGCTGCTGCACTCGGCGGCCGAGCTGATCGCCCGGGCGGCCGACCTGCTCGGCGAGTCCGCGGGCCTGGTGCAGGACAACGAGCGGCGGTGGCGGGTCTTCCACGACCGGGTGGCCGCGCTGCTGGCGGTGCCCCCGCCGGCCGAGCCGCCGGCCGAGGTCTCCTAGTCCCGCGCGTCGAGGCGGTCGAGCAGGTCGCCGGCCGCCTGCTCGACCGCGTCGTGCCCGTTCTGGCTGGCCCGCTGCTTGGCGTGGATGAGCGCCGCCCGGTTGACCGTCCGGAAGTCGCCGTACGGGAACGCGAAGCGGCCCTTGGTCTCCTCGCTCGCCCCGGGGTCGACGGCGAGGTGCCAGGCGGCGAACTCGTCCCACCCCTTCTCCTCGATGACCTCGTTGCCCTGCTCGGTCGACGGCGCGGCGGTCGACCACTCGGTGCCGGTGTCCACCTCGCCGTCGTCGATCAGCTCCCGCGCGCGGCGGACGGCTGCCTGGTTCACCTCGTAGTCGGGCACGCCGGTCCTCCTACCCGGTCACGGGCAGGAGCAGCCGGGAGGCGCCGGAGCCCAGCGTGAGCGTGCGGTGCGAGGGCTTGAGCGAGCTGCCGGTGGCCGGGTCCTCGCCGGTGCCGAGGTTGCGGGCCCACCGCGGCAGCGAGCCGCCGGCGATCTGCAGGCGCAGCCGCGACCCGGCGCGGAAGCGGTGGGCCAGGGCGTCCAGCTCCAGCCGGACCGTGCCGCTCGCCGCCGCCGGGTCGAGCCGGCGGAACCCGTCGCTCACGTTGCGGGAGCGGCCCCTCGCGTCCACCTCGCACAGCCGCACGAACAGGTCGGCGTGCGGGTTGTCGGTGGTGTGCGCTAGCTCGACCACCGGGACGCCGACGACCTCGAGCGGCTCGGTCAGCACCGGGCCGGTGAAGGTCACGACGTCGTCCCGGGCCTCGAGCCGCGCCTGGTCGACGGAGCCGCTCCCGGCACCGAGCAGCCGGCCACCGACGGTGGGCGTGGGGAACGACGGGTCATAGGTGAACGTGGCCGGCGCGGCGTCGGCGGCCGGCGGCTCGTCGCCCAGACCCCCGCCGGGCTGCAGGAAGACCACCCGCTCGCGTGCGACCGGCGGCCAGGAGGGCAGGTGCCGCCACTCCCCCGCGCCGGTCACGTGCAGGTGCACCGGGGACCCGCGGCGGCGGGTGCCGGTGCCGGCGAGGTGCTCGGCCAGCCAGTCGAGCGTCTCCCGGGTCACCACGGAGCCGCCCTTGGTGAGCACCTCGGTGTGGGTCCAGGGGCCGACGGTCAGCGCCACGTCGACGTCGCGGTCGCGCAGCCGCGCGTACTGCTCCAGCGTCTGCTCGAGGAAGAGGTCCTGCCAGCCGCCGACGAGCAGGACCGGCACGGCCACCCGGTCGAGGGCGGCCGAGAGCCGCATCGGCGTCCAGTGGTCGTGGTCGGCGGCGGTGTGCGCGACCCAGTCGCGGTACCAGGGCGCCCCGCCGGCGAGCACCCGCTCGCCCGCCTCGACCAGCGGCACGTCGTGCAGCGCGGCGCGCAGCCGGCGCGGCGCGGTCGCCTGCCGGGCGAGCCCGCGCAGCGCGCTGCCGTCCTCCTGGTGGGCGACCATGTCGCTCCAGCCGAGGAAGTCGTCGAGCTTGAACGACCCGGCGCCGTGCACGCTCTGGTGGAAGTCGTGCGGGCCGACCAGCACCACCGCGGCGGCGAGCTCCGGCGGCGGGTCGGCCATCAGCGCCCACTGGGTGAAGCCGAGGTAGGACAGCCCGAGGGTGGCGAACCGGCCGCCGAACCACGGCTGCTCCCGCAGCCAGGCGACGGTGTCGGCGCCGTCCTCGATCTCGTGCTGCATGGGCTCGAAGCCGGTGCCGGAGCCGAACGTGCCCCGGACGCTCTGCAGGACGACGTGGTAGCCGCGCTCGGCGTAGAGCCGGGCGAACCCCAGGGGCCAGACGCCCTTCCGGCCGTAGGGCCCGCGCACCAGCACGGTGCCCCGTGCCTGCCCCGTGGGGGCGTAGTGGTCGGCCAGCAGCTCGACGCCGTCGCGCATCGGCACCGGCAGGTCGGGCGTGACGGTGTAGCCGCCGGTCGCCGGCGGGAGCCGGAGGGCCCGGCCGAGCGCCCGGTCGACGAGCCGGCCGGGACGGCTGCGGGGCCGGGCGGGGGCGGGCGGGGTTCCAGTCACGGACGGCGTCTCCTCGGGGTGCGACGGTGCACTGGGTGCATCCTGACCCGAGGGAGCGCTCGGCGTCGACCAGCCCGGGGGGCGTGGCGCAGGATGCCGCCATGGAACCGACGTTCTCCGCCGGGACGACCGCCGCCGTCGCCCGCGCGCGCCAGCACTCGGTCGGCGACCTGCTGCACCGCACCGCCCGCCGGTACCCCGACAAGCTCGCCGTCGTCG
This sequence comes from Geodermatophilus sp. SYSU D00691, assembly GCF_054050275.1. Lineage (NCBI taxonomy): Bacteria > Bacillati > Actinomycetota > Actinomycetes > Geodermatophilales > Geodermatophilaceae > Geodermatophilus > Geodermatophilus sp. SYSU D00691. The sequence goes on from NZ_JBJGYZ010000018.1 coordinate 91,137, forward strand.
CCGGCGACCTGCGGGTGACCTACGCCGGGTTCGACGCCGCGGTGAACCGCACCGCGCACGCGCTGGCCGACCGCGGCCTGGCCAAGGGCGACCGGCTGGCCCTGCTCTCGCACAACTGCTGGCAGTTCGCCGTCCTGGCCTTCGCGACCGCGAAGCTGGGCGTGGTGCTGGTGCCGGTCAACTTCATGCTGGGCCCCGACGAGATCGCGTTCATCCTCCGGCACTCGGGTGCCCGCGGGATCGTCGCCGAGGACGCGCTCGCGCCCACGGCGGAGAAGGCGCTCGCCGCGGCGGGCCAGGACGACGGGGTGCGCGGCTGGATCGGGCTGTCCGGCACGGCGCCGGCCGACGGCTGGGAGGACGTCGACCCGTGGTGGCGCGAGGGCGACGACTCGGCCCCCGACGTCGCCGTCGCTGACGACGACCCGTTGCGGCTGATGTACACCTCGGGCACCGAGTCGCGCCCCAAGGGCGTGATGCTCTCCAGCCGCTCGCTGGTCAGCCAGTACGTCAGCTGCGTCGTCGACGGCGGGATGAGCGCCGACGACGTCGAGGTGCACGCGCTGCCGATGTACCACTGCGCCCAGCTCGACTGCTTCTTCTCCGTCGACGTCTACCTGGGCGCGACCAGCATCATCCTGCCCGCGCCCGATCCGGCCGCCCTGCTCGCGACCATCGCGCGAGAGGGGGTGACGAAGCTGTTCTGCCCGCCGACGGTGTGGATCTCGCTGCTGCGGCACCCCGACTTCGACACCACCGACCTGTCCAGCCTGCGCACCGGCTACTACGGCGCCTCGCCGATGCCGGTGGAGGTGCTGCGCGAGCTGCAGCGCCGGCTGCCCGACGTGCAGCTGTGGAACTTCTACGGGCAGACCGAGATGGCGCCGCTGGCGACGATCCTCCGGCCGCACGAGCAGCTGGAGCGGGCCGGTTCGGCCGGCCGCGCCGCGCTCAACGTCGAGACCCGGCTGGTGGACGACGACGGCGTCCCGGTGCCGCCCGGCCAGGTCGGCGAGATCGTGCACCGCAGCCCGCACGCGGCCCTGGGCTACCACGCCGACGAGGAGAAGACGGCCGAGGCCTTCCGCGGCGGCTGGTTCCACTCCGGCGACCTGGGGGTGATGACCGAGGACGGCTACCTGTCGGTCGTCGACCGCAAGAAGGACATGATCAAGTCCGGCGGGGAGAACGTGGCCAGCCGGGAGGTCGAGGAGGCGATCTACGAGCTCGACGGCGTCGCGGAGGTGGCCGTGTTCGGCATCTCCCACCCGTACTGGGTCGAGGCGGTGACCGCCGTCGTCGTCCCCAAGGCGGGGGCGGCGCTCACCGCGGACGACGTGCGGGCGCACACGCAGGCCCGGCTGGCCGGCTACAAGCGGCCCAAGTACGTCGTCCTGGCCGACGGGCTGCCGAAGAACCCGAGCGGGAAGATCCTCAAGCGCGAGCTGCGCCAGGCCCACGCCGGCCTGGCCGCGGAGGAAGGCGCGTGACCGCGCACCTGGTGCTCGAGTACACCCTCGTCGGCGACTACCTCGACCGCCGGGCGGCGCTGCGCGACGAGCACCTGGCGCTCGCGCGGGCCGCGCACGAGCGGGGCGAGCTGCTGCTCGCCGGGGCGCTGCCCGACCCCTACGACCGCGCGCTGCTGATCTGGACGGCGCCGCGCGAGGTGGTGGAGGCGTTCGCGCGGCAGGACCCGTACGTCCGGCACGGGCTGGTGACCGCCTGGACGGTCCGCGACTGGGACGTCGTCGTCGGCTGACCTCCGCTTTCGGCGCCGAAAGCGGGTGGTCAGCGGTATCAGCGGCGGCTATACCGCAGTGCTCACCTCGCCCAGGGCCTGCTGCGCGGCCCGGGCGACGAGGTCGCGCAGGTAGGCGTGCTCGGGGTCGTCGTCGAACACCGGGTGCCACCACATCGCCTCGAGCAGCGGCCCCACCTCGACCGGGGGCGGCAGCGCCCGGATGCCCAGGTTCAGCGGCAGCAGCTCGAACAGCCGGCGCTGCAGCAGCGCGATCCGGTCGCTGCCGGCGACCAGCCCGGGCACGGTCAGGAAGTTCTCGGTGATCACCTGCACGTGCGGCTCGATGCCGCGCATCCGCATCTGCCGCTCGGCGGGCGTGGCCGCCGTCGGCCCGTGGAAGGTGACCACCCACGGCAGCGTCTCGAGGTGCTCGACGGTGAGCCCGCCGTCGACGACGGGGTTGTCGGCGGCCACGATGCAGACCCACTCGTCGCGGTAGAGGTCGCGGTGCGACAGGCCGGTGACGAAGCCGTGCGGCAGCACCAGCAGGTCGGTGGTGAGCATGAGCTGGTCGGCGCGGTCGACCGCCGACGGCGTGTTCGCCGTCAGCCGCAGCCGGGCGTGCGGCGCCTCCTCGGCCAGCAGCTCGGCCACCGTGTCGCCGAGGACGGCGACCCAGTAGTCGCTGACCAGGAAGGTGAACTCCCGCGTCGAGGAGGCGGGGTCGAACTCCGGCTGGGCCGTGAACACCCGCTCCACCCCGGACAGCGCGATCCGGGTCAGCTCCTTGAGCTGCACGGCCAGCGGGGTGAGCCGGTACTCGTTGCCCACCCGGGTGAGCAGCTCGTCGCCGAAGTGCCGGCGCAGGCGGGCGAGCGAGGCCGACAGCGCCGGCTGGGACAGCCCCATCTGCGCCGCCGCCCGGGTGACGCTGCGCTGCTGGAGCAGGGCGTCGAGGGAGACGAGCAGGTTGAGGTCCAGGCTCGCCAGGTTCACGCCGGACACGCTATCGACGCCGCTGATGGCTGTCATCACACATCTCGTCTTCCCAACCCCTTCGGGAGACCGGACTGTGGTGTGCGTCGCTTCGAGGAGGATCCGACGTGCCGTCGCACAGCCCCATCACCCCCGCCGATCTCGACCGCTCCGACCCGGAGGGGGCGATCGCCGCCGCCGCCAAGCGCTGCTCCAACTGGGGCCGCTGGGGCGCGGACGACGTGCTCGGCACGCTGAACTTCCTGGACGAGGCCAAGCGCCTCGAGGGCGCCCGGCTGGTCCGCCGCGGGGCGAGCTTCTCGCTGTCGCAGCGGTTCGACATGGACGGCCCGCAGAAGGGCTGGCGGCGGCGCACCAACCCGGTGCACACGATGCTCGACACCGGCACCGACGCCGAGCGCGGCGTGCAGGGCTTCCCGCACGGCATCGGCGGCGCGGACGACGTCATCGCGATGCCGCTGCAGGCCTCCACCCAGTGGGACGGCCTCGGCCACATCTTCGACCACGGCATGGCCTGGAACGGCCGCCGCGCCGGGGACGTCGTCACCAGCGACGGCGACAAGGTCACCGGCATCGAGACCACCGCCGCGCTGTTCGCCGGCCGCGGGGTGCTGCTCGACGTCGGCCGCGCGATCGGCGACGACGGCGAGCTGCCCGACGGGTTCGCCATCACCACCGAGCACCTCGAGGCCACCATCGCCGCCCAGGGCGGGTCGGCCCGGGTCGGCCGCGGCGACCTGCTGCTGGTGCGCACCGGCCGGCTGACCCGCGCCCGCCGCGATCTCGCCGAGGGCCGTGGCTGGGGCGACTACGCCGGCGGCGCCGCCCCCGGCCTGTCGTTCACCACCGCCGACTGGCTGCACGGCACCGAGATCGCCGGCGTCGCCACCGACACCTGGGGCTTCGAGGTGCGCCCGAACGAGTTCGACGTCGCGTTCCAGCCGCTGCACCAGGTCGCCATCCCCAACATCGGCTTGTTCATCGGCGAGATGTGGGACCTCGACGCCCTGGCCGCCGACTGCACCGCCGACGGCCGGTGGGACTTCTTCCTCACCGCCGCCCCCCTGCCCGTGACCGGCGCCGTCGGCGCTCCGGTCAACCCGATCGCCGTCAAGTAGGAGCTCCCGTGACCGCCGTCAACTCCGTCCTCGTGGTCGGCGCCGGCCTCGCCGGCGCCGGCACCGCCATCCACCTCGCCGCCCGCGGTGTCGCCGTCGACCTGGTCGAGATCAAGCCCGAGGTGGCCGCCCTCGGCTCCGGCATCACGCTGCAGGGCAACGCGCTGCGCGAGCTGCGCTCCCTCGGGGTGTGGGAGCAGGTGCAGGCCGCCGGCTACGCCTTCGACGTCACCGGCATCCGCGCACCCGACCCGAACGGCACCGTCGTCGCCGAGGTCCCCGACGCCAAGACCGGCGGCCCCGACCTGCCCGCCGTCATGGGCATGCCGCGCCCCGAGCTGGCGAAGATCCTCGCCGACCGGGCCGCCGAGGTCGGCGTCAAGCTCCGCTTCGGCACCACCTTCACCGAGCTGAGCCAGGACGAGACCGGCGTGGACGTCACGTTCTCCGACGGCTCGACCGGCCGCTACGACCTGGTGGTCGGCGCCGACGGCATCCGCTCGTGGACCCGCCGGGCGCTCGGCATCAACCTGGAGACGAAGTCGGTCGGCATGGGCATCTGGCGCGCCTTCGGGCCCCGACCGGCCGGCGTCACCCGCACCGACCTCTACTACGGCGGGCCGTCGTTCATCGCCGGCTACTGCCCGACCGGCGAGAACTCGCTCTACGCCTACATCGTCGAGCCGGCCCAGGACCGCAGCGCGCTCTCCCCCGAGGAGCAGCTCGCCACCATGAAGGAGCTCTCGCAGGCCTACCACGGCCCGTGGGACGAGATCCGCGAGACGCTCACCGACCCGAGCCGGGTCAACTACACGTGGTTCGAGACCCACGTGCTCGACGTGCCGTGGAACCGCGGCCGCGTGGTGCTCATCGGGGACGCCGCGCACACCTGCCCGCCCACCATCGCCCAGGGCGGGGCCATGGCCCTGGAGGACGCCGTCGTCCTCGCCGAGCTGCTCACCGAGCGCGACGCGCTCGACCAGGACCTGTGGGACGCCTTCCACGCCCGCCGGTACGAGCGCGCCAAGACCGTCGTCGACGCGTCCAACCAGCTCTGCCAGTGGCAGCTCGAGCACGTCCAGGGCGACATCCCGGGCCTCATGCGCTCGATCGCCATGCTCACCAGCCAGCCCGCCTAAGGAACAGCCACCATGACCCAGCGCCTGATCACCCACCTGCGGCACGTCGACCTCGCCGTGCCGGACCTGCGCAAGCAGACCGACTTCTTCACCAGCACCTGGGGCCTCAAGGCCGAGCACAGCGACTCGGGCCTGACGTTCCTGGCCGCCGAGGGCTCGCCGGAGCAGTACGTCGTCCGGCTGCGCGAGTCGGCCGACAAGCGGATCGACCTGATCTCCTTCGGCGCGGCGAACGCCGCCGACGTCGACACCCTGGCCGCGCGCATGGCCGCCGAGGGCGTGCAGCTCGTGCACGAGCCCGAGGACCTGCACACCCCCGGCGGCGGCTACGGCTTCCGGTTCTTCGACAACGAGGGCCGCACCGTCGAGGTCAGCTCCGACGTCGCCGTGCGGCAGCACCGCAAGATCGAGGAGGGCGAGTCCATCCCGGTCCGCCTCTCGCACGTGGTGATCAACTCGGCCAACCCCGAGCAGACCGTCGCCTTCTACGAGAAGCACTTCGGCTTCGCCCTCTCCGACACCCTCATGCACCCGCGGATGGGCAACATGATGTGGTTCCTGCGGACCAACGCCTGGCACCACTCGATGGCGATCGCCCGCGGCCCGCACCCCGCCCTGCACCACGCGAGCTTCGAGATGCGCGGGATCGACGAGTACATGCGCGGCACCGGCCGCCTGCTGCGCGCCGGCGTCGAGAAGATCTGGGGCCCCGGCCGGCACATGGCCGGCAACAACACCTTCAGCTACTTCCTCGACCCGCACGGCAACACCGTCGAGTACACGACGGAGCTGGAGGAGGTCGACGAGGACACCTGGCACCCGCACGTCTACGACTTCACCCAGCCCGAGGTCTCCGACCAGTGGGGCACGGCGAACGCGATGAACGAGTTCGTCGCGCAGAAGTCGTTCAACGACCCGGACAAGGGCCTGTTCGTGGCCCCTCCCGTCTGATGCGGTTCGCCACCTGGGAGGACGGCGGGATCGTCACCGCCGGCGTCGTCGGCGAGCACGGGCTGCACGCCCTGCCCGTCGACGTCACCGTGCTCGACCTGGTGCGCGCCGGGCTGCCGGTCGCCCTCGACGCCGGGACGGCGGCCTTCTCGGCGCCGCCGGTCCCGGTCGACGAGGTCCGCCTGCTGCCGCCGCTGCAGGCGCCGACCGTGCGGGACTTCGTCGCGTTCGAGGAGCACGTCGAGGGCGTGCGCAAGGCGATCGACGGGCAGGCCGGCGTCGTCGCCGAGTGGTACCAGGCGCCGACGTTCTACTTCACCAACCCGTACGCCCTCGTCGGCGCGCACGACGACGTCGCGGTACCGCCGGGCTCGCAGCGGTTCGACTTCGAGCTCGAGGTCGCCGTCGTCGTCGGGCGGGACGGGACGTCGCTGACGCCCGAGGCCGCCCGCGACCACGTGTTCGGGTACACGATCTTCAACGACTGGTCGGCCCGCGACCTGCAGGCCCGGGAGATGAAGGTCAACCTCGGCCCGGCCAAGGGCAAGGACTCGGCCACCACCCTCGGGCCCTGGCTGGTCACCGCCGACGAGCTGGAGCCCTACCGGGACGACGAGGGCTTCCTCGCCCTGGACATGCGGGTGGCGGTGAACGACGTCGAGATCGGCCAGGACCTGCTGTCCAACATGGGCTGGCCGTTCGAGGAGCTCATCTCCTACGCCTCCCGCGGCACCTGGGTGCGCGCGGGCGACGTGCTGGGCTCGGGCACCTGCGGCAACGGCGGCTGCCTGGCCGAGCTGTGGGGCACCCGCGGCGACGCCGCTCCCCCGCCGCTGCAGCCGGGCGACGTGGTGGAGATGACCGTCGAGGGGATCGGCACCATCCGCAACCGGGTCGTGGAGGGCGTCGAGCTGCCGCCGGTCGCCCCGGCGCGGCAGCGCTCGCGGGCCCGCAAGCGACTGTCGTGAGCGGGCTCGGCGGGAAGGTCGTCGTCGTCACCGGTGCCGGGCAGGGGCAGGGGGCGGCCGAGGCGCGCCTGCTGGCCGCCCAGGGCGCCACGGTGGTCGGCTGCGACCTCAAGCCCGAGCCGGCCGAGGAGCTGCCTGGAGTGGGGTACCGGCAGCTCGACGTCACCGACGCCGCCGGCTGGGCGGCGCTCGCCGACGACCTGCGCGCGCGCCACGGCGCCGTGCACGGGCTGGTGGCCAACGCCGGCGTCACGTGGCGGGCGCGGCTGACCGACCTGGATCCGGCCGACCTGGCCCGGGTCTCGGAGGTCAACGTCACCGGCACCCTGCTCGGCATCCAGGCGCTCACCCCGCTGATGACGGGCGGCGGCTCGATCGTCGTCGTCGGCTCGGTCGCCGCGCTGACCGGCCACTACCCGGTGGCCTACACCGCGTCGAAGTGGGCGCTGCGCGGGCTGGCCAAGGCCGCCTGCCTGGAGCTGGGCCCGCGCGGAATCCGGGTCAACACCGTGCATCCCGGCTACATCGAGACGCCGATGACCGCCTCGGCGGCGCCGGCGTTCCGCGCCGCGAACGTCGCCGAGACCCCGCTCGGCCGCACCGGCACCGTCGACGAGGTCGCCCCGCTGGTCGCCTTCCTGGTCAGCGACGACGCCTCGTTCATCACCGGCGCCGAGATCCCCGTCGACGGCGGCCTGACCGCCCACGGCGGCGTCAAGTCGATCAGCGACGCCGTCCGCGCCGCTGTCTGAAGAACCACCGCGAGAGGAACGCACGTGTTCGAGTACTTCCCCACCGGCCCCTACACCTACAACCTCAGCGTCGTCGCGACGCTGAACTCCGGTGGGCTGATCGACGAGGTCGACCGCGCGTGCCGGCCGATCCGCGAGGCGGCCGCCGGCGGGGAGGACGCCGGCACCCCGGCGTTCCTCGCGGCCTGGACGAAGCTGACCGACCAGCTCGTCGGCCAGGCCGAGGAGGCCGAGAAGGCCGGGCACACCCGCACCGCCGGCCAGCTGTACTTCCGCGCCAGCAACTACCTGGCCCAGGCCGAGCGCATGCTCGCCCACTCCGACCCCCACCGGATCCCGACCTACAAGCGGCTGCTCGAGCTGGCCCAGAAGGCCTTCGACACCTACAGCCCGTCGGTCACCCGGGTCGCGATCCCCTACGAGGGCACGACTCTGCCGGCCTACTTCTCCGCCGCCCCCGGCGACGGCCCGAAGCCGGTGGTCATCCTGGTCAACGGGCTGGACTCCACCAAGGAGCACATGTACTCCTCCGATCACTGGGCGGAGCTGGCCGCCCGCGGCATCTCCTGCCTCATGCTCGACCAGCCCGGCACCGGCGAGGCGCTGCGGCTGCAGGGCCTGACCGCGCGGATCGACACCGAGGTGTGGGCCGGCGCCGCCGTCGACTACCTGGAGACCCGCGACGACGTCGACGCCGGCCGGATCGGCATCGTCGGCTGGTCGCTGGGCGGCTACTACTCCCCCCGCGCCGCCGCCTTCGAGAAGCGCCTGGCGCTGTGCGTGGCCTGGGGCGCCAACCACGACTGGGGCGCGGTGCAGCGCCGCCGCCGCGAGCGCGAGGGCGAGCGCCCGGTCCCCCACTACTGGGAGCACGTGCTGTGGGTGTGGGGCCAGGAGGGCGACGAGAACCACCTCGACGCGTTCCTCGACTTCGCCGACGGCGTGCACCTCGACGGCGTCGTCGAGCAGATCACCGTGCCGTTCCTCATCGCGCACGGCGCCAACGACCGGCAGATCCCGGTGGAGTACGCGCACCGCTCCTACGAGCAGGCGGTCAACTCCCCCAAGCGCGAGCTGCGCGTGTTCACCCCCGAGGAGGGCGCGACCGAGCACATCGGTCTCGACCACCTGCCCTACGTGAGCACCTTCATCGCCGACTGGGTCGCCGACACGTTCGCCGAGCTGGGCCGGGAGGGCTGACCGCCGTGCGGATGGTCTTCGTGAACCTGCCGGTGACCGACCTCGCGACCGCGCGGGACTTCTACACCGGCCTCGGCTTCGGCGTGCACGAGCGCTTCTCCGACGAGGGCAGCGCCGCGATCACCGTCGACGAGAGCATCGTGCTCATGCTGCACACCCGCGACCGGTTCGCCGACCTGGTGCCCGGCGAGGTCGGCGACCCCGCGCAGGCCACCACGGTGGTCCACCGGCTGACGGCCGACAGCCGGGAGGAGGTCGACGACCTGGTCGCCCGCGCCCTGGCCGCCGGCGGCCGGCCGTGGCTGCCGGCCCAGGACGGCGAGTCGTCCTACACCGGCAGCTTCACCGACCCCGACGGCAACGCGTGGGAGGTCAGCTGGCTCGACCAGCTGCACACCATCTGAACCGCGGTCACCCGGCCGCGGGCGCGGCTCGCAGCCCGGACAGCAGGCCCAGCTGGGCCAGGAAGTCGGCCATGTTCCAGTAGTCGTGGTTCTCGGCGATCCGCCCGTCCCGGAGCCGCCCGGTCGACACACCCCGCAGGGAGAAGCGGTTGCCCGTGGCCGGCAGGCCGAACTCCGGATCGGCCCGGTCGTTGGTGCCCTCCAGGACCCACTCGACGGCGTAGCCGTCGCCGGCGACGAGCACCTGGCCCGTGCTGATCCGGTAGTCGGCGGACACCCGCTCCTCCAGCGAGCCCAGCATCCGCGCGACGTCGGCGTGCCCCTGCTCCCGCGATCCGAGCGCCACGTCCTCGTACACGACGTCGTCGGTCATGCAGCGCAGCATCCGCGGGACGTCGTGGGCGTCCTGCGCGGCGACCAGCTCGCGGACGACGGCGACCGCGCTCTCCTCCCCCTCGGCCATGCCGGCCTCCCTCCGCCACGTGGCCGCGGACCGTACGCGCACCGGTCATTCGGACGGGAGAGCCGGAAGGCCCCGCCCGTGACCCACCGTGACGGCCCGCCCGGGAGTCCACCCCATCGGGTGCCCGGTCCGGACTGCGGTGTGCCGGAACCCTTCCTACGCTGATCGTGACCGACCAGGCACGCAGCGTGGAGGGGGTGCGCATGGCCGACGTCCCGCGCTGGCTCGGCCGTGCCCTCCTCCTCGGCGCGCTCGCGGTCGCGTTCTGGCTGGCCGGCAGCGCGTCCGCGTCGGCCGAGGAACGCCCGGCCGAGCCGCTGCCGGCGCTCCTGGCGGCGCCGCTCGAGGCCGTCCCCGCCGTGGTGCACGACGTCGTCGACGTGGCCTCCTCCGCCGTCCTCGAGCCGGCCGTCGCGGTGCTGCCTCCTGCCGTCGGCGAGCCGGTGCCGGCGCTGGCCGGCAGCCTGGTGACCGTTCCGGACCGCCTCGTCGACGAGGTGCAGCCGGGCAACCCGCCGCTGCCCGTGGCGGTGCCCGTGGTGGTGCCCGCGGCCCCGGTCGCGGTCGAGCCCGTCACCCCGGCGGTGGCCGCGCCGCTCCCGGCGCCGGACGCCGTCGCGCCCCAGCACCCGGGCACGCCCGTGACTCCCGCCGCGCCGGCCGCCGCGCCGCTCGCCGAGGCCGGCAACGCTCCCGCGACGCCGTCGCCGGCCGCACCGGTCCCCGCCCTCCCCGCGGCCGGCGACGGCACCCGCACCACCTCCTCCGGCGGCTCGGACACCGGCCCTGCCGCCGTCCCGGGCGCGACCACCGACGTCCCCGCCACGACCGCGACCGACCGGTCGGGCACCTCGTCCGCCGCCCCCCGCGGCGTCGTGGTCGACCCCTCCTTCTCCCCCGGCTGAGTGGCGCCCGGCCGGCCTCCTGGCCGGCACGGCGCACCCCCGGTCCTTCGCGACCGGTCCCACTCAGACCTGGAGGAAGAAGTCATGCACGCATGGATGAGGCGGGGCCTGCAGACGGCCCTGCTCGCCGGTGGCCTGCTGGCCGTCGGCACCGGGGTCGCGGCGGCCGACGAGAACGACGTCGCCGCCGAGGCCGCCGGAGCGATCGCCACCGTCCCCGTCGCCGACGGGGCCGTCCTCGACGTCCCGCTGCTGGCCGGCACGGACGGCGACCTCGACGTCGCCGGGCTGCTGGAGGTCCGCGAGGCCACCGGGGCGCCCGACCCGCAGGGCGACCTGGCCGTGACCGTCCCGGTGCACACCGCCGGGGCCGACCGCGCCACCGGGACGACGGTGTCCACCCCGCTGGTGCGCGGCGACGCCACCGGGCCGCGGCAGGACGCCGTCGTCCTGCCGGTCAGCGCCGAGGCCGGCGTGCCGACCACGGTCACGCTGCCGGACCGGTCGGGCGACGGCGAGGAGGAGCGCGAGGACCTGCTCGTGCTCCCGCTCGACCTGCTCCCCGGTTTCGGCGACGACCTGCTGGCCGGCACCACGGTCGACCTCGACCTGGCCGACCTGCTCGGCTCGGACGGCGGCGCGGTGATCGCCGTCCCGGTGAACGAGGGCCGCGACGGCCTGCTCGGCGACGTCCTGGTGCAGGTCACGCTGCCGTTCCCGGGCCACGGGCACGGGAGCGGGGACGGCGACGGGCCCGGGGACGGCGACGGGCCCGGGAACGGCGACGGGGACGGACCCGGCACGACCCCCGGAGCGGGGACCGGCGGCGGGGACGGCGCGACGCCGGACGGGCACGGTCCGGGTGGCGACGGGGCGCCCGGCGACGGGCTGCTCTGCACCGAGCCGGCGGAGGCTCCCGTCGCCCCGGCCGGCGGGCCCACCGGTGGCACCCCTCTCGCCACCGGACCGTCGGTGAGCGGCGGCGGTGCCCGTGACGAGCCGTGCGGCCTCGGCACGGCGTCGGCGACCCGGCCGGCCCCGGCGACCGGGCCGGCGCCGGCCGGCCTCCCGGCGCTGGTGGGCCTGGCCGGTCTCGGCGCCGTCCTGGCGCTGGCGACCGTCCGCCGGGCGCTGCGCCGCTGACCGCGACGGGGGGGGCGGGGCCGGGGGGGGCGGCGGGGGGGGGGGCCGCGGGGGGGGGGGGGGGGCGGGGGGGGGGCGCTCGCTCGCAGCCGCGGGCCGGGGGGGGGGGCGCGGGGGGGCGGC
>NZ_JBJGYZ010000019.1:0-101343 GCF_054050275.1 Geodermatophilus sp. SYSU D00691
GCGCCCCCCCCCGCCCCGCCCGCGCCGCCCCCCCCGCGCGCGCCCGCCCCCCCCCCCCCCCCCCCCCCCCCCCCCCCCCCCCCCCCCCCCCCCCCCCCCCCCCCCCCCCCCCCCAGGCCGGGTGGTCGGACTCCGCGCGCACGGGGACGCCGGCGGCGGCCAGGCCGGCCTTGACGTCACCGATGCGCAGCGTGCCGAAGTGGAAGACGCTCGCGGCCAGGACGGCGTCGGCGCCGGCCTCGACCGCCGGCGGGAAGTGCTCGACCGCGCCCGCTCCCCCGCTGGCGATCACCGGCACGCCCACCTCGCGGCGCACCGCGCGGATCAGCTCGACGTCGAAGCCCGCCCGGGTGCCGTCGGCGTCCATGGAGTTGAGCAGCACCTCGCCCACGCCGAGCCCGGCGGCCTGGACCACCCACTCGACGGCGTCCCGGCCGGTGCCGCGCCGCCCGCCGTGGGTGGTGATCTCGAAGCCGGAGTCGGTGACCGCGCCGTCCTGCACGCGCCGCGCGTCGAGCGAGAGCACCAGCACCTGGTTGCCGAAGCGGTCGGCGATCTCGGCGATCAGCTCGGGCCGGGCGACGGCGGCGGTGTTGACGGCCACCTTGTCGGCGCCGGCCCGCAGCAGCCGGTCGACGTCGGCCACCGACCGCACCCCGCCGCCGACGGTCAGCGGGATGAAGACGCTCTCCGCCGTCCGCCGGACCACGTCGTAGGTGGTCTCGCGGTCGCCGGAGCTCGCGGTGATGTCGAGGAAGGTCAGCTCGTCGGCGCCCTCGGCGTCGTAGACCCGCGCCATCTCCACCGGGTCTCCGGCGTCGACCAGGTCGACGAAGTTCACGCCCTTGACCACCCGGCCGGCGTCGACGTCCAGGCACGGGATCACCCGCACGGCCAGGCTCACGACAACTCCTCGCCGGCGCTCGTCGCCGTCGGCCGCCTCCGGGCTGTGCCGCCGGACGAGCTCGCACGCTCGCTCGTCATGCCGCCCCCTCCCGCACGGCCTCGGCCTCGATCTCCACCAGCATGTCGGGGTCGATCAGCGCCGCGACCTGGACCATCGAGGTGGCCGGTCGGACGTCGCCGAAGGCCTCCCCGTGCGCCCGGCCGACCTCCTCCCAGCGGGCGATGTCGGTGACGTACATGCGGGTACGCACGACATCGGCCAGCGTGAACCCGGCCCGCTCGAGCGCGGTGCCGATGTTCGCGATGGCCTGCCGGGCCTGCGCGTAGGCGTCCCCGGGTGCGACGACGGCGCCGTCCACCGTCGCCGTCGTCCCGCTCACCCACGCCGTGTCCCCGCGGACGACGACGCGGCTGTAGCCGACGACCGACTCCCAGGGGGTGTCCGAGCCGAACCGGATGACCGTCACGACGACGCCACCGCCAGCGCCTCCGGCAGCGTGAACGCCCCGGCGTACAGCGCCTTGCCCACGATCGCGCCCTCCACGCCGACGGCGGCCAGCCCGGCCAGCGCGCGGATGTCCTCGAGCGAGCTGACCCCGCCGGAGGCGATCACCGGCCGGTCGGTGGCGGCGCAGACCTCGCGCAGCAGCTCGAGGTTGGGCCCGCGCAGGGTGCCGTCCTTGGTGATGTCGGTGACCACGTAGCGGGCGCAGCCCTCGGCGTCGAGCCGGGCGAGGGTCTCGTAGAGCTCGCCGCCCTCGCGGGTCCAGCCGCGCGCCGCCAGGCGGGTGCCGCGCACGTCGAGCCCGACGGCGATCCGGTCGCCGTGCTCGGCGATCGCCCGCGCGCACCACTCGGGCGACTCCAGCGCCGCCGTGCCGAGGTTGACCCGGCGGCAGCCGGTGGCCAGCGCGGCGGCCAGCGAGTCGTCGTCGCGGATGCCGCCGGAGAGCTCGACGTCGACGTCGAGCTCGCCCACCACGCGGGCCAGCAGCTCGCGGTTGCTGCCCCGGCCGAACGCGGCGTCGAGGTCGACCAGGTGCACCCACTCGGCGCCGTCGCGCTGCCAGGTCAGCGCCGCCTCGAGGGGGTCGCCGTACGAGGTCTCGCTCCCGGCCTCGCCCTGGACCAGGCGGACGGCCTGGCCGTCGGCGACGTCGACGGCGGGGAGCAGCTGCAGCTTCGGCACGGCGACAAGGGTAGGAGGCGGCTCCGGGCGGCCTGGCAGGGTGACCGCGTGGAGTTCGCCGAGGTGGTGCGCCGCAGGCGCATGGTCCGCGACTACGACCCCGACCGGCCGGTGCCGCCGGAGGTCCGCGAGCGGCTGCTCGAGCACGCGATCCGGGCGCCCTCGGCCGGGTTCAGCCAGGGCTGGGCGTTCCTTGTCCTCGAGTCGCCCGGGGAGCGCGAGCGGTTCTGGACGGCGACCACCGGCCCCGGGGCGCCCGACGCCTGGCTCACCCGCATGCGCCGCGCGCCGCTGCTCGTCGTCCCGCTGTCGCACAAGGACGCCTACCTCGACCGCTACGCCGAGCCCGACAAGGGCTGGACCGACCGCGACGAGGCCCGCTGGCCGGTGCCCTACTGGGACGTCGACACCGGCATGGCCGCCCTGCTGGTGCTGCTCACCGCCGTCGACGAGGGCCTCGGCGCCTGCTTCTTCGGCATCCCGCCCGAGCGGATCCCGGCATTCCGCGAGGCCTTCGGCGTGCCCGCGGGGTACCGCCCGGTCGGCTGCGTGTCGGTCGGCTACCCGGGCGGCGACGACCGCCGCTCGCCGTCGCTGCGCCGGGGACGGCGCGGCCTCGACGAGGTGGTCCACCGCGGGCACTGGTGACCGCTCCGGCGCGTTGCCCCGTCATGGGTGGAGCCATCTCACCGAATCAGCCGGAGGTCCCGCGGATGCGGGCCGGGGACGCCGACCGGTCCCGGGTCGTCGAGCGGCTCGGCCGCCACCTCGGCGAGGGCCGGCTGACGGTGCCCGAGTTCGACGAGCGGGTGACCCGCGCCTACGCGGCGGTCCACCTCGACGAGCTGCCGCCGCTGACGGCCGACCTGCCCGAGGACCCGCCACCCGCGGCGGAGCAGGCCCCGGTCCGCCGCCGCCCGGCAGCCGCCGCGTGGGGGCAGCCGGCCGTCGTCCAGCTGCTGCTCGTGCTCGTCGCGCTGTGGTCGGTGGCCGCGATCGCCGCCGGCGTCCCGCCGGTGCTGCCGCTGCTGCTCGGGTTCCTGCTGCTGCGCCAGCGCCGCCACCGCGGCGGCTGGTGAGCGCACACTGCGCGGGTGGTCCTCCGCCTCCCCCGCCGCGCCGGGCGGCGCACCAACCTGGGGCTGCTCGTCCTGCTGGTCGTCGCGGCGGCGTCCGGGGTGCTCGCCTACGGGGTGGGGACGACGGCGCCGGCGGCGGTGGTCGTCGCCGTCCACGGCGCCGCCGGGCTCGGGCTGCTGCTGCTCGTGCCGTGGAAGTCCGTCGTCGTCCGGCGGGCGTGGCGGCTGCCGCGCGAGCGGCGGGCGCCGGGGACGGCGCTGTTCCTGGCGTTCCTCGTCGTCCTGACCGTGGTCAGCGGCGTGTTGCACTCGGCCGGGGTGACCGGCCCGTGGCCCGCGCTGGCCGGGATCTACGCCCTGCAGATCCACGTCGGGGCGGCCCTCTGCCTGCTGCCGGTGCTGCTCGTGCACGTGTGGGGACGGCGGCAGCGGTTCCGCACCGCCGACCTGCGCCGCCGCGAGCTGCTGCAGGCCGGCGCGCTGGGGCTGGGCGCGGCCGCGCTGTGGGGCGCCGGTGAGGGGCTGCTGCGGCTGACCGGGGCGCCGGGGGCCGACCGGCGGGCCACCGGCTCGCACGAGCGCGGGTCGTTCGACCCGGCCGCGATGCCGGTGACCCAGTGGGTCGGCGACACCGTGCCGGACGACGAGGCCGGTGAGCTCGTCGTCGTCCGCGGCGACCGGCGGGTGCGGCTGCCGGTGCGCGACCTCGACCGCGGCGACGAGGTGCGCGCCGTCCTCGACTGCACCGGCGGCTGGTACGCCGTCCAGGACTGGGGTGGCGTGCGGCTGGACCGGCTGCTGGCCGACGTCGTCGGCGACCTGCCCGACGGCGGCAGCGTCGACGTCGTCTCGGTGACCGGCTACCGGCGCCGGCTGCCGCTCACCGACGCCGGCTCGCTGCTGCTGGCCACCTCGGTGGCCGGCGAGCCGCTCTCGGCGGGCCACGGGGCGCCCGTGCGGCTCGTGGCGCCCGGCCGGCGCGGGTTCTGGTGGGTGAAGTGGGTGGCCCGCGTCGAGGTGGTCGACGGCCCGTGGTGGCTGCAGTCGCCGTTCCCGCTGCAGTAGGCGGTCGGCCGCCCCCGCCGAGAACGCGCGATCTCGGCGCACCAGCGGCGCTGAGCGGCCGAGATCGCGCGATCTCGGCGCGGAGGGTGGTCAGCCGAGCGGCACGGTGGCCGCGACCATCACCAGGTCGGAGCTGTGCTCGCCGGCGGCGTCCACGCCGGGCGGCCGCGGGGTGTGGCCGGGCAGCCCGTCGAGCCCGTTGCTGCCGTCGACGACCCGCAGGGAGAGCGGGCCGGCGCCCTCGACGGTGACCGTGACGTCCAGGCCGTCGGCGGGCAGGGCGTGGAAGGTCAGCCACAGCGACGACTCCCCCAGCGACCCCTCGGGCACCGCGCGGCCCTCGGCCCGGGCGGCCACCACGGTGCCGCCGCCGGCGTCGAGGTCGAGGGTCACGAACCGCACCCCGTCGCGCTGCGGCAGCACCCGCAGGGTGACCTCGCGGCGCGTGCCGTCGGCCCGGTCGCCGACGGTCTCCACGACGGGCGCCGGCAGGTCGGCCACCTCGGCCTCCCCCGACCAGAGGTCCTCCTCCGTGCGCAGGTAGGGGTACTCGGCGGGCGGCGGCTGGCGGACGTCCATGTACAGGTCGGTGTACGCGCCGGGGTCCGACTCGGGCGAGGCCCACCACGCCTGCCCGGTGGCGGTGTCGAGCACGTAGACCAGCTGGCTGGGCACGGGGTGGCGCTCGTCGAAGCGGTCCACGACCAGCCCGGTCGCGGTGCAGGCCGCCGCGACGACGATGGCGACGAGCGGCACGGCCGCGGTGCGCAGCCGGCGGCCCTCGTCACCGAGGAGCAGCTCGAACGCCGGGAGCAGGACGAGCGCGCCCATGGTCGTGAACACCGACGGCACCGCGGCCTGCGCCATGCCGAGCGCCGGCAGGAACAGGGCCACGGTCGGCGCGAGGACGAGGACCGCGGCCACCCCGGCGACCAGCGCGGCGATCGGCCGCAGCGCCGGCGCGGTGACCAGCGCCGCCAGGGCGCCGGCGAGCGCGGGCAGCGTGACGAGGTACGAGCCGCCCGGCGCCAGGGCCGCCAGCACCGCACCGGCGACGGCGAGCCAGACGAGCCCGCCGCTGACGAGGGCGGCCGCCCCGACCCGGCGGCGCAGCAGGACGTACCAGGTGAGCACCACGGCCAGCACCAGCGCGACCGTCGCGACCCGGTACCAGCCGGGCCGCCAGGGGTCCGTCATCGACGAGTAGCCGGGCCGGACGACGGTCAGCAGCGTCCACAGCGCCTGGACGGCGAGCGGCGCCAGCGCCAGCGGCAGCAGGGCGAGCCCGGCTCCGGCGACCGTCCGGCCGAGCGGGCTGATCCCCCGCCGGGCGTTGACCGCCAGCAGCAGCGCGACCGCGGCCAGCGCGGCGACGGCCAGCGGCCAGACCAGCGCCTCCGGGTAGCGCACCAGTTCGCCGAGCACCGGGAAGTAGGTGGCGTCGCCGTCGGCCGGCTCGGCGAGGGTGCCGAGGTCGCGGTCGCCGAGGTCGCGCGTCAGCGCGAGGGCGACCTCGCCGAGGCCCTGCAGGCTGGCGGGGTCCTGCCGGTCGGGGGTGTCCTGCGGGCCGTGGTAGGCGGCGGCGCCGTCGATGAAGGCGGTGTTCATCCCGGTGTAGCCGCCGTCGGCCAGGAACGGGCTGAAGTCGGTGTCGTTGGGCAGCGCCCGGTAGACCTCGACGGCGAAGCTGGTGGCCACCGGGTCCGGGACGGCGCCGGCGTACACGTCGGCCAGGTCGGCGTTGCCGACCGAGGTCTCGAACGTGATCGGCGGGCCGCCGGTGCCGCGGGCCTCGAAGTTGAGCACCACCCCGCCGCGGGCCAGCGGGTGCGAGGCGACGAACGCCTCGGCGCCGCACAGGCATGCCTCCTCGGAGTCGGTGAGGACGACGACGACGTCGTTGCGCAGCTGCGGGCCGGAGGTCAGCGCGCGCACCGACTCCAGCAGCGCCGAGACGCCGGCGCCGTCGTCGCTGGCGCCGAGGCTGGCCTCGGCGGAGTCGTGGTGGGCGGTGAGGTACAGCGTCCCCGTCGGGTCGCTGCCCGGTAGGAGGGCGACCACGTTGCGGACCGTCGCCATCCCGAGTCCGTGGGTGTCGGACTCCCAGGCCCCCACGGAGTTCTGCACGCGGGTGTCGAGGCCGAGGCCGGTCAGCGTGTCGACCAGGTACCGGACGACCTCGGCACCGGCGGCGCTGCCGGCCACGTGGTTCTCCGCGCCGAGCCGTTGCACGTGGTCGAACGCGCGCACCGCGCTGAACTGCTCGGCGGGGGCGTCGCGCGGCGCGGGGTCCGGCGGCTGCAGGGAGACGACCGTCCAGGCGGCGAGCCCGAGCAGGAGCGCGAGGACGACGAGCCCGGCGAGGGGCCGCCGTCCGGTGGGTGACCCCACGCGTGCCTCCAGGGTTGCCGGGACGCGATCGGCGTCACCCTAGGTGCACGTCGGGCTGCGGTCCGGCGTCAGCGCAGCGTGTCGAGCCAGTTCGTGAGCAGCTGCGCCCCGGCGTCCCCGCTCTTCTCGGGGTGGAACTGGGTGGCCGAGAGGGCGCCGTTCTCGACGCCGGCGACGAACCGGTCGCCGTGCTCGGCCCACGTGACGAGCGGCGGCTTGATCCTGCTCGGCGTCCCGTCGGCGCCCAGCGGGAAGTCGCGGACGCCGTAGGAGTGCACGAAGTAGAAGCGCTGGTCGGCCAGCCCGTCGAACAGGACGGTCCCCGCGGGCGCCTCGACGGTGTTCCAGCCCATGTGCGGCAGCACGGGGGCCTTGAGCTGTTCGACGGTGCCCGGCCACTCGCCGCAGCCGTCGGCGTCGTGGCCGTGCTCGACGCCGCGCTCGAAGAGGATCTGCATGCCGACGCAGATGCCGAGCACCGGGCGCCCGCCGGCCAGCCGGCGGCCGATGATCCGCGGCCCGTCGACGGCGCGCAGCCCGTCCATGCACGCGGCGAAGGCGCCCACGCCGGGGACGACGAGGCCGTCGGCGTCCAGCGCGGCCTGCGCGTCGGCGGTGACGGTGACGTCGGCGCCCACCCGCGCCAGCGCGCGCTCGGCGCTGCGCAGGTTGCCCGACCCATAGTCGAGGACGACCACCTTCTTCACGCTGCCCACGGTACGTGCCAGCGGTTCAGCGATCGGCGGGATTCCCGGCGGCGGAGGTGTCGGGCATCGCAGTGGTCCGCGGTGCGAGGTCGGCGAACACGCCGTAGTGGTCGCTGGGCTGCACGCCGCCGACCGGCTCGTGCACGGCCAGGCCGGCGTCGAGGACGCGCAGCGTCGGGCCGTGGTCGCCGCACCGGACGAGGACGTGGTCGATCCGCCGCCCGCGGTCCAGGTGCGGTTCGTCGATCGCGCTCAGCGGGTTGCGGGGGTGGAACGTCCACCCGGGCGCCTCGGCGTGCACGCTCTCCCACGCGTCGCGGTAGGCGGTGGACACCCCGTCCAGCGACGTCCGCCCGGTGAGGAACCGCATGCTGCTGGTGTGCGGCTCGGCGTTGAAGTCGCCGCCGAGGACGACGTGCGCCGGCTCCTCCGCCACCAGTTCGTCGACGGCCCGCGCGACGGCCACCGCCTGCAGCTCCCGCTCGCGCTCGGCCCACCACGCCCACGAGGCGCCGTGGCTGCCGACCACCAGCCGGCCGACCGGGCTGTCGACCTCAACGAGCACGGTGCCGCAGCTGTAGTCCCAGGTGCGGTCGGTCAGGTGCAGGTCGACCTCGTGGACGGCGCGGAGCGGCCAGCGGCTGGCGACCGAGGACCCGCGGTGGGAGCCGTCGCCGACGAGCCCCTGCCGCTGGTGAGCCAGGTGGTAACCGTCGCCGAGCAGCTCGCGGGCCGTGTCGCCGTCCTCGTCGACGACCGCCTCCTGCAGGGTGAGCACATCGGCATCGAGTTCGCGCAGGGCCGCGGCGAGAGCGGGACGGCGCCGCTCCCAGTCTCCGTGCCGCGCGAAGAGGTTCACCGTCGCCACGCGGACGCTCCCCGGCGCCCATCCCTGGGTCATGCCCGCCACGCTAGCCCCGACGACGATCTGTGGACAACGCGCTGACCTGGGGATTCAGCAGGCGGCGGGCGTCTGTGACCGGTATCCTTTCGTACAGGCGTTCGGGTGCGGAGGGAGGCGTGGGGTGGAACCGTTGACCGACAAGGAGCTGCACGCGCTGCCCGCCGGGGACCTGCTGGAGCGCACCGCCGACCTGGTCGCGCTGCGCAACCGGATCGACGCCGAGCTGGCCCGGACGGTGCGGCTCGCCGACGGCAAGCGAGCCTTCGCCGGCGACGGCATGGCCACCGCCCAGTCCTGGCTGCGCGGGCACTGCCGGCTATCGAAGGCCGCCGCCTCCCAGGTGGTGCGCAACGGCCGGGCGTTGGAGCAGCTGCCCCCGGTCGCGGCGGCGCACGCGGCCGGGGCGCTGACCGGCGACCAGGTGGCGGTGATCGGGCAGCTCACCAAGCCGCGGCACCTGCGGCTGATCGCCGCGGCCGACGGCGACCTGGCCGGCATCGCCGCCGAACTCACCACCTTTGCGGTCGGGCACAAGCACGCCGAGCTCGACGAGCTGGTGCACGCGTTCCTCGAGCGGCTCGACGCCGACGGGCCCGAGCCCGACCCGACCGAGCAGCGGTCGCTGATCTTCACCCGGCGGGCCGACGGCCGGGTGTTCTTCCGCGGCGAGCTGGACGCCGTCGGCGGGGAGAAGTTCCAGGCCGCCATCACCGCGATCGACCAGGCGCACCGGCCGGCCGGGGACGCGCGCAGCCTGGCGCAGCGGCAGGCCGACGCCACGGTCCAGCTGGCCGACCTCCACCTCGGCTGCGGCACCCTGCCGCTGCTGCGCACGGTCAAGCCGCAGGTGGCGGTCACCGTCGACCTGGAGGACCTGCTCGACCCGGCGACCGGCCGGGGCGCCGCCCGCACCGGCTTCGGCGCGGTCCTCTCCGCCGCCCGGGCGCGGTGGGCGGCCTGCGACGCCGACCTCACCCGGCTCGTGCTCGGCCCGCACGGGGAACCGCTCGACCTGGGCCGCACCCGCCGCCTGGTCACCCCCGCGCTGCGCAAGGCGGTGATCGCCCGCGACAAGACCTGCGTCTTTGCCGGCTGCGACGCGCCGCACTGGTGGTCCGAGGTGCACCACGTCATCCACTGGGCGCTGGGCGGGGAGACCAGCCTGGACAACAGTGGGCTGCTCTGCGAACGGCACCACACCCAGGTCCACCACGGCTTCCGCATCCACCGCGACGACGCCGGCCGGTGGCACACCCACCGCCCCGACGGCACCGAGATCCACGTCATCCGCCCACCCGCCGACGACCCCCACCTCGCCCGCGCCGGCTGAGCGCCCCGCGGCGGTCGATCACGCCGGAGGGCCAGCGTCCTCCCAGGGCAGGACCGTCAGCTCCGGCCAGCACGCCTGCCAGCGGGCCGCCTTCTG
This sequence comes from Geodermatophilus sp. SYSU D00691, assembly GCF_054050275.1. NCBI lineage: Bacteria > Bacillati > Actinomycetota > Actinomycetes > Geodermatophilales > Geodermatophilaceae > Geodermatophilus > Geodermatophilus sp. SYSU D00691. The sequence goes on from NZ_JBJGYZ010000019.1 coordinate 9,668, forward strand.
CTCGTACACGTGCCGGGGCGCCAGGCGCAGGTTGGGCCGGACGACCAGGTCGAAGAGGTCCGCGTAACCGAAGGGCGCGTAGACCTCGGGCACCCCACCGTCCACCCGGATGCCGTACGCGCAGCAGACCGCGGCGAACGAGTCGATCGCGTCGGTGCAGCCGGTGAGCGGGCGGGCCGGGACCCCGAACCGCTGCTCGTACCAGAGGTGCACCCGGGCCTCGTTGCGGATCTCGACCGGCACCGGCGCGCCGGCGAAGAGGTCCGCGCCCCGGCGGATGACGGCGTCCTCGGCGTCCCAGGACGTGTCCTCGTCGAAGTAGAAGAGGTCGGCGTCGCGGACGCCGTACCCCGGCGGGCGGCCGGTGAGGTGGTTCCACACCGCCTGGAAGAGCACCCCGGCGGTGAGCCACCAGTCGTCGACGTCGAGGCCCGGCGCCCGGTCGAGCACGGCGCGCACCACCGGGTCGGCCAGCACGATCCCGAGGAAGCGCTCCTCGTTCACACCAGGCGGAGGATGCCCGAGGCGGTCGCCAGCAGGGCCGCGACCAGGACGACCACCGCGAACACGGTCTGCGCCGTGCTGCGGGGGCGCTCGTCGGTGTTCAGCTTCCAGATGCTCCAGGAGGCACCGAGCAGGAATCCGCCGAGGACCAGCAGGAGGGCGCCGGAGTCCACCTGGCTACAGCGCGCCCTTGGTCGACGGGATGCCACCGACGCGCGGGTCGAGCGCGACCGCGGCGCGCAGCGCCCGGGCGAGCGCCTTGAACTGCCCCTCGACGATGTGGTGGGCGTCGCGGCCGGCGTAGAGCACGCGCACGTGCAGGCTGATCCGCGCGTTGAAGGCGAAGGACTCGAGGACGTGCTTGGTGAGCGACGTCGGGTAGTCCGGCCCGATCATCGGCGTCATGTTCTCGGGCTCGGCGTGCACGAAGTAGGGCCGGCCGGAGAGGTCGACCGCCGCCTGGACGAGCACCTCGTCCATGGGGATCGTCGCGTCGCCGTAGCGGGTGATGCCCTTCTTGTCGCCGAGCGCCTCGGCGAACGCCTGGCCGAGCGCGATCGCGACGTCCTCCACGGTGTGGTGGGCGTCGATGTGCAGGTCGCCATCGGCGCGGACGGTGATGTCGATGCCGCTGTGCCGGGCCAGCGAGTTCAGCATGTGGTCGTAGAAGCCGACCCCCGTGCTGATGTCGCCGGCGCCGGTGCCGTCGAGGTCGATCTCGACGACGAGCTTGGTCTCGCTCGTCGCCCGTTCGATTCGTGCGGTGCGGGTCATGCCGGGGATTCTCCCAGAGAGGTCCGGTGGGCCGGCGCGACCTCACCCAACGCGGTGAGGAAGGCGTCGGTCTCCTCCGGCGTCCCGGCGGTCACCCGCAACCAGCCCGGCAGGCCGACGTCGCGCACCAGCACGTCGCGGTCGAGCAGCGCCTGCCAGGCGGCGTGCGCGTCGGCGAACCGGCCGAACAGCACGAAGTTCGCGTCGCTCGGCACGCTGGTCAGCCCGAGCCCGGGCAGGGCGGCGACGATCCGGTCGCGCTCGGCCTTGACCGCCTCCACGGTCGCCAGCAGGGCCGGCGTGTGCGCCAGCGCCGTCCGCGCGGCGGCCTGGGTGAGCGAGGACAGGTGGTACGGCAGCCGCACCAGCTGGATCGCGTCGACGACGGCGGGGTCGGCCGCGAGGTAGCCCAGCCGCAGCCCGGCCATGCCGAACGCCTTGCTCATCGTCCGGCTGACCACCAGCCGCGGCCGGCCCGGCAGCAGGGTCAGCGCCGACGGCGTGCCGGCCCGCGCGAACTCGGCGTAGGCCTCGTCGACGATGAGCACGCCGTCGGTCGCCTCGTACAGCTCGGCGATCGTCCCCAGCGCCACCGCGGTGCCGGTCGGGTTGTTCGGGCTGGTCACGAAGACGACGTCCGGCCGGACCTCGCGGACCTGCGCGGCGGCCGCCGCGGCGTCGATCGTGAAGTCGGCCCGCCGGTGCCCGTCGACCCACACCGTCCCGGTGCCGGCCGAGATGATCGGGTGCATCGAGTACGACGGCGTGAAGCCCAGCGCCGTCCGCCCCGCCCCGCCGAAGGCCTGCAGCAGCTGCTGCAGCACCTCGTTCGACCCGTTGGCCGCCCACACCTGGGCCGGCTCGACCCGCTCCCCCGACGTGCGGGTGAGGTAGGCGGCGAGGTCGGCCCGCAGCCCCACGGCGTCGCGGTCGGGGTAGCGGTTGAGCCCGGCCGACGCCTCGGCCAGCGCCGTCGCGAGGTCGGCGAGCAGCGCCGGCGGCAGCGGGTACGGGTTCTCGTTGGTGTTGAGCCGGTGCTTCACGGCCAGCTGCGGGGCGCCGTAGGGCGTGCGGCCGCGCAGCTCCGGCCGCAGCGGGAGCTCGTCGAGGGAGGTCATGCGCGGGTGCGGGCCCGGACGGCGGCCGCGTGCGCGGGCAGGTCCTCGGCACCGGCCAGCGCGTCGATGTGCGGCGCGACCTCGGCCAGCGCCTGCTCGTCGTACTCCACCACGTGAATGCCGCGCAGGAACGACTGCACGGAGAGCCCGCTGGAGTGCCGGGCGCACCCGCCGGTGGGCAGCACGTGGTTGGACCCGGCGGCGTAGTCGCCGAGCGACACCGGCGACCACGGGCCGACGAAGATCGCGCCGGCGTTGCGCACCCGCAGGGCGACCTCGCGCGCGTCACGGGTCTGGATCTCCAGGTGCTCGGCCGCGTAGGCGTCGACGACCCGCAGGCCGGCGTCGAGGTCGTCGACCAGGACGATCCCGGACTGGGTGCCGTCGAGGGCGGTGAGGATCCGGTCGGAGTGCTTGGTCGCGGCCACCTGCCCCGGCACCAGCTCGAGGACGGCGTCGGCGAGCTGCTCGCTGGTGGTGACCAGGACCGCGCCGGCCAGCGGGTCGTGCTCGGCCTGGCTGATCAGGTCGGCCGCGACGTGCACCGGGTCGGCGGTCTCGTCGGCGAGGACGGCGACCTCGGTGGGCCCGGCCTCCGAGTCGATGCCGATCAGTCCCCGGAGCAGCCGCTTGGCCGCCGTCGTGTAGACGTTGCCCGGTCCGGTGACCATGTCGACCGGCTCGCAGGAGCCGGCGCCGTAGCCGAAGACCGCGATCGCCTGGGCGCCGCCGACCGCGTAGACCTCCGTGACGCCGAGCAGCGCGCAGGCTGCGAGGACGCCCGGGTCGGGCAGGCCGCCGTGGTCGCGCTGCGGCGGCGAGGCCACCGCGATCGACTCGACCCCGGCGATCTGCGCGGGGACGACGTTCATGACGACGCTGGACAGCAGCGGCGCGAGCCCGCCGGGCACGTAGAGACCGACGCGGCGGACCGGCAGCCAGCGCTCGGTGACCGTCCCGCCGGGCACGACCTGGGTGGTGACGTCGGTGCGGCGCTGGTCGGCGTGGACCTTCCGGACCCGGGCGATCGCCTCCTCGAGCGCCGCCCGCAGCGTCGGGTCGCACTCGGCCAGGGCGCGGTCCAGCGCCTGCTGCGGGACGGCGAAGTCCTCGAGGTCGACGCCGTCGAGGCGGGCGGTGATCTCGCGGACCGCCTGGGCGCCCCGGATGCGCACGTCCTCGCAGAGCGGGCGGACGGTGGCCAGGACCGAGTCGATGTCGGTGGCCGCGCGCGGCAGCAGGCCGGCGAGCTCGCGGGCCCCCGGCAACGCGGATCCACGCAGGTCGATGCGGGCGAGCACGGGACACCTCCGGACGGGCGGACGCGGAACCTCCAGGGTAGCCAGCGCGTGAGGGGCTCCCCTCCCCGGCCGGGCACCGGCGCCCGTAGGCTCGTGCCGTGGGCGAGCTGATCCCGCTGTTCCCGCTGGGCTCGCCACTGTTCCCCGGCGTGGTGCTGCCGCTGAACATCTTCGAGCCCCGCTACCGCCGGCTGGTGCAGGACCTCATCGCGCTGCCCGCCGACAGCGACCGCCGCTTCTTCGGCGTCGTCGCGATCCGGCAGGGCTGGGAGGTCGAGGAGGTCGCCCCGGCCGCCGCGCTGTACGACGTCGGCTGCACCGCCCGGCTGCAGTCGGTCCGGCCGCAGCCCGACGGCCGCTACCGCATCGTCGGGGTGGGCGGCGAGCGGTTCCGCCTGCTCGACGTGGTCGTCGGCGACGACCCGCCCTACTTGCAGGCGGAGGTCGAGTGGCTGGCCGAGGAGGAGGCGGCGGCCGAGCAGGCGGCCGACACCGAGGGCCTCTCCGGGCCGGCCGGCCGCGAGCTGGCCGCCGACGTGGCGCGCACCTCGATGGCGGTGCTCGTGCGGGGCGTCCGCGACCTGTTCACGCAGTACGTCGGCGAGGTGGCCGCCCTGCGCGGCGGCGGGTGGGCGCCCGGCGACGACGAGGACCTCGACCCCGATCTGACCGACCCCGCCGACGGGCCGGCCCGGCTGTCGGTGGGCGCGCACACTGCGGCGCTGCTGCGGGACGTGGCCGACGACCCGCGCGCGTTGTCCTGGCTGGTGGCCTCGGCGGCGTTGCTGACCACCGAGGACCGGCAGGCCCTGCTGGCGGTGCCGGCCACCCGCCGGCGGCTGGCGGCCGAGTCGCGGCTGCTGCGGCGGGAGCTGACCCTGCTGCAGACCCTGGGCGCGGTGCCCGTGCCGCTGCAGGAGTTCGCGACGCCCATGACGGTCAACTGAAGGGATGAGTACCGGCGGCCGGCGCGGTCTGTCCTGACGTGACCGACGACGACCTGCCCCGCTCCATCGGCCGCCCGGCGACCGGCGCGCTGGCCGAGGCCGGCATCACCCGGCTCTCCCAGGTGTCCACGCTGCGCGAGGAGGAGCTGCTGGCCCTGCACGGCGTCGGCCCCAAGGCCGTCCGCCTGCTGCGCGAGGCGCTGGCCGAACGGGGGCTCGGCTTCGCGGCCGGCTGATCAGTCGGCCGGGCGGCCGGCCCGGGGCACGTCGACCAGGGCGGGCGCCGGCAACGGCTGGGGCGCCGCGGGCGCCGGGACCGGGCCGCCGTCACGGCCGAGGTCGTCGCGCCGGGCGAACAGCGCGGCGACCAGGTAGACGAGGACGGCGCAGAACGGGCCGACCGCCAGCGCCGGAAGCGAGTTGAGCGTCAGGCTGGTGGTGACCGTGGCGCCGACGTCGGAGAGCTGGTCCTGGCTCGGCCCCGGGCCGAGGAGCTCGCCGAGCTGCCAGGCGAGGACGCCGCCGAGGCCGCTGCCGATCGTCACCGCGGCCAGCTGGGCGACGCCCCGGCGCCGGCGCAGCACCAGCCAGCCGACCAGCCCGGCGAGCAGCCCCAGCCCGGCGACGAGCAGCGTGAAGACGGCGTCGTCGATCGCCAGCAGCTCCTGGCTGGGCCGGCCGACGACCACCGGGCCGTCGGCGGTGATCGTGAAGTCGGCCCGCGGGGCCAGCGCCCACCACAGCAGGCCGAGCGGCAGGCCGGCCAGCGCCAGCACCCCGGCGACGAGGACGGCGGGCCGCAGGTCCGCGCGGGCCTCCGCCCACGCCGACCAGGGCCGGCGGGCGGCGAGGGCCGGTGCGCCGTCCGGCGTCGTCAGCCCGCCGAGGGCCGCCGACCCGGCCGGGTCGGCCGGGCGCCACGCCTGCGCCCCCGAGGGCTCCGCCGCCCCGCCGACCGGCGTGCGGGCGGCGGCCGTGGGGTCGTCGGGGGCGTCGCTCATGCCCCCAGTGAACCCCGATCTGCCGGGAGACGGTGCAGAGGGCGCGCGGATACCGTGCGGCGTGGGCGAGGGCGGCGGGATGGCGGCGGAGGAGGTCGTCGCGGTCGTGGACGCGCTCGAGGCGGCCGGCTGCCGGTGCTGGCTCGAGGGAGGCTGGGGCGTGGACGCGCTGGCGGGCCGTCGGACACGGGCGCACCGGGACGTCGACCTGGCGATCGACGCCACCGAGGAGGCCGACGTCCTCGCGGCGCTGCACCGGCTGGGCTACGCGGTGGAGACCGACCAGCGACCGACGCGGGTCGAGCTCGTGGCGCCCGGCCGCGGCTGGGTGGACCTGCACCCGGTGGCCTTCGACGCCGCCGGCGGCGGGGTCCAGACCGGCCCGCGCGGCGAGCGCTGGGTGTACCCGGCCTCCTGCTTCACCACCGGCCGGATCGCCGGGCGCGCCGTCGGGTGCATCTCCGCCGGGCAGCAGATCGCCTGGCGGGCGGGCTACCGGCTGCGCGCCGTCGACCACCACGACCTCGCGGTGCTCCGCCGGCTGGTCGCCGGCGGGTGAGGCGCCGGCCCCGGCGCCGAGCCCGCTCCCTCAGAGGAGGGCGACGCTCGTCGGGCCCAGCAGCGCCTTGATGTCGCCCATCAGCGCGGTGCTCGGCCGCACGCGCAGCCCCTGGTCGAGGCGCAGCACCGTCTCGCGGCCGCCGTTGACCAGCTTGAGGTGCACCTCCGTGGTCCCGGGGTGGCTGCCGAGCACCTCGCGCAGCCGCTCCACGACCGGCGGGGTGCAGCGAGCGGCCGGCATGGAGACCAGCACCGGCCCGCGCGGGCCCTCGGTGAGCTCGGGGACGGTCACCTCGGAGGCGAACAGCGACGGCTGGTCGTCCCGCCGGCTGATCCGGCCCTTGACCACGACGATCTGGTCGCGGACGACCTTGTCGGAGTACTCGGCCCACGTCTTCGGGAACAGCAGCACCTCGATGCCGGACTCGAGGTCCTCGAGCGTGGCGATCGCCCACGGCGCGCCCTGCTTGTTGGTGCGCGGCCCGACCGCGGTGAGGATGCCGGCGATGGTCACGTTCGCGCCGTCCTCGACGCCGCCGGCGTTGATCTCGGCGATCGGGGTGTCGGCGTGCGCGGCGAGCACGTGCTCGACGCCGTGCAGCGGGTGGTCGGAGACGTAGAGGCCGAGCATGTCGCGCTCGAACATCAGCCGCTCGGCCTTGGACCAGTCGGCGCTCGGGATCGCGATGTCCAGCGCCCCGCCGAACGGGTCGTCGGCGGCGTCGCCGTCCCCGCCGAAGCCGCCGAACAGGTCGAACTGCCCCTCGGCCTCCTTGCGCTTGAGCGACATCGCCATCTCGACGGCGTTGGCGTGCACCGCCACCAGGCCCTGCCGGGAGTGGCCGAGGGAGTCGAAGGCGCCGGCCTTGCAGAGGGACTCGATGACCTTCTTGTTGCAGACCACCGCGTCGACCTTGCGCAGGAAGTCGGTGAAGTCCTTGAACCGGCCCTGCTCCTCGCGGGCGCGGGCGATCGCCTCGACGACGTTGTGCCCGACGTTGCGGATCGAGGCCAGGCCGAAGCGGATGTCGGTGCCGACCGGGGTGAAGTCCGCCGCCGACTCGTTGACGTCGGGCGGCAGCACCTTGATGCCCATCCGGCGGCACTCGGCCAGGTACACCGGCCGCTTGTCCTTGTCGTCGCCGACGCTGGTGAGCAGGGCGGCCATGTACTCGGCCGGGTAGTTCGCCTTGAGGTACGCCGTCCAGTACGACACCAGGCCGTAGGCGGCCGAGTGCGCCTTGTTGAACGCGTAGTCGGCGAACGGGACGAGGATGTCCCAGAGGGTCTTGATCGCCGCGGCGGAGTAGCCGCGCTCCTTCATGCCGGCCTCGAAGCCGACGAACTCGGCGTCGAGGACCGACTTCTTCTTCTTGCCCATCGCGCGGCGCAGCAGGTCGGCCTTGCCGAGCGAGTACCCGGCGACCTTCTGCGCGATCGCCATGACCTGCTCCTGGTACACGATCAGGCCGTACGTGCCGCCGAGGATGTCCTCCAGGGGCTCGGCGAGCTCCGGGTGGATCGGCGTGATCTCCTGCTGGCCGTTCTTGCGCAGCGCGTAGTTCGTGTGCGAGTTCGCGCCCATCGGCCCGGGCCGGTAGAGCGCGCCGACGGCGGAGATGTCCTCGAAGTTGTCCGGCCGCATGAGCCGCAGGAGCGAGCGCATCGGCCCGCCGTCGAACTGGAACACGCCGAGGGTGTCACCGCGCGCGAGCAGGTCGTAGGTCGCCTTGTCGGTGAGGTCCTTGCTGATCTCGTCGAGGTCGATCGGCTCCTTGCCGTTCGCGACGATGTTGCGCAGCGCGTCGTCGATGACCGTGAGGTTGCGCAGCCCCAGGAAGTCCATCTTCAGCAGGCCGAGCGTCTCGCAGGTCGGGTAGTCGAACTGCGTGATGACGGCGCCGTCGGCCTCCCGGCGCATGATCGGGATGGAGTCGATGAGCGGGTAGCGGCCGATGATGACGCCGGCGGCGTGCACGCCCCACTGGCGCTTCAGGCCCTCGAGCTTGCGGGCCTGGTCGACGACCTCGGCGGCCCCCGGGTCGGACTCGTAGCGCGCCCGGAACTCGGCGGCCTCCTTGTAGCGCGGGTGGGCCGGGTCGAAGACCCCCGACAGCGGGATGCCCTTGCCCATCACGTCCGGGGGCATCAGCTTGGTGAGCTCGTCGCCGACCGAGTACGGCCGGTCGAGCACGCGGGCGGCGTCCTTGATCGCGGCCTTCGCCTTGATCGTGCCGTAGGTGACGATCTGGCTGACCCGCTCCTCGCCGTACTTGCGCGAGACGTACTGGATGACCTCGCCCCGCCGGCGGTCGTCGAAGTCGATGTCGACGTCGGGCATGGAGACACGCTCGGGGTTGAGGAAGCGCTCGAAGATCAGCCCGTGGGCCAGCGGGTCGAGGTCGGTGATGCCCATGGCGTACGCGGCCAGCGACCCCGCGGCCGAGCCGCGGCCGGGGCCCACGCGGATGCCGTTGTCCTTGGCCCAGTTGATGAAGTCGGCGACCACGAGGAAGTACCCCGGGAAGCCCATCTGGGTGATGATCCCGACCTCGTAGTCGGCCTGCTTGCGCACGTGGTCGGGGATGCCGTTCGGCCAGCGCTTGTGCAGCCCGCGCTCGACCTCCTTGACGAACCAGGAGGTCTCGTCCTCCCCCGGCGGCAGGGGGAAGCGGGGCATGAGGTCGGCGCCCTCGGTGAAGGCGACCTCGCACTGCTCGGCGACGAGCAGCGTGTTGTCGCACGCCGCGGCGAGCTCACCGGGGAACAGCGCCCGCATCTCGGCGGCGCTCTTGAGGTAGTAGCCGTCGCCGTTGAACTTGAAGCGGTTGGTCTCGTTGAGCCGCGAGCCGGTCTGGATGCACAGCAGGGCGTCGTGCGCCTCGGCGTCCTCCTTGTGCGTGTAGTGCAGGTCGTTGGTGGCCAGCAGCGGGACGCCGAGCTCCTTGGCGATCTGCAGCAGCTGCGGGCGGGTCTTCTTCTCGATGGACAGGCCGTGGTCCATCAGCTCGGCGTAGAAGTTCTCCTTGCCGAAGATGTCCTGGAAGTCGGCCGCGGCCTGGCGCGCGCGGTCCTCCTTGCCGGCCCGCAGCCACATGTTGACCTCGCCGGACGGGCAGCCGGTGGTGGCGATGAGGCCCTTGCCGTAGGTCTCGAGCAGCTCGCGGTCGAAGCGCGGCTTGCGGTACTGCCCCTCGAGGCTGGCCAGGGAGGAGATGCGGAAGAGGTTGTGCATCCCCTCGGTGGTGCGGGCCAGCAGGGTCATGTGCGTGTAGGCCGCCTTGCCGCGCGAGGAGCCGCCCTCGCCGTCCTCGTCGATCAGGTTATCGCCGAAGTCGAACGGCGCCCGGTCGAACCGCGAGCCGGGCGTGTAGTAGCCCTCCATGCCGATGATCGGCTTCACGCCGGCCGCCCTGGCCTGCTTGTAGAAGTCGTAGGCGCCGAACACGTTGCCGTGGTCGGTCATGGCCAGCGCGGGCATGCCCTGCTCGGCGGCCGCCTTCGTCACCTCGGGCAGCTTGGCCGCCCCGTCGAGCATCGAGTACTCGGTGTGCACGTGCAGGTGGACGAAGGAATCGCTGCTCACGGGCGGTCGTGCTCCTCGGTGGTCGTGCGTGCCCAACCGTCGGCGGTCCGGCGGGCGACCGGTGGGGAAGACCGGCGGTGCGGGGTTCTCGGTGGGCGGTCCCTCTCCCCCACCCACCCGCGATCCTCGCACTCGAGCAGGTCTACGCCGAGGGTCTGACAGAACGTGTCGGCCACAGGTGGACCGATCCGTCACAGCAGCCGCAGGTGCGGCCGCCGCCGCAGCGCGCGGGCCCGCGCCAGCACCGTCCCGGCCGTGAGCAGGACCACGACCGCGGCCGCGTGCAGCAGCGCCCGCCGGACGTAGCCGCCGTCGGTGCCGTCGACGGTCCAGGTGGACAGCGCCCACGCCATCCCGACGGTCGCCTGCCGGATCGACTGCCCGACCAGGTGGTGCCGGACCAGGTAGAACGCCAGCGGCACGAGGAACAGCAGCGCCACCACGGCACGGCGGCGCAGCAGCTCGACGACGGTGGACCGCGCCACCACCCGCACCCGCCTCACCGGAGCACCCGCGCACGGCCCAGGTCGAGGACGGCGTCGACCCGCTTGAGCTGCTCGGGCCGGTGGGTGACGACGACGGCGCGCCCCTCGTCGCGCCAGTGCCAGACCTGCTCCCAGAAGTCGAGGTAGGACTCGCCGTCGAAGCCCGGGTACGGCTCGTCGAGCAGCAGCACCGCCGGGTCGCCCAGCGCGGCCAGGACGACGTTGGGCTTCTGCCGGGTGCCGCCGGACAGGTCGCCCACCGTGCGCCGGTCGGGCACCCAGTCCAGCCGGGCCGCCAGCTCGGCCCCCGCGCGGAGCGCCGCCGCGCGGGAGAGGCCGCGCCCGGCGCCGACCAGCTCGAGTGCTCGTCGGCGCGCAGCAGGTCGACCAGCGCGGGCTGCTGCGGGCAGTACCCGAGGCCGCTGGTCACGGTGACGCTGCCCGCGTCGGGGCTCTCCAGCCCGGCGCAGATGCGCAGCACGGTCGACTTGCCGGCGCCGTTGGGCCCGACGACGGCGGCCACCTCCCCCGCCGCCACGGCCAGGCCCACGCCGTCGAGCACGACCCGGCGCCGGTAGCTCTTCGTGATCCCCTCGACGAGCAGCCGCGGCGGCGCCACCGACGCCGGCGCCGCGGCCCCGGCCAGCTCGACGGCGACCACCCGGGCGTACTCGGCGGCCGGGCCGAACGCGGAGAGCGGGTCCTCACCGCCTCCGGCGAGGTGCTGGCGGGTCTCGGCCAGCACCTGGTCGCAGTGCCAGGCCTCGACGTTCTCGCGGCGCAGGGACCGGCCGAGCTCGGCCAGCCACTCCGCGGCGCTCACCGCCCGCCCCCACGGCCAGCGCCGCCCCGACCCGGCCGGCGAACGACGCCCGCTCCCCCCGCTCGCGCTCGAGCAGGGCGACGCCGTCGGCCGTCACCGCGTAGTACTTGCGCGGCGGGCCGGCCGCGGAGTCCACCCACCGCGAGCGGATCAGCTCCGCCCGCTCCAGCCGGCCGAGCACCGGGTAGAGCGTGCCGCCGGGCACCGGCCCGAGCCCCAGCTCCTCCAGCGCCCGGGCCACGCCGTAGCCGTAGGACTCGCCCCGCCCCAGCTCGGCCAGCACGCCGAGGGCGAGCACGCCGCGCAGCCACTGCGCCCGTCGGTCGTCCGCCATGCGCGAGAACGCAGCGCCGAGCTGTACAGCGGCGCTATCTACTCCTCGGCGAGTCGCCGCCGCATGGTCACGTGCCGGATGCCCGCCTCCAGGTACTCCTCCCCCACGGCGGCGTAGCCGGCCCGCTCGTAGAAGCGGCGCGCCGCCACCTGCGCGTGCAGCTCGACCACGGCGAAGCCGAGCCGGGCGGCCTCGGCGTGCAGGACGGCGAGCACGGCGGCCCCGTGCCCCTGCCCGCGGACGGCCGGGTCGGCGGCCATCCGGCCGATCACCCCGGTCCCGCCGCGGTCCAGCAGCCGGCCGGTGGCGACCACCCGCCCGGCCGCGTCCCGGCTGACGGCGTGGACGGCGGTGGCGTCGGCGTCGTCCTGCTCGATCTCGGGCGGCACGCCCTGCTCGTCGACGAACACCCGCGTGCGCAGGGCGGCGATCGCCGGCCGGTCCGCCGGGCGGGCCACCTCGGCGGTCACGGGGCGCTCCGGGTCAGCGCGGGCAGCACCGACGCCGGGACCAGCAGGAACCGCAGGTCGATGGCGGCGTGCAGGAGCACCGGCAGCAGCAGCGACCCCGTCTCCAGGTACAGCGCGGCGAGCACCGCACCGAGCACCGCGGTGGTGACGACGCCGGCCACGCCCTGGTAGGCGTGCGCCAGCCCGAACGCGGCGGCGGCGACGAGCACCAGCACCCACGGCGGCGGGGCGCCGAGCAGCGCCGACACGACGGCCAGGAAGAACGCGCGGTACAGCCACTCCTCGCAGATCCCGGCCGTCAGGCCCACCACCGTGAACAGCCGCCGCTCCCCCGTGGTGCGCGGCAGCAGCGCCAGGGTGGCGTGCACGCCCGGGTCGGCGTGCCGCCCGTCGCCGCGCCGGCGGGGCAGCTGCTCGGACGCGGCGCGCAGCGCGCCCGACGCCATCGCCCGCAGGGAGTAGAGGAGGAACACCAGCACGAGGACGACGGCGGCCCCGGTGACCGGCCCCGGCCAGGACTGCGGCCAGCGCACCCCCACCGCCGCGAGGCCGACGCCGGGTGCCGCCGCCCAGACGATCGCGGCGATGACCGACAGCCCCCACTCGAGGACCAGCAGCCGCCGGTAGAAGGAGCGGCGGGCCGTCGGGTCGTGCTGCAGCCGCCCCTCGAAGCGCCGGTGCAGCACGTAGCCGGCCAGCGGCTCGCCCGCGACGAGGTACCCGGCCAGCAGGACGGCGGCCAGCGCCGCCGGACCCCAGGCGTCGAGGGACTCGGGCAGCCAGTCCACGGCTCGGGCCCCTCCCCTCAGGACTCGGCGCGCAGGACGGCCAGCGCACCGGCCAGGTCGGCCGGGTACTCGCTGGTGAACTCCACCCAGCGCCCGTCGGCGGGGTGCGGGAACCCGAGCCGGACGGCGTGCAGCCACTGCCGGGCGACGCCCAGCCGCGCGGCCAGGGTCGGGTCGGCGCCGTAGGTGGTGTCGCCGACGCAGGGGTGGCGCATGGCCGAGAAGTGCACCCGGATCTGGTGGGTGCGGCCGGTCTCCAGCCTGATGTCGACGAGGCTGGCGGCCGGGAACGCCTCGACCACCTCGTAGTGCGTGACCGAGGGCCGTCCACCGCTGACGACGGCGAACTTCCAGTCGTGCCGCGGGTGGCGGTCGATCGGGGCGTCGATGGTGCCGCGCGAGGGGTCGGGGTGGCCCTGGACGAGCGCGTGGTAGCCCTTCTCGACCGTGCGCTCCTTGAACGCGGCCTTGAGCGCGGTGTAGGCGCGCTCGCTCTTGGCCACCACCATGACCCCGGTCGTGGCGGCGTCGAGCCGGTGGACGACGCCCTGCCGCTCGGCGGCGCCGGAGGTGGAGATGCGGTAGCCGGCCGCGGCCAGGCCGCCGATGACCGTGGGCCCCTCCCAGCCGGGGCTGGGGTGGGCGGCCACGCCGACCGGCTTGTCGACCACCACGAGGTCGTCGTCGTCGTGCAGGACCGCGAGGCCCTCGACGGGCTCGGGCGGCGCGGGCACGCCGGGCGGCGGCGGGAGCTCGACCTCCAGCCAGCTGCCGCCGGTGAGCCGGTCGCCCTTGCCGCGCACCCGGCCGTCGACCTGCACCCCGCCGGCGTCGGCCAGCTCGGCGGCCACCGTCCGGGAGAGGCCGAAGAGCCGCGACAGCGCCTGGTCGACCCGCTGGCCCTCCAGCCCGTCCGGCACGGGGAGCGCGCGGTGGAGGCCGGAGGACGAGGTCACACCCCCCATTGTGACCGGCCACGGCAGCGGCCCGGCCGCACGGCGTCAGCCGCGCGCCGCGCCACCCTCCTCGTCGGTGCCGGCGTCGGCCTTCGCGCGGGTCCGGCTGCCGTCGAACTCGACGCCGAGCACGGCGAGCAGCGCGCCGAGGATGCCGCCGCAGACGATCGCGGAGTCGGCCACGTTGAAGACGGGGAAGAACTCGCCGTTCGGGGCGAACACCGAGACGAAGTCGACGACGCCGCCCTGCAGGAAGCCCGGCGCCCGGAAGACCCGGTCGATGAGGTTGCCCACCGCGCCGCCGAGCACCAGGCCCAGGGCGATCGCCCACGGGGTCGAGCACATCCGCCGCGCACTGCGCACGATGACCACCGCGACGGTGGCCGCGATCAGGCTGAACACCACCGTCATGCCCTCGGCGAAGGAGAACGCGGCCCCCGTGTTCCGCCACAGCGTGAGGTAGAGGGCACCGCCGAGCAGCCGGATGTTCTCGCCCTCGTCGATGGTGGCGACGACGAGCAGCTTGGTGACCAGGTCGAGCACGAGCACGGTCGCGGCGAGGGTCAGCAGCAGCCGGGTCCGCGGTCGTCCGGCGGCCGCGACGGTGCCGTCGGGCACCGGCCGGGTGCCCGCCGCGTCGGGGTCGCTGTGCTCGGCCAGGGCGGTGCTCCAGACGTCCGGGCGGCCGGCGGCCGCGTGTGCGCCGACGACGATACGGCGCCCGCCGCCGGAGCCGGCCGCGGCGGGCGGCGTGCCGCCACTCCCCCCTCGGGGTGACGCGCACCGCACCCGCCGGCGGCGAAACGCCCGATCTCGGGCCGGGAACGTGGCGAAGGTCATGGACCGGAGATTCCTCACAGGCCCGAAACCGCATGTCAGGGCCGCATCCGTCCGACGATCGGAGGGAGCGTTCCACCGGGTGGCGAGGAAAGGCAGACGTGAGCTTCGAAGCGGGCGGCCCCGAGGCCGGCACCTCCGAGACTGGTGCAGCACTCCCCGACAGCGCGAACCCCGACGTCGTCCTCGTCGGTGGCGGCATCATGAGCGCGACCCTCGCGGCGCTGCTCGGGGTGGTCGCCCCGCAGTGGTCGGTCGCGGTGTTCGAGTCCGCCGCCGACGTCGCCGGTGAGAGCTCCGACGCCTGGAACAACGCCGGTACCGGGCACGCCGCCCTCTGCGAGCTCAACTACACGCCGGCGGGTCCGGACGGGCGGGTCGACCCGTCGAAGGCCGTGGCGATCAACGAGCAGTTCCAGGTCTCGCGGCAGTTCTGGTCGCACCTGGTCCGCGAGGGCATGTCCGAGGGCTCGCCCAAGGCGTTCATCACCCCGGTGCCGCACATCAGCTTCGTCACCGGCGAGGACGGCCGCGCCTACATGCGCAACCGGTTCGAGGCGCTGGCCCGCCAGCCGCTGTTCGCCGGCCTGGAGCACGCCGAGGGCCAGGCCGAGCTGGCCGAATGGATCCCGCTGATGATGGCCGGCCGCGACCCGCGCGAGGTGGTGGCCGCCACCCGCGCGGTCGCGGGCACCGACGTCAACTTCGGCACCCTCACCCGGCTGATGCTCGAGGACGCCGACCGCCGCGGGGTGCACGTCCACACCCGGCAGCGCGTGCACGACCTGCGCCGGGAGGACGACGGCCGCTGGCGGGTGACGGTGAAGAGCGCCGTCACCGGCGAGGAGGTCGTGCTGCGCACCCGGTTCGTCTTCGTCGGCGCCGGCGGCGGCGCCCTGCCGCTGCTGCAGCGCGCCGGCATCCCCGAGATCGGGGGCTTCGGCGGCTTCCCCGTCAGCGGCAAGTTCCTGCGGACGACCTCGCCGGAGCTGGTCACGCAGCACCAGGCGAAGGTCTACGGCCAGGCCGCGGTGGGCGCGCCGCCCATGTCGGTGCCGCACCTGGACCTGCGGCTGATCGACGGCGACCACTCGCTGCTCTTCGGCCCCTACGCCGGCTTCTCCCCCAAGTTCCTCAAGGCCGGCTCGCTGGTCGACCTCCCGCGCAGCGTCCGGCCGGACAACATCGGCTCGATGCTGGGCGTCGCCCGCACCGAGCTGGCGCTCACCCGCTACCTGGTCTCGGAGCTGCTGCAGTCGCGGGACGCCCGGCACCGCACGCTCACCGACTTCGTGCCCGAGGCCGAGGCGCACGACTGGGACATGATCACCGCCGGCCAGCGGGTCCAGGTCATCAAGCGCGACCCGGCGACCGGCCGCGGCGTCCTCCAGTTCGGCACCGAGCTGGTGGTCGGCGCCGAGGGCACCATCGCCGGTCTGCTCGGCGCCTCGCCGGGGGCCTCGACGGCGGTCTCGGCGATGCTCACGCTGCTCGAGCGCTGCTTCCCCGACCGGATCCCTGCCTGGCGGCCGGCGCTGCAGGAGGCGATCCCCTCCTACGGCCGCTCGCTGGCCGACGACCCGGTCCTGCTGGAGCAGGTCCGCGCCGAGACGACGCAGACCCTGGAGCTCAACGGCTGAACGGCCCCGGCGTCAGCCGTCGGCCGGCACGGGCGGGGGCGTGACCAGGTCGTCGGGCACCTGGGGCAGCACGTTGCGGACGTAGTCCTGCGCCGCCGCCGTCGTGCCCACGTCCCGGCCGGCCGCCTCGGACAGGAACCACCGGTGCTCGAGGATCTCGTGGAAGATCTCCGCCTCGTCCAGCCGCGTGCGCAGGTCGTCGGGCACCATCGCCATGACCGGTAGGTAGATCTCGCGCAGCCACCGGCCGGCCGCCACGGCGAGCGGGACCTTGCGCTGCTGCTGCTGCTCCAGCCAGCCGCGGAAGCTGGCGATGTCGGCGAGCAGCCGGCGGGCCTGGTTCTCCCACACGTCCAGCCCGGTGAGCGCGAGCAGCTCGCGGCGGTGCCGCCCGGGCTCGGCGACGCGGGTGGTCATCCGCAGCCGGCTGCCGCCGCTGGGGTCGTCGATGATCTCGACCTGGTCGACGTCGAAGCCCAGGTCGTTGAGCCGGCGAATCCGCTCGGCGATCCGGTACCGCTGCTCCTCGCGCCTCATCACCTCCTCGTCGGTGAGCTCGGACCAGAGGTGGTTGTAGCGGTGCACCAGCTCGTCGGCGACCTGCAGCGGGTCGATGTCCTCACCGAGCAGCTCGCCGGCCTGCAGGTCCATGAGCTCGGCGGCCACCCGCTCGTGCGCCAGCTCCAGGTCGTACTCGCGCTGGCCGCGGGAGAGCCGCTCGTGCACCTCGGCGGTCTCGGCGTCGACGAGGTAGGCGGTGAGCGCCCCGGCGTCGAAGCGGAACAGGGTGTTCGACAGCGAGCAGTCGCCCCACATGAAGCCGGCCAGGTGCAGCCGGGCGAGGAGCTCGACCTGGGCGTCCATGAGCCGGTCGGTCATGTGCGCCCCGCGCGGGTTGCCGAACAGCGCCCGGAAGGACGACGAGTAGTCGAGGAACCGGGTGACCAGGATGGCCTCGAGGTCGTTCGGCCGCTCGACGACCACGCCGAGCACCTCCACGGCGGGGATGCCGAGGTCCTTGAGCCGGCGCAGCAGCGCGTACTCCTTGCGCGCCAGCCGCTCGTCGATCTCCTTGAGCGCGAACACCTCCCCGCTCTCGGCCACGAACCGGACGACGTGCCGCGAGATGCCGCGCTGCGGGATCTCGGTGAGCCGGTCGTCGGTCCAGTCTTCGAGCGGCTGGTCCCAGGGCAGGTCGAGCAGCCCGGCCGCCGCCTCGGCGGGTGGGCTGAAGACGAAGTGCACGGCGGCCTCCCGGGGAAGTCGGGCGGACGTCAGGGTACGAGCGGGTCGACCAGCCCCCGCTGCAGCAGCCGCCGGGTGACCTCGAGCCCCCACTCGTCGAGCCCGCGGAGCCGGTCGCTGCTGCTGCGCAGGCCGCTGCAGGCCTCGACGACAGGGGCCCAGTCCTCGCGCCGCTCCACGTGCGGCCCGGCGACCAGGCAGTCGGTGTCGTTGACCCAGAACCGCCCCTGCTGCCAGGCCCGCCACCGGCTGTTCTGCGCCGCCGCCCGCTGCGAGGGCTGCGACAGGTCGCCGTCGAGCGGCTCGTAGTGGTGGGCGATGTCCGGTCCGACCCGCATGGCGTCGACCAGCCCCACGCTGGGCAGGATCGGCGCACCGCAGCCGAGCAGGTACGACTCCGGGCCGATCGCCTCGCGGACGACCCGCAGCCCGTGCCGGTAGGCGTCGACCCCGGACACCGAGGGATCGGCCCGCCGGCCCTCGCGGGCACCCGCGTAGACGAAGTCGATCTTGAAGTAGTCGATGCCGGTCGCGCGCAGGGTGCCGAAGACCTCGCGCAGGTAGGCCTCGGCGCCGGGATGGGTGGTGTCCAGCGAGCGCAGCTCCTGGGCGCCCCACCCGCGGCCGGCGACGACGTCGCCGACCAGCCAGTCGGGGTGCTCGCGGGCGAGGGCCGAGCGCTCCCCCACCAGGAACGGCGCCACCCAGATCCCGGCGCGCCGGCCGGCGGCCCGGATCCGGCCGACGATGTCGTCGAGGGAGTCGAAGCGCTCGGACAGCGTCAGCCAGTCGCCGATCTCGGCCTGGTAGCCGTCGTCGATCTGCACGACGTCGACCTCGAGCCCCAGCTCGCCGATGGCCACGAGGTTCTCCTCGACGTCGTCCTGGGTGACCCGCTCGAAGTAGTGGTACCAAGAGCACCACGCCGTCGGCGGCGGCGCGAGCGGGCCGACGCCGGCCGCCGCGGCGAAGCCGTCCCCCCAGCGGGCGAGGGCGGCGTCCAGCCCGCCCCCGCCGTCGTCCACGGTGTGGACCAGCTCCGCGCCGCCGGTGACCACCACCTCGTCGCCGACCACCTCGGCGCGGACGGAGGGGATGTCGCCGTCGGTCCGGGACGTGGCGACGACGTGCACGCCCTCGCCGGTCCCCGGGTCGACGGCGAGCAGCCCCTCGCCCCAGAAGGCGTCGTGCGGGGCCGTCCGCTCGGGGTGGTAGTTGCCGATCCGCCGGTCGTCGCTGACCGGGCGGTACGGGCGCTGGTCGAGCCGGTAGGCGGTCGTGGGGCTCCACGACTGCCAGCCGTGCTCGTAGACCAGCGCCCGCTCCCGGTCCACGGCGACCCGCGCGATCTCCTCACCGGTCATCGCACCGGGCCGTGCCGCGACGGTCCCTCCCCCGCTCTCAGCCCTTCACCGAACCGGCGGTGAGGCCGCGGACGAAGTACCGCTGCAGCGACAGGAACACGATGATCGGCACGATCATCGTGAACAGGCCGCCCGCGGTGAGCAGCTGCCAGCCCTGGCCCTGCTGCCCGAGCAGCTGCACCAGCGCGATGGTGAGCGGCTGGTTGCCACCCGGGCCGACGAAGACCAGCGCGTTGAGCAGGTCGTTCCACACCCACAGGAACTGGAAGATCGCGAACGACGCGAGCACGGGCGTGGACATCGGCAGGATGAGCCGCCAGAAGGTCTGGAAGTGGCTCGCCCCGTCGATCTTCGCCGACTCGATGACCTCCTTGGGCAGCGTCGCCATGTAGTTCCGGATGATGTACACCGCCAGCGGCATGCCGAAGCCGATGTGCGCCAGCCAGATGGCGAGGAACGTGCCGTTGATCCCCAGGTCGCCGTAGATCTTCAGCAGCGGCACGAGGGCCACCTGCGTCGGCACCACGAGCAGGCCGACGATGAGGATCATCAGGAAGTCCCGGCCCGGGAACTGCATGAAGGTGAACGCGTAGGCGGCGAACGCGGCGATCAGGATCGGGATGATCGTCGCCGGCACGGTGATCGCCAGGCTGTTGACGAACGCCGTCCCCATGTCGGCCCGCTCGAACACCTCGCCGTAGTTCTCGAGGGTCAGCCGCGTCAGGCTGGCCGGCGAGGTGAAGATGGTCCACCAGCCGGTCCGCGTGGCGTCGTCCTGCTCGCGGAACGAGGTGATCGCCAGGCCGAAGGTCGGGACGACCCACAGCAGGCAGATGATGACGATCGCGATCCGCACCCAGATCGACGCGCGGGTCGTCGGGTCGTGCTTGCGGCCCCGCCCGGCACGGGACCCGACAGCCGTGGGTTCCTTGGGGACCTGGACCGGGGCGACGGTCTGGCTGCCGGTCATCGCGCGGCCTCCTCGGCACGGAACTGGCGGACCTGGAAGACCAGGATCGGGATCATCACGATCATCAGCATCACGACGATCGCGGCGGCCCGGCCCGCGTTGTTGTTCGTGAACAGCTGGTTGAAGAAGTCGACGGCGATGATGTTGGTGTTGAAGTTGCCGTTCGTCATCACGTAGACGATGTCGAAGGTCTTCAGCACCGTGATGAGCACCGTGATGAACACGGTGATGATCGTCGTCCGGATCTGCGGGATGATGATCCGGAAGAAGATGGCGAGCTCGCTGGCCCCGTCGAGGCGGGCGGCCTCCAGGGTCTCGGTCGGCACGCCCTTGATCGCCGCGGAGAGCAGCACCATCGCGAAGCCGGCCTGCAGCCACAGCAGCATGACCATGAGCAGGAAGCTGTTGAACCGCAGGGTCGAGATCTGCAGCCAGTTGACCGGCTCGCCGCCGAAGGCGGTCCAGATCCCGTTCAGCAGGCCGATCTGGTTCTGCGTGGGCGGGTTGGCCTGGTAGACGAACCGCCAGATCGCGCCGGCGCTGACCGCGCCGATCGCCATCGGCATGAAGATCAGGGTCTTGGAGAACTTCTCGCTGCGCGGCTTGAGCCGGTCGGCCAGGGTGGCGATCAGCAGACCGAGCACGATGGTCCCCGCCGGGACGACGATGATCCAGAGCAGCGTGTTGAACAGGGTGTTCTGGAAGCCCGACGACCCGAGCAGCGACGTGTAGTTCTCCACGCCGACGAACTCGGTGCTCGCCGCGTTGGCGAAGCTGTACACGACGGTCTGGATGGTCGGGTAGATCAGGTACAGGCCGATCGCCGCCAGGACCGGCAGCAGGTACAGGTACGGCTTGACCCGGTCCTCCCAGCGGCCGGGCAGCAGTTCCGCGATCTTGTTCAGCAGGTAGTACAGGAGCACCGCGCCGACCACACCGCCGATGACGGCGATCAGCGCGTTCAAGATCTTGATGGTCACCGGGGACCTCCCGAGAGGGCAGGCGGGTCAGCGAGGGGTGGGGTGCCGGGCGGAGGACCGCCCGGCACCCCGGCGCGGCGTCACGCCGGCCAGCTGGCCTCGATGTTGTCGAGGGTCGTCTGGGCGTCCTGCCCACCGCTGATCCAGGCGGTCATCTCCCGCCAGAAGGACCCGGAGCCCACCTCACCGGGCATCTGGTCGGAACCGTCGAAGGCGAACTCGGTGGACTCGTAGGCGATCGAGGAGATCGTCCGCCACGTCTCGCTCGGGTACAGGCTCACGTCGAAGTCGGTCCGCGGCGAGATCCAGTTGCCGCTCGCCCCGTACTCCGTCGTCCCGAACTCCGACGAGGCCAGGAACTGCACGAGCGCCTGGGCCGACTCGTTCTCCTTGCTGAAGACGCCGGCCAGGTCGCCGCCGCCGAGCACCGGGCGCTCCTCGGCCGTCTGACCCGGCATCGGGAAGACGCCGACGGTGTTGTCGATGTCGGAGAGGACCTCGTCGGGGAAGCCGCCCTCCTGGGCGACGAAGTTGCCCTGCCGGTACATGTAGCAGCCCGGCGGCTCGTCGAACATCGGGTTCGCGGCGGTGTTGAAGTTGTTGCTGGCGATGGACTGCCGGCCGCCGTTGGTCATGCCCTCGGCGAGCAGCAGGTCCTCCATCTGGTTGAGCACCTCGAGCACCCGCTCGTCGTTGAACGGGATCTCGTGGTTGACCCACTCGTTGTAGACGTCGATGCCGTAGTTGATCAGCATCAGGTTCTCGACCCAGTCGGTCGCCGGCCAGCCGGTGGCCGCCTCCGACTCGATGCCGAAGCACCAGGGCGAGGTGCCGGTGGCGGCGACCTGGTCGCTGAGCGCCTGGAGGTCCTCGAACGTCTCCGGCGCGGTGATGCCGGCCTGCTGGACCGGCCCCGACGGGTAGAACACGATGCTCTTGACGTTGATGCTCATCGGCACCCCGTAGAGCGCGCCGTCGACCTTCCCGATGTCCAGGAAGCCCTGGACCATCGCGTCCTGGTCGGCCTGGTCGACGACGTCGGAGAGGTCGAGCAGCAGGTCCTGCTCGGCCATCTGGCGCATGATGCCCGGCTGCGGGAACAGCGCCACGTCGGGTGCGTCGTTGCCCTGCACCCGGGTGTTGATCAGCTGGTTGAAGTTGCCGGTCTGCTGGAACTCGACGTTGACGTCGTTTTCCTCGGCCCAGGCGCTCACCTCGGCCTGGAAGCCCTCCTCCTGACCACCGGAGAAGGCGTACATGACCGTGATGTTGTTGCTGGTGTTCTCGTTGCCCCCACCCCCGCCGCCCTCGCTCAGGCAGCCGGCGGTGAGGACCACGACGGCACCGGTCGTGGCCACCGCCCCGATGGTGGATCTGATGCGCATGTGCACTCCTTCGGACACTTGCCTGGGCTCAGCGGTACGGGGAAGCAGGGTCGGGTGAGAACGGCGCGGCGCGGACGCCGGCCGTTCGTGGAGCGGGTGGTCAGGCCGACGAGGCGGCGGCCACCTCGCCGGACACGCGCCGGCCGGACTCGGCCGAGAACACGTGCAGCTCCTCCGGGTGGATCGCGATGTGGACGGTCTCGCCCTTCATGGGCGGGGTCTTGGCGGGCACGCGGATGGTGAGCAGCTTGTCGCCGCCGCCCTCGCCCTGGCCGGCGTGCAGCGTGCCGTAGGCGTAGGCGTCGGAGCCGAGCTCCTCGACCACGACCACCTCGAACGGGAAGCCCTCCCCGGCGCCGACCAGGTGCACCGCCTCCGGCCGGAAGCCGACGGTCGCCGTCTGGGCGCTCTCGCCGGACAGCGCGCCGAGGACCTCGCGCTGCAGCGGCAGCACGCGGTCGCCGATCACCGCGCCGTCCTGGCGCAGCGGGAGGTCCACGATGTTCATCGCCGGCGAGCCGATGAACCCGGCCACGAACACGTTGTCCGGCCGGTCGTAGAGCTCGCGCGGGGTGCCGACCTGCTGCAGGTAGCCGTCCTTGAGCACGCACACCCGGTCGCCCATCGTCATGGCCTCGACCTGGTCGTGGGTGACGTAGACGGTGGTGACGCCGAGCCGGCGCTGCAGCGCGGCGATCTGGGTGCGGGTCTGCACCCGCAGCTTGGCGTCGAGGTTGGACAGCGGCTCGTCCATCAGGAACGCCTGCGGGTGCCGCACGATCGCCCGGCCCATCGCCACGCGCTGGCGCTGACCACCGGAGAGCGCCTTGGGCTTGCGGTCGAGGTAGGGCTCGAGGTCGAGGATCTTCGCCGCGTCCTCGACGCGGGAGCGGATCTCCTCCTTCTTCATCCCGGCGATCTTGAGCGCGAAGCCCATGTTGTCGGCGACGGTCATGTGCGGGTAGAGCGCGTAGTTCTGGAACACCATCGCGATGTCGCGCTCCTTGGGCGGCAGGTGCGTGACGTCCTTGTCGCCGATCCGGATCGACCCCTCGCTCACCGCCTCCAGGCCGGCCAGCGCGCGCAGGGAGGTCGACTTGCCGCAGCCCGACGGGCCGACCAGGACGAGGAACTCGCCGTCGGCGATGTCGAGGTTGAGCGCGTTGACCGACGGCCGCTCCGCGCCGGGGTACTGGATGGTCGTGTGGTCGTACGTGATGGCGGCCATGCCGTGCGTCCTCTCCGCTCTGCCGTGCACCGGGCGGGCGGACCGCCGGCCGGGCGGTCGCGCTGGTCCCCTGTGCGTTCACCGGAACCTTGGCATGCGCCTGTGGGCCACGCCACATGAGGTCGCCCAACTGATCACGACCGTTACCTGCCGGTGATCTCCCTCACCGCGTCTCCCCCGTCCCGGTGGCTCCGGTAGCGGGCCACGAGGTCCTCCGCGGCCGCGAACGGGTCGACCTCCGGGCTCAGGAGACCCCCGGCCCGCAGGTCGAGCAGCTCTCCGGCCACCCGGCCGAGCGCCACCTCCAGGTCGTGCTCGCGCTGGCCCCGGGAGAGCCGCTCGTGCACCTCCGCGGTCTCCGCGTCGACCAGGTGCAGGACGGCGCTCCCCGCCTCGCGGCGCACCAGGGTGTTCGACAGCGAGCAATCACCCCAGAGGACGCCCGCCCGGTGCAGGACCACCAGCAGCCGGGCGAGGGCGGCGAGGAGCTCCCCCGCCTCCGCCGCGGTCGCCGGTGCCGCGAGCACGGCGCGGAGGGACGACGAGCCGTCGAGGAACCGGGTGAGCAGGACGGCGTCGAGGTCGCCCGGCCGGTCGGCGACGACCCCGAGCCCCTCGACCGCGGGCAGACCCCGGTCGCCGATCTGCGCCAGCAGCCGCAGCTCGCGCCGGGCGACGCGCTCCGGGATCTCCTTGAGCGCGACGACGCCGTCCCCACCGGCCGCGAAGCGCACCACGTGGCGGGACAGCCCGACCCCGGGGACCGGGACGAGCCGGTCCGCCGGCCACCGTTCCAGCGGGAGGTGCCACGGCAGCTCCCCGAGGCCCGCGACGCCCACGCCGGCTCAGGAGGTCTCGAGCCAGGCCGCGGTGTCGGCGGGGAGGCGGTCCCCGACCGGCGCGCTCGACACCAGGACGCGCGCCCCGGGCTCGAGCGGGACGGCCGGTCCGGAGAAGTTCACGACGCAGCGGAACGACGGGCCCCGCGCGAAGGCCAGCACGCCGTCCCCGTGCTCGAGCCAGCGCAGGTCCGGGCCGTCCGGGGTCAGGTGACGGCGGCGGGCGGCCAGCGCCGCGCGGTAGAGGTTCAGCGTGGACGCGGGGTCGGCCCGCTGGGCGGAGACGGTGAGGTCCGCCCAGGTGGGCGGTTGCGGCAGCCAGGGCTCGACGCCGTCCGCGCTGAACCCGAACGGCGGGGTGTCGCCTTCCCACGGCAGCGGCACCCGGCAGCCGTCGCGCCCGCGCACCGTGCGACCCGAGCGCTCCCAGGTGGGGTCCTGCAGGGCCTCCACCGGCAGGTCCTCCACCTCGGGCAGGCCCAGCTCCTCCCCCTGGTAGAGGTAGGCGGTCCCGGGCAGCGCGAGGACGAGCAGGGCCGCTGCCCGCGCGCGGCGCAGCCTCAGCGCGAGGTCGGACGCCGCAGTGCCCGCGTCGAACCCCATCACGCCCGCCCCGGTCGCCGTCCGGCCGAAGCGGGTGACGTGCCGGGTCTCGTCGTGGCTGGACAGCACCCACGTGGCCGGCGCGCCCACCGCGCTCAGGGCGGCCAGGCTGTCGTCGACGACCCGTCGCAGGGCCGCCGGCTCCCACGGGCACCGGAGGAAGTCGAAGTTGAACGCCGTGTGCAGCTCGCCCGGGCGGAGGTAGCGGGCGAGCCGCTCGGGCCCGTTGACCACGGCCTCGGCGACGAAGACCCGGTCGCCGGCGTACCCGTCGCCGATCCGGCGCCACCGCCGGAAGATCTCGTGCACCGCGTCGACGTCCCAGTGGGGGTTGCCGACCCACGCGGCGGACTCGAACAGCGCGTCCGGGGCGTGCCCCGCGTCGGGCAGCCCGGCCACCTTCGCCAGGGCCGGCGCCGCGTCGACCCGGATGCCGTCCGCCCCCCGGTCCAGCCAGAACCGCAGGACGTCGTCGAACTCCTCCCGGACGGCCTCGTCGTCCCAGTTCAGGTCGGGCTGCTCGGGGGCGAACGTGTGCAGGTACCACTGGCCGGGACCGCCGTCGGGCTCGGCCACCCGGGTCCAGGCCGGCCCGCCGAACGCGCTGATCCAGTCGTTCGGTGGCTCCGCTCCCCCGGCCCGGCCGTCGCGGAAGACGTAGCGCTCGCGCTCGGGCGCCCCCGGTCCGCCGGCGAGCGCGGCGGCGAACCACGGGTGCTCCTGCGAGGTGTGGTTGGCCACCAGGTCGACCACCACGCGCAGCCCGAGCCGGTGGGCCTCGTCGAGGAGCCGGTCGGCGTCGTCGAGCGTGCCGAACGCGGGGTCGATGTCGCGGTGGTCGCGGACGTCGTACCCGCCGTCGGCCATGGGCGAGGGGTACCAGGGCGTGATCCACAGGGCGTCGACGCCCAGGTCCACGAGGTGGGGCAGGCGGGCGCGCAGCCCGCCGAGGTCACCGATGCCGTCGCCGTCGGAGTCGGCGAAGCTGCGCAGGTACACCTCGTAGACGACGGCGGACCACCACCACGGGCGGCCCGGGCGCGGCGGCACGCTCAGGCGGCGCCCACGCTGCTCCGCCCCGCCTCGGCCCGGGCCTCCTCCACCTCCTCGACCCGGTCCTGCGCCGCCAGCCGGGTCAGCTCGGCGCCGGCCTCCGCGTCCCGGGTGAGGTTGTCGCCCGTCTGCGGGTCGAACACGTGCACCTTGCGGGTGTCCAGCCAGAACTCCGCCTCCCGGCCGGTCCGGATGCGGCTGGTGGAGTCGATGGACACGATGGCCTGGGTGCGCAGCTCCTCCGAGTCGAGCTCGCGGGAGAGCTCCCGCAGCTGCCGCTCCACCGCCTCGGGCGCCTCGTACGGGATGTAGGCGTACTGCGAGTCGCCCAGCCACTCGGTCACGTCCACCCGGGCGCGGAAGACCGAGCCGTAGGGGCGCTTGGCGTCGTCGACCAGCGAGGCGTCCTCGAAGTACTCCGGCCTGATCCCGACCAGCAGCAGGTCACGGCCCGTGACGGCGGCGGCGCGCTTCTCGTCGAGCTGGATGGCGCCGAACGGCGTCTGCAGCCGGTCGCCCTCGAGCGTCGCCGGCAGGAAGTTCATCGGCGGGGACCCGATGAAGCCGGCCACGAAGAGGTTGACCGGCTGCTCGTAGAGCTCGCGGGGCGAGGCCACCTGCTGGATCCGGCCCTTGCGGAGGACGCAGACCCGGTCCCCCAGGGTCATCGCCTCGGTCTGGTCGTGCGTCACGTAGACGGTGGTGATGCCCAGGCGGCGCTGCAGCCGGGAGATCTCGGTGCGCATCTGCCCGCGCAGCTTGGCGTCGAGGTTGGACAGCGGCTCGTCGAACAGGAACGCCTCGGCGTGCCGGACGATCGCCCGCCCCATCGCCACCCGCTGGCGCTGGCCGCCGGAGAGGTTCGCCGGCTTGCGCTCGAGGTGCTCGTGCAGCTCCAGCACGTCGGCGGCCTCGGTGACCCGCCGGCGGACCTCGTCCTCGGGCGTCTTCGACAGCCGCAGCGGGAAGGCGATGTTCTCGAACACGCTCAGGTGCGGGTAGAGGGCGTAGTTCTGGAAGACCATCGACAGATTCCGCTCGCGCGGTGCCTTCTCGTTCACCCGCGTCCCGCCGATGATCATGTCCCCGCTGGTGATGTCCTCCAGGCCGACGATCATCCGGAGCAGCGTCGACTTCCCACAGCCGGACGGGCCGACCAGGATCATGAACTCGCCGTCGGCCACGTCCAGGGTGACGTCGTTGACCGCCGGGAAGCCGTCGCCGTACTGCTTGACGATGTTGCGCATCTCGATGGAAGCCATGGGGTCGTCCCTCGCAAGGAGTCGATGGGGAGGAGCGGTCCGGCGGGGGTCAGCCCTTGACCGCGCCGTTGGTGAGCCCGGCGACGATGCGCCGCTGGAAGAGCAGGACGAGGACGACGACGGGGATCGTCACGACGACCGCGGCCGCCGCGATCGGCCCGTTCGGGCTGACGAACTGAGAGGCGCCGGAGAAGAGCCCCAGCGCAGCGGGGACGGGCCGGGCCTGGCTGGTCGACGTCAGCGAGATGCCGTACGCGAAGTCGTTCCAGGCGATGAAGAAGGCGATGATCGCCGTGGTGAACACACCCGGTGCCGCGAGCGGGACGATCACCTTGCGGAAGGCCTGCCAGGTGGTCGCACCGTCGACCTGGGCCGCCTGCTCCATCTCCCAGGGGATCTCCCGGAAGAACGCCGACATGGTCCAGATGGAGATCGGGAGGGTCAGCGACAGGTACGGGATGATCAGCCCGAGCCAGGTGTCGTAGAGCCCGATCTGCCGCCAGAGGTTGAACAGCGGCGTGACGATCGAGATCACCGGGAAGATCGCCACGCCCAGCGCCGCGGACAGGATGAGCCGTTTGCCGGGGAAGTCCAGCCGGGCGATGGCGTAGGCGGCGAACATCGACAGGATGCAGGAGATGAACGTCGCGATGAGGCAGATGCCGAACGAGTTGCGCAGCGCCGGCAGGAAGAGGTTGCTCGCCGACCCGGTCAGGATGACCGCGTAGTTCTCCCATGACGGGCTGCTGGGCAGGAACTGGCCGTTGGCGATGTCCGCCGGCGGCTTGAACGACAGCGAGATGATCCAAGCGATCGGGAACAGGCAGTAGAGCAGGATCACCACCCCGGCGATCCACCACCAGGTCTTCTCCCGCGTGGACATCAGCGTTCCCCCCTCGCCTGGGCCAGGTCGATCTTGAACCCCTTGATGAAGCCGAAGGCGATGAGGACCACGGCGAGGAAGAGGAGCACCGAGACGGCCGACCCGAGGCCGATCTCGACGCGCGAGATGGTCTGCCGGTAGGCCAGGAACGACACCGATTCTGTGCCGTTGGCCCCCGCGGTCATCACGAAGATGCTGTCGAAGATGCGGAACGCGTCCAGGGTCCGGAACAGCACCGCGACCATGATGGCCGCCTTCATGTTCGGGATCGTGACCCGCCGCATCCGCTGCCACCACGTGGCGCCGTCCACCTGGGCCGCCTCCTGCAGCACGTCCGGCACCTGGGCGAGGCCGGCGAGCAGCAGCAGGGAGATGAACGGCGTCGTCTTCCAGATCTCGGCGAGGCAGATCACCAGCAGCGAGGTCCACTTCTCGCCGAACCAGTCGGTGTCCGCGCTGATGCCGGGCAGCCAGGCGAACCAGCTGTTCACGAAGCCGGTCGTGATGTTGAAGGCGAACTGCCACGAGAACGCCGACACGACCGTGATCACGGCGTAGGGGATGAGGATCGCGGCCCGGAGGACGGGGCGGAGCGACTTCAGGGCCTTGGACATCACCAGCGCCAGGGCGAAACCCAGGACGAGCTCCACCACGACGGTGACGACGGTGATGAACACGGTCACCGCGACCGCTTGCCACCACAGCGGGTCGGTCAGGATGACGCCGTAGTTGCCCAAGCCGACGAACGACCGGTTCTCCGGGTCGGTGAGCCGGTACTGGAACAGCGAGTAGTACACCGCCTGCACGATCGGGTAGGCGGTGACCAGGAGCATCACCGCGAAGGCCGGTCCGGCCAGCATCCAGCCCAGCCGGCGCTCGGCCCGCGAGCGGTCGGTGATGCCGCCGGGCGGCGCCGAGACGGGTTCGGTCTTGCCGCCGGGCGGGAGCGTCGTGGTGGTCACAGCAGCTCATCCCCTCGGAGTACGGCGGTGATCAAGTCGGTCGCCTGCCTGCCGGTGTCGGCGTCGACGCTCGCCGGCGGGTGGT
Source organism: Geodermatophilus sp. SYSU D00691 (assembly GCF_054050275.1). Lineage (NCBI taxonomy): Bacteria > Bacillati > Actinomycetota > Actinomycetes > Geodermatophilales > Geodermatophilaceae > Geodermatophilus > Geodermatophilus sp. SYSU D00691. Next base: position 38,652 of record NZ_JBJGYZ010000019.1, read on the forward strand.
ACTCGCGCTGGAGGCCCCCGGTCACCTCGCTGTAGTACGCGGTCAGTGGACGGGGTGCCGCCAGTGCCAGGGACTCCCGGATGGTGTCGGCCATCGGGTAGACCTCCTGCACCTCCGGGTCGTCGTAGACGGCGACGGACGACGCGGGGTTGCCGTTGGTGTTCATGTAGTACGCCTGGTTCTCGTCACTGGTGATGCACTCGGTGGCCTCGTAGGCGAAATCCGCGTAGCGGCTGAACGCCGAGACGCCGAGGTTGATCCCACCCAGTGGCGGTGCGGACGGCGTGTCCTCGTCCACCCGCGGGTAGAGCGTCCAGCCGTAGTCGTCGGGCACGGACTGGTCGAGGGTCCCCGCCTCGACCTTCGTCTGCGCCTGGGCCCAGACGAAGGGCCAGTTGACCATGAACCCGGCGTCCTCGCCCTCGAAGTCCACGGAGTTCTCGGCCTCGCCCGCCGTGGAGAAGGCAGGCCCGACGACGCCGGAGACGGCCACGTCGTGCATGACCTCGGCGGCCCGCTCCCCAGCGGCGGAGTCGAGCCCCAGCTGGATCTCGTCCGGGTCGGTGGAGTTCTCCGCGATGATGTGCCCGCCGGCCGATTCGATGAGCGCGTTCACCCACACCGTCAACGACTCCGAGCGCCGGCCCTGCGCGTTGAGGAGCTTCTCCTGGTCCTGCGCCGCCGTGATCAGCTGCTCCCAGGTGACCGGCTGGGTCATGTCCAGGCCCGCGGCCTCGGCGACCGACTTCCGGTACCAGAGCAGCTGCGTGTTCGCCCAGAAGGGGATGACGACCAGTTCGTCGTCCCACGTCGCCGACTCGATGGAGCCCGCGACGACGCCTTCGCTGACCCGCTCCGCCACGTCCGGGGGAACCGGGGCGAGGAAGCCGGCCTGGGCGAGCTCGGGAGCGAACACGACGTCGAGGCTCATGAGGTCGATCGACTCGTCCTCGGCCGCGAGTCGGCGCACCAGTTGTTCCCGCTGCCCCTCGGAGTTGAGGGGCAGCTGGGAGACCTCGATGTTGTAGCGCCCGTCGCTGGCCTCGCTGCACCGCGAGGCGATCTCCGCCTGGCCTCCGGAGTCGGGGTTGATGTACCAGGTGAGCGTCGGCGCCCCCGAGTCGTCCCCTCCACCGCACGCGGCCAGCCCCGACGCCAGGACCACGGCGACCGCGGTGCCGGCCAGGCCACGGCGGCCGGGGGCACGGGCTGCGGTGGATCGAGGGGCGTGCGGCACGGTCATCGCCTCCGCTTGGCGTCGCTCAGCCTGGCCCCCGCGCCGAATCGAGGGTGATGCAGATCACAAAGGGTGTCAAACCCCTCGTGCGACCGGGCGTGTCAGTCGGCCCCGCCGGGGGCGCCGTGCTCCCCCCGCCAGCTGGCCAGCCGGCCGGCCCGGCTGACCGCGCGCAGCCGCCGCTCCGCCTCGGCCCGCGACCGGCGGGCCGCGACGAGCAGGGCCTGGTCGCCGCGCCGGAGCCGGGTGGTGTGGTCCGGCACGAACGATCGGCCGTCGCGGACGATGAGCACGACGGCGGCGTCCTCGGGCAGCCGCAGCTCCGGCAGGTACACCCCGTGCAGTCGGGAGCCCGCCGGGATCGTCATCTGCATGAGGTCGGCGTCAAGCTCCTCGAGGGGGGCCGACTCGACCTGCACCTCGCGCGGCGCCACCGGCCCGGTGATGCGCAGCCGCCGGGCCACCCACGGCAGGGACCGGCCCTGCAGCACGGTGAAGACCACGACGAGGACGAAGACGGTGTCGAAGATGCCGGTCGCACCGGGCACCTCGGCGGTCAGCGGGATGGTCGCCACGACGATGGGGACGGCGCCGCGCAGCCCGGCCCAGGAGATGAAGGCCTGCTGCGCCCACGGCATGCGGAACCAGACCAGGCTGGCCGCCACCGACAGCGGCCGGGCGACGAGCAGCAGCGCGAGCCCGACCACCAGCGCCGGTCCCACTGCGCCGTCCAGCCGGTCCGGCGACACGAGCAGGCCGAGCAGGACGAACAGGCCGATCTGCGCCAGCGAGGCCATGCCCTCGGCGAAGCCGATCGTCGCGGCGCGGTGCGGGAGCGTCACGTTGCCCAGCACCAGGCCGCACAGGTAGACGGCCACGAACCCGGACGTGTGCAGCAGCACGGCCGACGAGTACGCCAGGACGCACAGCGCGAGGGTCGCGAGCGGGTAGAAGCCCGACAGCGGCAGCGCCGAGCGGCGCAGCAGCTCGGCGCCGGCGAACCCGATGAGCAGGCCGACCGCCGCGCCGCCGAGGAGCTCGCCGACGATGAGCAGCCCGGTGAGCCACCACGGCTCGTCGGAACCGCCGGTCAGCCGCTCGGCCAGGACGGCGACCAGCAGGATCACCGGCGCGTCGTTGAGCCCGCTCTCGACCTCCAGGGCGGCGACCATGCGCCGCGGCAGCGGCAGCCGGCGGAGGGTCGCGAAGACGGCGGCGGCGTCGGTGGAGCTCACGACGGCGGCCAGGAGCAGCGCGAACGCCCATGGCAGGTCCAGCAGCCAGACCGCGATCGCGGCCGTGACGACGACGCTCACCGCCACGCCCACGGTGGACAGCGCCAGCCCCGGCCCGATGCTGCGCCGGACGTCGGGCCACCGGGTGGTCAGGCCGCCCTCCGCCAGGATGACGACGAGGGCGGCGTACCCCAGGGTCAGGGTCAGCGAGAAGTCCTCGAACTGGACCCCGGCACCGGCCTCGCCCAGGGCGATCCCGAGCAGGAGGTACAGGAGCAGGCTGGGCAGGCCGAGCCGGTCGGCCAGGCGCAGGGCGACGGCCGCGGTCAGCACGACGAGGGCGCCGACGGCCAGCGCCACGGTGACCGTCGTGTTCACCGCGCCGCCCCGTCCACGCGCGCAGTCTCCCGTACGGATGTTTCGGGGCCGGGACGCTCAGCCGCGCAGCGCGCCCGCCCAGCGCCAGTCCCCCTCGGCGCCGAGGTACTCGACGCGCTGGACCTCGGCGTCCTCGTCGTCCCACTCGCCGGCGGCGACCCAGGCCAGCGCCTCCTCGTGGCTGCCGAACTCGCCCTCGGCGACGACGTCGCCCATGCCGTCCAGGAAGCGGTAGCGGGTCATGCCGGCAGGCTAGGGCGCCCGGCACCCGGCCTGCGCGGACCCGGTTGTCGGCTCGGGGACAATGGGCGGCGTGAGCGATCCACGCACGACCGGCCCCTTCGCGGCCCTGCCCCCGCAGGTCGACCTGCCCGCCCTCGAGCAGGAGGTCCTGCAGCGCTGGGAGGCGGACAAGGTCTTCGCCCGCTCGCTGGAGGCCTCGGCCGGCCGGCCGCAGTGGAACTTCTACGAGGGGCCCCCGACGGCGAACGGCCGGCCGGGGACGCACCACATCGAGGCGCGCGCGTTCAAGGACATCTTCCCGCGGTTCAAGACCATGCAGGGCTGGCACGTGCCCCGCCGGGCGGGCTGGGACTGCCACGGCCTGCCGGTGGAGATCGCCGTCGAGCAGGAGCTCGGTTTCGCCGGCAAGCCGGACATCGAGCGCTACGGCATCGCCGAGTTCAACGCCCGCTGCCGGGAGTCGGTCGAGCGCCACGTCGACGCGTTCACCGAGCTGACCCGCCGCATGGGCTACTGGGTCGACCTGTCCACCGCCTACTGGACCATGGACCCGTCCTACATCGAGAGCGTCTGGTGGTCGCTCAAGCAGGTCTTCGAGAAGGGCCTGCTGGTCGAGGACCACCGGGTCGCCCCCTACTGCCCGCGGTGCGGCACCGGGCTCTCCGACCACGAGGTCGCCCAGGGCTACGAGTCGATCACCGACCCGTCGGTGTACGTGCGGCTGCCGGTCACCAGCGGCGAGTGGGCCGGCCGCGCCGACCTGCTCATCTGGACGACGACGCCGTGGACGCTGCCGTCGAACACCGCCGTCGCCGTCCACCCCGACGTCACCTACGTCGTCGCCAGGCGGGGCGAGGACACCCTGGTCGTCGCCGAGCCGCTGCTGGGTGCCGTCTTCGGCGACCTCGACGACGTCGAGGTGCTGGCGCGCACGACCGGCCGCGACTGGGAGCGGGTGCGCTACCAGCGGCCGTTCGAGCTGGTCGAGTTCCCCGAGGGGTCGGACGGCGAGGGCACGGCGCACTACGTCGTCCTGGCCGACTACGTGACCACCGAGGACGGCACCGGGCTGGTGCACCAGGCGCCGGCGTTCGGCGCCGACGACCTCGCCGTCTGCCGCGCCTACGGGATGCCGGTGGTCAACCCGATCGACCCGTCCGGGCACTTCCTGCCCGAGGTCGGCCTGGTCGGCGGCCACTTCTTCAAGGCGGCCGACCCCGCGCTGGTCGAGGACCTGAAGACGCGCGGCCTGCTGTGGCGGGAGCACCGCTACGAGCATAGCTACCCGCACTGCTGGCGGTGCCACACGCCGCTGATGTACTACGCGCAGCCGTCCTGGTACATCCGGACCAGCGCGGTCAAGGACGCGCTGCTCGCCGAGAACGAGCGGACGAACTGGTACCCCGAGACGATCAAGTGGGGCCGGTACGGCGACTGGCTGCGCAACAACGTCGACTGGGCGCTCTCCCGCGACCGCTACTGGGGCACGCCCCTGCCGATCTGGCGCAACGACGAGGATCCCTCCCGGATGCGCGCCGTCGGCTCGCTGGCCGAGCTGTCGGAGCTGACCGGCCGGGACCTGGCCGGCCTCGACCCGCACCGGCCGTTCATCGACGACGTCACCTTCACGGTGCCGGGCGAGCCGGGCACCTACCGGCGCGTGCCGCAGGTCATCGACGCCTGGTACGACTCCGGCTCGATGCCCTTCGCGCAGTGGGGCGCGCCGTACCGCAACGCCGAGGAGTTCGACCAGGCCTACCCGGCGCAGTTCATCTGCGAGGCGATCGACCAGACGCGCGGGTGGTTCTACTCGCTGATGGCGGTGGGCACGCTCGTCTTCGGGCGGAACTCGTACGAGAACGTGCTCGTGCTCGGCCACATCCTGGCCGAGGACGGCCGGAAGATGAGCAAGCACCTCGGCAACATCCTCGAGCCGATCCCGCTCATGGACCGGCACGGCGCCGACGCCGTCCGCTGGTTCATGCTGGCCGGCGGCTCGCCGTGGGGGGCCCGCCGGGTCGGGCACGAGACGCTGTCCGAGGTGGTCCGCAAGGTGCTGCTCACCTACTGGAACACCGCCTCGTTCTTCACGCTCTACGCGGACACCAACGGCTGGGACCCGGCCTCGTCGCCGGCGCCGGCCGCGGCCGAGCGGCCGCTGCTGGACCGGTGGGCGATGGCCGAGCTGGCACGCGTCACCGCCGGGGTCACCGACGCGCTGGAGGACTTCGACACCCAGGGCGCCGGGCGGCTGATCGCGCAGTTCGTCGACGACCTGTCCAACTGGTACGTCCGGCGGTCGCGGCGGCGGTTCTGGGACGGCGACCCGGCCGCGCTGGCCACGCTGCACGAGGTGCTGCACGTCCTCACCCGGCTGATGGCGCCGTTCACGCCGTTCGTGACCGAGGAGGTGTGGCAGCGGGCCGTGGTCCCCGGCCTCGGTGACGCGGCGGACTCGGTGCACCTGTCCGCGTGGCCGGCCGTCGACGAGTCGGCCCGCGACGACGCGCTGGTCGAGCAGGTCGCGCTGGTGCGGCGGCTGGTCGAGCTGGGCCGGTCGGCCCGCACGTCGGCGAAGGTGCGCACCCGGCAGCCGCTGGCGCGGGCGCTGGTCGCCGCGCCGGGCTGGCGCGAGCTGCCCCGCGACCTGGTGGCCGAGGTGGCCGACGAGCTGAACGTCGCCGAGCTGGTGGAGCTGTCCTCGGTCGAGGGCGGGCTGGTCGACGTCACGGTGAAGGTCGACTTCCGCGCCGTCGGCCGCCGGCTGGGCGGGCAGGTGCAGGCGGTGGCCAAGGCGGTCGCCGCGGCCGACGCGGCACCGCTCGTCGCCGCCTACCGGGCCGGCACCGCGTCGGTCGAGGTGGACGGCGCGCGCGTGCCGCTCGCCGAGGGCGACCTGGTGGTGACCGAGACGCCTCGCGAGGGCTGGACGGTGGCCAGCGGCGGCGGCCTGACGGTCGCGCTGGACCTCACGCTCACCCCCGAGCTGGAGCGCGCCGGGCTGGTCCGCGAGGTGGTGCGGCTGGTCCAGGAGGCGCGCAAGTCCAGCGGCCTGGAGGTCAGCGACCGGATCGAGCTCTGGTGGACCGCCGGCACCGACCGCATGCGGACGGCGCTCGCCGAGCACGGGGCCTCCTGGACCGGTGAGGTGCTGGCGACGACCGTGCACGCCGGCGAGGAGGGCCCGGGCACGGCGGTCGAGGGCCCCGACGGCGCCCGCCTCTGGCTCGCCCGGGCCTGACCCGCGGGAGCCGGGCGCGCGTCGTCCCGGGGGGTGTGCGACGGACGTCGCGGGCGTAGCCTCTGGCCGTCTCCTCCAGGACCTGCACCGGACGGGCGGCATGGTCGGCGCTCTGCTCCACCTCGGGCTCGTCACGGCGGGCCTCGTGGCCGCGTTCGCCGTGCTCGACCTGCTGCTGCGGTGGTTCAGCGGGCAGCTGCAGATCCGGCGGTCGGCCCGCCGCCGGGACCGTCCGCCGGCCGAACCGCCCCGCCGGCCGATCGAGCTGGTCGCGGCCGACGTGCGCCGGCTCTCCCGGCAGCTCCACCGCATCCCGGCCGGTGCACCGCAGGCCCGGCGGCGCGGCCTGCAGGCCGCCTACGAGGACGTCCTCGTCGAGGCCGCGCGGCTGCTGGAGGTGCCGCACACGCTCCCCGTCCTGCCGGCGGGGCACGCCCGCGACACCGAGCGGCGCCGGCTCGAGATCGCCCTGGCCGCGGCCGGGCTGCGCACCGTCCTCTGACCTCCGCCCGAGCGCTCAGTCGCGCTCGGCGCCGCCGTAGTGGACGGCTGCCCAGCCCGGGTGGCCCACGTAGCCGGGGTCCTCGATCAGGGGCGAGTGCTGCGGGCACACGCCTTCGATCGAGTACCGGATCAGCAGGCCGTGGTCGTGCTGGGTCTCCTCGGTGGTGGGACCGCCGCTCCACTGCCCGGCGAAGGAGTCGAGGAGCTCGGCGATGGAGCGGTGCTCCAGCGACCGGCACATCCAGCGCATCTGCTCGACCGTCTGCGCGTCGGAGTACGGCCAGCCGGCGAGGGCGTGCTCCCTGATCGCGTCGACGGCGCGCGCCTCCGGCGACCGCTCGGCGCAGGCGGCCGTCACGAGCGCCCCCAGGACCACCGCGACCGACCGCCGCATCGCTCTCTCCGCACCGCCGCTGCTCCCTCGCCAACGTACCGCCCCGGCCGGTGCACGCAGGGCGCTGGAGCGGTTCAGGCCTTGCGGCGGGCCCGCTCGCGGTCGGCGGTGTGCCGGTCGGGCTCGCAGATCCCGCAGGGGGTGAAGCCGTCGGTGCGGGCCTCGTCCAGGGGCAGCGGGATGGCGGTCGCGCCGGCCAGCCGGGGGCAGTCGGCGAGGTGGTAGCGCGGGTGCTCGTCGACGACGAACACCTCGTCCTTGAGGTCGACGACCAGCAGCAGGTCGGTGACCTCGACGTCCTCGACGGGCGGCTCCCCGTCGTCGGCCGTCGGCCCGGTCGCCGCGTGGACACCGGTCGCGGCGTGGGCGCCGGTCGGCGGTCCGTCGCGGGCCGGCTCGACGGCGGGCGGCTCCGGGGCGGCCGGCTCCGCGGCGGCCTCCTCGCCGGCGGCCTCCGGCTCCCGCTCCGCCACGGTGCCGTCGTCGGACCGGGGCGTGGCCGGCTCCCGGGCGGCGGGCACCTCGCGGGCCGGCCGGTCCTCCGTGCCCGCGCGGGGCGGCGCGGCCGCTCGCGGCGTCCCGGCCGACGCCGCCGACAGCCCTCGCCGGGACAGGACGAGCAGGACGGCGGCGACGACGCAGACCGCGACCGTGGCCCAGTACAGCTCCGTGGTGCCGGTGGCCAGCCCCGCGACGAACAGCCCGAGACCGACCAGCACCAGCAGCCCCGCAGCCAAGATCACGCCCGCACCTTATCCGCGCCGCACGACGACGGCCCTGCGGACACGGGGTCCGCAGGGCCGTCGGCGGGGTCCGGCTGTCAGGCGGGGGCGTGCTGGTTCTGCCGGCTGCCCAGCGCGGGCTCGGCGGAACCGCGGCTGTCCAGGTCGCGCAGGTGCGACTCCAGGTAGGACCGCAGCCGGGTGCGGTACTCGCGCTCGAAGGTGCGCAGCTCCTCGATCTTGCGCTCGAGGCTGGTGCGCTTCTCCTCCAGCGTGCTGACCGACTCGGCGTGCCGGCGCTCGGCGTCCTGCTCGAGGGCGGCCGCCTTGGCGCGGGCCTCGCGCTCCATGGTCTCGGCGCGGGTGCGGGCGTCGCCGACCATCGAGTCGGCGCGGTGCTTGGCCTCGCTGACCATCTGCTCGCTCTTGGCGCGCGCGTCGGCCATCAGCCGCTCGCTGTTGGTCTTGGCGCTGACCAGCATCTGCTCGGCCTGGGTCTTGGCCTCGTTGACGTACCGGTCGGCGGTCTCGGTGGCGAGGGCCAGCATCCGCGAGGCGCGGGCGCTGTCGTCCTCGCGCGGGGCCTGCACCGGCGGCGGCGGGGGCGCCTGCACGACCGGGGCGGCCACCGGCTCGGGCCGCTCGGCGGGAGCACGGCCGCCGCTGGCGCGCAGCTCGTTGTTCTCCTCGATCAGGCGGGCGAGCTCGGCCTCGACGACGTCGAGGAAGGCGTCGACCTCGTCCTCGTCATAGCCCCGCTTGCCGATCGGCGGCTTCTTGAAGACGACGTTGTGCACGTCGGCAGGCGTGAGTGGCATCGCAGGTCACCTCGGGTCGGACGGCGGGAACAGGATCGTTCTCGGACGGTCGGCGGCGGCCCGCGCCCGTCCGGAGACCCCGACCCCGGGGGGATCAACGGTCACGCCGTGATGGCGAGTCGGGTCGTGATGCCACGCAGGATGAACACGGCCAGCAACAGCACCATAAACCCGAGGTCCAACCGGATGGACCCCAGGTTCAGCGGCGGGATGACCTTGCGGATGGCCTTCAGCGGGGGGTCCGTGGTCGAGTACACGACCTCGAGACCCGCCGCGACCAGGCCCTGCGGGCGCCAGCTCCGGGCGAGCACCATCACCCAGTCGACCACGAACCGGGCGAAGAGCAGCACGAGGAAGACGAGCAGCACCGAGGAGACGATCTGCCAGAAGAGAGCCACGGTCCTCGCTCGTTCGGGGCACCTCGCGTGCCGTTTGCACCGGTCCTGCTACGCCGTCAGGACTGGTCGAAGAACCCGCCGTCGCGGATCCGCGCCTTGTCCTCGGCGGTCACGTCGACGTCCCTGGGGCTGAGCAGGAACACCTTGGCCGTGACGCGCTCGATACTACCGCGCAGACCGAAGATGAGTCCCGCGGCGAAGTCGACCAGTCGCTTGGCGTCGGCGTCGTCCAGCTCGGTGAGGTTCATGATGACCGCACCGCCCTCGCGGAAGCGCTCGCCGATCTGGCGGGCGTCGTTGTAGGTGCGCGGGTGCACGGTGGTGATCCGGTACGGCTCCTTGACGGCCGGCGCCGGCTCCGGGGCGGCCACCGGCTCACGCACCGCGAGGCCCGCGGCCCCCGCGGTGGCGGTCGGGCCGCTGGACATGGCGCTCACGCGGGTGGCGCCCGACGCCGGCGCGGCCGGGGTCGCGGGGGCCAGGCCGAGCGGCCGCGCGCCGACCGGGCGGCGGGAGCTCACCGGCTCCGGCTCGCGGGCCGCGGGCAGCTCCTCGGCCTCGAGCTCGTCGTCGGCGTAGCCCGCCGCGCGGTACCGGTCGTCGGCGTAGCCGCGCTCGGCGTAGTCGTCGGCGTAGTCCGCGCCCCGGTAACGGGAGTCCTCGTAGCGGGAGTCCTCGTAACGGGCGTAGCGACGGTCGTGGTCCGGGTGGTCGGACTGGCGGGCGTCGTACCGGCCGTACGCCCGGGCGTCGTCGTCCTCGACGAGCCCGAGATAGATCCCCATCCTCCGCATGGCTCCGGCCATCGGACCTCCCCCTCTACTGGTGTCCTCAGCGTCGCGGTCGTTCGTCAACTTCGTCCAACGAGGCATCACGCTTCTGGGTCGTCCGTGGCCCGTGTGACTGGTGTGACTCGTGTGGTTGGGATCCCCCGATCCTCCGAGGAGGGTAGGGCCCGCTCGCCGAAGATCGCGGTTCCGACACGCACGAGCGTGGCGCCGGCTGCGATCGCCTGCTCCAGGTCGCCGCTCATGCCCGCCGAGAGCTCGACCGCCCCGGGGTGGTCGGCCCGCACGCGCTCGGCGAGGGCGGCCAGCCGGGCGAACGCGGGGGCGGGATCGGCTCCCCGGGGGGCGACGGCCATGAGCCCGCGCAGCCGGAGGCCGGGCAGCCCGGCCACGGCGTCGGCCAGCCCGGGCAGGGCGGCCGGGTCGACGCCGCCGCGGGCCGCCTCCTCCCCCGCCGGCCCGCCGAGGTCGACCTGCAGGAGGACGTCCACCGGCCGGCCGGCCGCCTCCCCCGCCCGGGCCAGGGTCTCGGCCAGCGGCAGGCGGTCCACGGAGTGCACGACCGCGCCGAGCCGCGCGACCGCGGCGGCCTTGTTGCGCTGCAGCTGACCGATGAAGTGCCACCGCAGCGGGAGATCGGTCAGCGCGGCCGCCTTGCCGAGCAGCTCCTGGGCGCGGTTCTCCCCGACGTCGAGGTGGCCCAGCCCGGCGAGGGCCCGGACGTCCTCGGCGGGGCGGGTCTTGCTCACCGCGACCAGCCGGACGCCCGCGGGATCCCGGCCGGCGGCGCGGGCGGCCGCGGCGATCCGCTCGGTGACGGCGCGCAGGTTCTGCTCGAGGGGGGACGCGGGCACGGCAGCGATCCTCGCAGCCGTGCGCGCGCCCCTGCTCATGCCCGGAACGTCACGAGAGGAACACCACCCCGGCCTGCCGGCCGGTGACGCCGTCGCGGCGGTGGGAGAAGAGGAAGCGGTCCTCGACGGTGCAGCGCGGGTCGTGCACCACCTGGCCGACGCCGGCCCGGCCGAGCTGCTCGGCCACGCCGGCGCGCAGGTCCAGGCCCGGGGTGCCCCGCCGGGTGCGCACCGCCGCGGCGGGCACCACGCGGGCCACCTCGGCCTGCAGGGCGGCCGGCACCTCGTAGCAGGCGCCGCAGACCGACGGCCCGAGCAGCGCGGTGATCGCGCGCGGACGGGCGCCGAGCCGGCCCATGGCGGCCAGCGCGGCGGGCACCACCTTCCTCCGCACGCCCTCGCGGCCGGCGTGCACGGCGGCGACCACGCCGGCCTCGGCGTCGGACAGCAGCACCGGCACGCAGTCGGCGACGAGGACGCAGAGCACCAGGCCCCGCTCGGCGGTGACGAGCGCGTCGGTGTCGGGCACCGGCGCGTCCTGCGGGCCGTCGACGACGGCGACGCCGGCACCGTGCACCTGGGTCATCCAGACCAGCTGCTCGCCGGGGACGCCGAGCTCGCGGGCGAGGCGCTCCCGGTTGGCCGCGACGGCGGCGGGGTCGTCGCCGACGTGCGCGCCCAGGTTGAACGAGTCGTACGGCGACGCGGACCGGCCGCCCCGCCGATCGGTGACGACCTTGCGGGGTCGCACCGCCGACGGGGCGGCCGGGGACGTGCCGGGGGGCTGCGTCATCAGTTGCGCAGGAACTCCGGGATGTCCAGCTCCTCCTCGAAGTCCTCGCTGGACAGCGGGCGGCGGCCGTTGACGGGCCCCGGGATCGGCGGCAGCGGCGGCACCGTCAGCGGCGCACCGCCGGTGGCCGTGCGCGGGGTGACCGGCGGGGCGGCGGCCGGCGGGGTCGCCGGCGCGACCGGCGCGGGGGCCGGCGGCGTCGCGGCCACCGGGGAGCCGACCAGCCGCTCGCCGGTGGTCAGCGGCGCCGGGGGCGCGGCCGCGGTGCGGTGCGGCAGGCCCGGGGTGAAGGCCCCCGCGGCCGACGTCCCGGCCGGGACGGTGGCGACGCCGGAGTCCTTGCGGTTGCTCGGCTTGCCGCCGTCGAAGCCGGCGGCGATGACGGTCACCCGCACCTCGTCACCCAGGGCGTCGTCGATGACGGCACCGAAGATGATGTTGGCGTCGGAGTGCGCGGCGTCGGAGACCAGCGAGGCCGCCTCGTTGATCTCGAACAGGCCGAGGTCGGAACCGCCGGAGATCGACAGCAGGACGCCGTGGGCGCCCTCCATCGAGGCCTCCAGCAGCGGGCTGGCGATCGCCTGCTCCGCGGCGAGCAGCGCGCGGTTGTCCCCGCGGGCGCTGCCGATGCCCATGAGCGCCGAGCCCGCCCCCGACATGACCGACTTCACGTCGGCGAAGTCGAGGTTGATCAGACCGGGCGTGGTGATCAGGTCGGTGATGCCCTGGACACCGGAGAGCAGCACCTGGTCGGCGGTGCGGAAGGCGTCCATGACGCTGACGTTGCGGTCGCCGAGCTGGAGCAGCCGGTCGTTGGGGATGACGATCAGCGTGTCGCACTCGTTGCGCAGCTCCTCGATGCCGGCCTCGGCCTGCACCGCCCGCCGCTTGCCCTCGAAGGCGAACGGCCGGGTGACGACGCCGATGGTCAGCGCGCCGAGCTTGCGGGCGATCGAGGCCACGACGGGCGCGCCACCGGTGCCGGTGCCGCCGCCCTCCCCCGCGGTCACGAAGACCATGTCGGCGCCCTTGAGCACCTCCTCGATCTCCTCGCGGTGGTCCTCGGCGGCCTGGCGGCCCACGTCGGGCTGCGCGCCGGCGCCGAGGCCCCGGGTCAGCTCCCGGCCGACGTCGAGCTTGACGTCGGCATCGCTCATCAGCAGCGCCTGGGCGTCGGTGTTGATGGCGATGAACTCGACCCCCTTGAGGCCGACCTCGATCATCCGGTTGACCGCGTTCACCCCGCCGCCGCCGATGCCGACGACCTTGATGACCGCTAGATAGTTGTGCGGAGGTGTCATGCGGCGCTCCCCAACTGGACCCTCATCCTCAAGTACAGGCTTACAGTTATGTCAACTCGGTCGACGGAGAGGAAGTTAGGCAGGCGGTCGGGGCGGCACAAACACCCTCGCGTGGTCGGCGTGTCGGTGTCGTGCGATCTCACCGAACTCTCGCGACCCGTTCGTCACATGAGCCTCACGAGGTGTGACGACCCGCCCGGGAAACGTCTCATGTCGGGGTCCACGCTGCGGCGCGCCGGGGACGGCCGCCGGTGCAGATCTCTTCGCGGCCCCGGCGTGTCGCGCGTGTCGCGCGTGTCGGCCGGGACGGGTGTGACGATCCCTCGAGTCAGGCTCGCGGGATGCGCCCGAGCAGGTAGAACTCGTCGTTCGGCGGGATCGCCGCCCAGTGCGCGAGCCGGTTGGAGTAGGCGAACAGGCCGACGATCGCGCCGACGTCCCAGACGTCGTCCTCGGTGAGGCCCTGCTCGCGCAGCCGGTCGAGGTCGGCGGCGGTCACGGCGGCCGGCTCGACGGCCAGCCGGACGGCGACCTCGAGGACCACGTGCATCCGCGGGGGCAGCGGCGCCTTGCGCCAGTCGACGGTGACCTGGTCGGCCAGGTGGGGGTCGCGGGTGCGGATGCGCGCGATCGCCCCGTGGGCGATGACGCAGTACAGGCAGTCGTTGGCCGCGCTCGTCGCGACGACCACCAGCTCCCGGTCGGCCTTGGACAGCGCCGGGGTGTCCTTGTCCATCAGCGCGTCGTGCAGCGCGAAGAACGCCGCCGCCTCGGCCGGGCGCCACGCCAGCGCGCCGAAGACGTTCGGCAGGAAGCCCGACCGTTCCTCGACGTCGGCGTAGCGCTCGCGCAGCTCGGGCGCGAGCTCGGACCGGGGCGGCACGGGGAACCGGCTGATCGGGGCGCTCATGGCGCCATGGTCGACGGGTGGCCCGCGGAGCACCAGCGCGGCCCGGCGACGTGCTGGAGCGGCCCCGTCCCGGGTACCGCCCTGAGCTCGCGAAGGGTGGGGAGGACGGGGTCCTCCTACGGGCGGAGGACCACCGCGGACGGCGCGCTGACGTCGATCGTCGCCGCCGGCTCGAGCGTGCCGGCCGCCAACTGGTCGAGCAGGGCGGTGAGCACGCGGCCCTTCGCCTCGCTCTCCCCCGCCTCGCCCCACAGCACGGTGGTCCCATCGCTGAGCGTCAGCGTCACCTCGCCGTCGTCGTCGGCCGCGGCCTCGGCGAGCTGGTCGCGCACGGCCGCCGGCAGCGCCGCCAGCGCCGCCAGGCCGGCGCGCGTCGCCGCGTCGTCCGGGCCGGGGGCGGCCACGTCCAGCGGCACCACGCCGTCGGGCGCCGGGCCGGTGATGGTGTCGAAGAGCACGCCCTCGGCGTCGACGAGCACCCGCTGCCCGTCGCTGCCGACGACGGCGAGCGGCACCCGCTCGACCACCGTGACGACGACGCTGGACGGCCAGCCGCGGGTGACCTGCACCGACGCGACCTGCGGCAGGCGGGCCACGCGCGCGCGGGCCGCGTCCAGGTCCACCCGCAGCAGCGGCGTGCCGGTCCCGACGCCGGCGGCGTCGCGGACCTCCTCGGCGGTCAGCGACCGGGCCCCGTCGACCTGCACCGTGCGGACGGCGAGCAGCGGGCTGGCCCAGACGACCCAGGCGACGGTGGCCAGCAGCGGGAGGACGAGCAGCGCCCGCAGCCGGCGGGCGCGGCGGCTGCGCTCGCGGCGGGGCCGCTCCGGGTGGCGGTCGCGGGCCGGCGCCGGCCGCGCCGCGGGTGCCCCCCGGGCGGCGCGGTCGCGGGTGGTGGTGCCCGGGCGGCTCACGGGCCGTCCGCGGGGTCGGGGACCCGCCGGAGCGCCTCGAGGACCTCCGGTCCCACCATCGAGACGTCGCCGGCGCCCATGGTCACGACGAGGTCGCCCGGGCGGGCGCGGGCGGCCAGCGCCGGCGCCGCGGCCGACCACGACGGCTCGAAGTGCACCCGCTCCGGCGGCAGCGGCACGGCGTCGGCGACCAGCGCCCCGGTGACGCCGGGGACGGGGTCCTCCCGGGCGCCGTACACGTCCATGACGACGACCTCGTCGGCCAGCCCCAGCGCGTCGCCGAAGCCGTCGGCGAACTCGCGGGTGCGGCTGTACAGGTGCGGCTGGAAGGCCACGACCAGCCGGCCGTCGCCGGCCACCGCGCGGGCGGCGGCCAGCTGCGCGCGCACCTCGGTCGGGTGGTGGGCGTAGTCGTCGTAGACCCGCACCCCGGCGACGACACCCTTGAGCTCGAAGCGGCGGTGCACCCCGCCGAAGCGGGCCAGCCCCTCGATCAGGCCGTCGGCCGGCAGGCCGAGCTCCGTGCCGGCCAGCAGCGCGGCGGCGCTGTTGCGGGCCATGTGCGCACCGGGCACCTGGATGCGCACCCGCCCGATCACCCGGCCGTCGAGCACCGCCGTCCAGCTGGTGCCGTCCGGCGCCACGGCGAGGTCGAGGATGCGCAGGTCGGCGTCCTCGACCGTCCCGTAGGTGCGCACACGGGCCTTCCCGGGCACCCGGGCCAGCCGCGCGGCGCCCGGGTCGTCGATGCAGACGACGACGAAGCCGTCGGGGTCGACGGTCTGCAGGAACCGGTCGAAGGCGGCCTCGACGGCGGCGAGGTCGCCGTAGTTGTCCAGGTGGTCGGCCTCGACGTTGGTCACGATCGCGGCGTGCGGGGACAGCAGGAGGAACGACCGGTCGCTCTCGTCGGCCTCGGCGACGAAGACGTCGCCCTCCCCCGCGTGCGCGTTGCTGCCCGACTCGTTGAGGTTGCCGCCGATGGCGAACGAGGCGTCGACGCCGCACGCCTGCACGGCGACGGTCAGCATCGAGGTGGTCGAGGTCTTGCCGTGGGTGCCGGCCACCGCGACGCTGCGCCGGCCGGCCATGACCGCGGCCAGCGCCACCGCCCGGGGCAGCACGCGCAACCCCCGCGCGCGGGCCTCGGCCAGCTCCGGGTTGTCATCGCGGATGGCGGTGGAGACCACGACGGTGTCGGCGTCGCCGAGGTGGGCCGGGTCGTGGCCGACCTCCACGCGGGCGCCGAGGGCGCGCAGCGCGAGGAGGGTGGGGGTGTCGCGCCGGTCGCTGCCGGAGACGCGCACGCCGCGGGCCAGCAGGATGCGGGCGATGCCGCTCATGCCGGCGCCGCCGATGCCGACGAAGTGGACGGCGCCGAGCTCCCCGAGGGCGGGCACGGGGTCCTTCCAGGCGGCGACGTCAGCGGCGGCCACGGGCAGCCACCTCCAGCACGATGTCCGCGAGCCGCTCGTCGGCGTCGGGCGACCCGGCCGCCTTCGCGCCGCGGGCGTACCCGGCCAGCGCGTCCGGGTCGGTGAGCAGCGGGACGAGAGTCCGCTCGATCCAGGCGGGGCTCAGCTCGGCGTCGTCGACCAGCAGGCCGCCGCCGGCGTCGACCAGCGGCAGGGCGTTGCGGCGCTGCTCGCCGTTGCCGATGGGCAGCGGCACGAACGCGGCCGGCAGCCCGACGGCGGCCAGTTCGGCGACGGTGACGGCACCCGCCCGGCACAGGGCGAGGTCGGCGGCGGCGTAGGCGAGGTCCATGCGTTCCAGGTAGTCGACCACGACGTAGGGCGGCGCGCCCGCCGGGCGGGCCGGGACCGTGACGTCGGTGTTCCTCGGGCCGCGGGCGTGCAGCACCTGCACACCGGCCGCGGTGAGCGCGTCGGCGGCGGCGACGGCGGCGCGGTTGAGCGAGGCGGCGCCCTGCGAGCCGCCGAAGACCAGCAACGTCGGCCGGTCGGCGTCCAGGCCGAACCCGGCGCGGGCCTCGGCCCGGCGGGCGGCGCGGTCGAGGCCGCTGATCGTGCGCCGCAGGGGCATGCCGACGTGCTCGCCGCGGTGCAGCGGGGTGCCCGGCACGGTGACCGCCACCCGCGCGGCCAGCCGGGCGCCGATGCGGTTGGCCAGCCCGGGCAGGGCGTTCTGCTCGTGCACCACCACCGGCACACGTGCCCGGCGCGCGGCCAGGTACGCCGGCAGCGCCACGTACCCGCCGAAGCCCACCACCACGTCGGCCCGCAGCTCGCGCAGCAGCGCCGTGGTCTCGCGGACGGCGCCGACGACCCGGCCGGGCACCTTGAGCAGGTCGGGCGTGGGCTTGCGCGGCAGCGGGACCGGCGGGATCAGCCGCAGGTCGTAGCCGCGGGCCGGCACCAGCCGGGTCTCCATGCCCCGGGCGGTGCCGAGGCAGGTGATCCGCAGGTCGCCGTCCCCCCGCCCGCGCAGCGCGTCGGCCAGCGCCAGCATCGGCTCGATGTGCCCGCCGGTGCCGCCGCCGGCCAGCACGACGCCCGTCCCCGCGCTCACCGGGGCCTCCCCGGGCGGCGGGACGCGGCCGGCCCGGCCGCGGTGCCCGGTCCGGTCACCGGCCGCCGCGGCGCGCTGCGGCCCCGCTCGTCCGCCGGCGGCCGGGGGCGGGCGGCGGTGCGCGGCGCCGTCCGGTCGCGCGGCTCCCCGCCGGGCACCCGGGTGAGCGTGCGCGCGCCGGCGACGACGGGACGGCGGGCCGCCCGGCCCTCGGCGCCGGGCGCCGGACGGCGGCGCGGCGGCCGCACCGGGTCGACCGGCTGCGCCGGCACGGGCAGCAGCCAGCGGGACAGCCGGCCGCGCGCGTGGCGCTGGGCGGACTCGATCGCCGCCGGCTCGGAGCGGGCGAAGCGGACGAGCAGCCCGACGATGAACAGGGTGAGCACCAGCGAGGTGCCGCCCGCCGAGACCAGCGGCAGCGTGACGCCGGTGACCGGCAGCAGCCCGACCACGTAGCCCATGTTCATCGCCGCCTGCCCGACCAGCCACGTGGTGATGGCCACGCTGGCCAGCTGGACGAACCGGTCGGTCGAGCGGCGGGCGATGCGGAAGCCGGCGTAGGCGAGCACGCCGTACAGCGTGACGACCACCAGGCAGCCGAGGAAGCCGAGCTCCTCGCCGATGATCGCGAAGATGTAGTCGGAGTCGCCGTAGGGCAGCAGGCCCCACTTCATCCGGCTGTTGCCGAGGCCGACCCCCCAGAAGCCGCCGGTGGCCAGCGCGTACAGGCCTCGGACCGCCTGGTAGCCGGAGTCGGTGGGGTCGGCGAACGGGTCGAGGAACGAGGTGACGCGCGCCCACCGGTACGGCTCGCTGACCAGGTAGGCGATGCCGGCCAGGCCGACGCCGGCCAGCCCCAGCCAGACCTTCAGCCGGGCGCCGCCGGCCCACAGCAGCGCCACCAGGATGATCGCGAAGGTGATCACGCCGCCGAAGTCCGGCTCGGCCAGCAGCAGCAGGGAGACCAGCCCGAAGGCCGGCACCAGCGGCATGAGCAGCGAGCGCGTCGTCAGGTAGCGGTCGCGCTTGGCGAGCACGTTCGCACCCCACAGCGCGAAGGCCAGCTTGGCCGGCTCGGACGGCTGCAGGTGGGCGAAGCCGAGGTCGAACCACTGCCGGGCGCCGTTGAGCTTCACGCCGACGACCAGCACGAGGACCAGGGCGAGCAGCGCCCCGACCATCGCCCAGCCGGACCAGCGCCGCAGGAAGCGCACCGGCAGCCGCAGGGCGACCAGCAGCGCCACCGAGCCGATCGCCGCCCAGGTGAGCTGCTCGACCCCCGGGGTCCAGGCCGGCTTCTCGTCGAGGGCCGCCGTCACCGACGCGGCGGAGAACACCATGACCAGGCCGATCGCCAGCAGCAGCCCGGCCGCGCCGAGGACCAGGTGGCAGCTGGTCATCGGCCCGTCGAGCCACTCCGGCGGCTGCAGCCGGCGGACGCGGTACCGGCGCGCGGTGGGCGCGGTGGGCGCGGTGGGCGGCGGGGCGGACCCGGGGCGGCGCACGGTGGCGGTCATCGTGGCCTCAGCCCAGCGCGCGCACCGCGTCGGCGAAGGCGCGGCCCCGGTGCGCGTAGTCGGTGAACACGTCCATGGAGGCCGCCGCCGGCGCCAGCAGCACGGTGTCGCCGGGCCGAGCCAGCCGCGCGGCCTCGGCCACGACCTGCCGCATCGTCGCCTCCGCGTCCATCCCCTCATCGTCGCCGCTGGGGACCTCGACGACGGGCAGCCCGGGGGCGTGTCGCGCCAGCGACCGGGCGTACGCGGCCCGGTCGCGGCCCAGCAGCACCGCCCCGGCCAGCCGCGGCGCCACCTCGGCGACCAGCGGGTCGACGTCGGCACCCTTGAGCAGCCCGCCGGCGATCCACACGACGCGCGGGTAGGCGGCCAGCGAGGCGG
Source organism: Geodermatophilus sp. SYSU D00691 (assembly GCF_054050275.1). Lineage (NCBI taxonomy): Bacteria > Bacillati > Actinomycetota > Actinomycetes > Geodermatophilales > Geodermatophilaceae > Geodermatophilus > Geodermatophilus sp. SYSU D00691. The sequence continues at coordinate 57,812 of NZ_JBJGYZ010000019.1, forward strand.
CCGCGGCGTGCGGGTTGGTGGCCTTGCTGTCGTCGACGTAGTCCACGCCGCCGACCGTGCCCACCCGGACGTTGCGGTGGGCGCCGCCGCGGAAGCCCGCGAGCCCCCGCCCGACGGCCTCGGCCGGCACGCCGGCCGCGCGGCCGAGCGCGGCGGCCACGAGCGCGTTGACGACGTTGTGCGGGCCGCTGACCTGCAGCGCGTCGCGGGCGAGGAGCTCCTCCCCCGCCGGGTCTGCGGCGAACGCCCGGTCGACCAGGACGCCGTCGCGGACCCCCAGCTGGCCCGGCGCCGGCGCACCGAGGGTGACCGTCACCGGGTGCGGGTGGGCGGCGACGAGCCCGGCCGCCACCGGGTCGGCGGCGTCGGCGACGGCGACCGGGGCCCCGCGCAGGATGCGGGCCTTGGCGTCGCGGTAGGCGGCGAACGACCCGTGCCAGTCGACGTGGTCGTCGGCGACGTTGAGGATCGCGGCCGCGGCCGGGGCCAGCGACGACGACCAGTGCAGCTGGAAGCTGGAGAGCTCCACGGCGACGGCGTCGTAGGCGGGGGCGCCGTCCGCCCCCGTCTCGGTGACCACCTCGACCAGCGGCCGGCCGACGTTGCCGGCCGCCACCGCGTGCCGGCCGCCGGCCAGCAGCACCGCCTCGAGCATGGTCACCGTCGTCGTCTTGCCGTTGGTGCCGGTGACCGCCAGCCACGGCGCCGGTTCTCCCCCACCCACCCCGCGCGCGCGGAGGCGCCACGCCAGCTCCGGCTCGCCGATCACCTCCACGCCGCGGCGGGCGGCGTCGGCCAGCAGCGGCGCGTCGGGCCGCCAGCCGGGCGAGGTGACCACCAGGTCGGTGCCCGGCGGCACCTCGGCGAGCGCGCCCAGCCACTCCGCCCCGCCCTCGAGCAGCGGGCCGACGGCGGCGGCGTGGGCGGCGTCGGCGAGCAGCACCCGCGCGCCGCGGGTCAGCAGCACCCGGGCCGCCGCGGCCCCGGAGACCCCGAGGCCGGCGACGAGCACCGTCCGGCCGGACAGCTCCGTCATAGCCCCACGAAGGCGAGCCAGTCGGCGTAGAAGAGGCCGATGCCGAACGCGACCGCCATGCCGGTGACCAGCCAGAACCGCACGATGACGGTGTTCTCGCTCCAGCCGGCGAGCTCGAAGTGGTGGTGCAGCGGCGCCATCCGGAACACCCGGCGCCGGGTGGCGCGGAAGAACGCCACCTGGATGACCACCGACAGGGTGACCGCCACGAACAGCCCGCCGAGGACGACGAGCAGCAGCTCGGTGCGGGTGACGACGGCCAGGCCGGACAGCAGGCCGCCGAGGGCCAGCGAGCCGGTGTCGCCCATGAAGATCCGGGCCGGGCTGGTGTTCCACCACAGGAAACCGAGGCACGCACCGAGCGCGGCGGCCGCGACGAGCGTGATGTCGAGCGGGTCGCGGACGGCGTAGCAGCCGTCGATGAGCTCGTTCGTGCAGTCGTGGGTGAACTGCCAGAAGGAGATGAAGACGTAGGCGGCGAAGACCATCGCCGCGCAGCCCGAGGCCAGGCCGTCGAGGCCGTCGGTGAGGTTGACCGCGTTGGAGAACCCGGCGATGAACAGGTAGGCCAGGATCACGAAGCCGACCGCGCCCAGCTCCAGCTGCAGGATGTCCCGGACGAAGGAGACGCTGGTCGACGCCGGGGTCAGCCCGTCGCCGTCCTCGAAGTTCAGCGCCAGGACCGCGAAGCTGACGCCCACGACGAGCTGGCCGACCAGCTTGGCGGTCTTGTTCAGCCCGAGGCTGCGCCGGTGCCGGATCTTGAGGTAGTCGTCGAGGAAGCCGACGGTGCCCAGCCCGACCATGAGGTAGAGCAGCAGCCAGCCGGTGGTGGTGATCCCGCGGCCGGGCTGGCCCATGAGGAACAGGTGGGCGACCAGGTAGCCGCCGACCGTCGCCGCCACGATGACGGTGCCGCCCATGGTGGGCGTGCCCTTCTTGGACAGGTGGGTCTCCGGGCCGTCGTCCCGGATCTCCTGGCCCAGCCCGTGCTTGCGGAAGGCGCGGATGGCGAGCGGGGTCAGCAGGATCGAGAAGATCAGCCCGAAGCCGCTCGCGAAGAGGACCGACCTCACGCGCCCGCCCCGGTCGACGACAGCACGGGCGCGGCTGGGTCGGGCACGTGCACTGACTCCTCTCCCGGCCGCACCCCGGCGGCTCGAGCCCATGACGACACGGCCCCGCGGGACATGCCTACACCGTGGGCGGGGGCGGCGCCCCGGCGGGTTCGGCTCACGCCGTGGTCCCGGCGGCCAGCGGGGCGAGCGCGTCGCGCAGCACCTGGCGGTCGTCGAACGGGGTGACGACCCCGGCGACCTCCTGGCCGCTCTCGTGCCCCTTGCCGGCGACCAGCACGGTGTCGCCGGGCCGGGCCAGCCCGACGGCGGTGGCGATGGCGGTGCGCCGGTCGCCGACCTCGAGCACCTCGGCCCGCTCGGCGTCGGGCACCTCCCGGGTGCCGGCCAGCATCGCGGCGCGGATCGCGGCGGGGTCCTCCGAGCGCGGGTTGTCGTCGGTGACGACGAGGACGTCGCTGCCGGCCGCCGCGGCGGCGCCCATGCCGGCGCGCTTGCCGGGGTCGCGGTCGCCGCCGCAGCCGAGCACGGTGATCACCCGGCCGGTCGTGGAGCCGCGCAGCGCGTCCAGCGCCGTCCGGACGGCGTCGGGGGTGTGCGCGTAGTCGACCACGGCGACGAACGGCTGCCCGGCGTCGACCGGCTCCATCCGGCCCGGGACGACGGTGGTCGCGATGCCGGCCAGCGCGGTGGCCGGGTCGACGCCCACCGCGTCCAGCAGCGCCACGGCGAGGACGGCGTTGGCCACGTTGAACCGCCCCGGCAGGCGGACCCGGCCCGGCCAGCTGCGCCCGCCGGGGCCGTGCAGGGTGAAGGTGGACCCGCCGTCGGGGGCCGCGGCGATGCCGGTCGCCGTCCAGTCGGCGTCGGCCCCGGAACTCGACACGGTGACCGGGCGGGGCCGGCCGGGCCGGTCGAGGAGGCGGCGGCCGTAGGCGTCGTCGACGTCGACCACCTCGGCGTCGGCGCGGCCGTCGAAGAGCAGCGCCTTGGCGCGGAAGTACTCCTCGAGGTCGCCGTGGAAGTCGAGGTGGTCCTGGCTGAGGTTGGTGAAGCCCGCGACGGCGAACCGCAGCCCGCCGACCCGGCCCTGCACCAGCGCGTGGCTGGAGACCTCCATGACGACGGCGTCGACGCCGGACTCGGCCATGCCGGCCAGCAGCGCGTGCAGCACCGGGGCCTCGGGGGTGGTGCGCGCGCTCGGCACCGCGACGGGGACGCCGTCCCGGCCGCGGGTGCGGGTCTGCACGGTGCCGATCAGGCCGGTGGCCCGCCCGGCGGCGGCGAACCCGGCCTCGACCAGGTAGCTCGTCGTCGTCTTGCCGTTGGTGCCGGTGATGCCGACGACGGTCAGCCGGCTGCCCGGGTCGCCGTAGACGCGGGCGGCGACGGCGCCGAGCACGGCGCGCGGGTCGTCGACCACGCACACGGGCAGCCCGCTCGCGGCGGCGTCGTCGCGGCCGGCGGGGTCGGTGAGGACGGCGACGGCCCCGCGGGCGACCGCGTCGGGCACGTAGCGGACGCCGTGGGTGCGGGCGCCGGGGAGGGCGGCGTAGAGGTCGCCGGGCTGCACGTCGGTGGAGGCGAGGGTGACCCCGGTGACCGCCGTCGCGGGGTCGGGTCCGGTGACGGGCCGGCCGACGAGATCGGCCAGCTCGGCGAGCGGCAGCGGCCGGGTACCCGCAGGTCGGGGCACCGACCCGGGGGCGGTCGGGATCACGGGGCTCCAATCTACCGGCGCGGGCGTCCACGGCCCGGCAACCGACCGGGGCGCGCGCGCCTCAGGGGCCGGTGAGCTGGAAGTCCGGCCGCGGCGTCCCCGACGGCACGATGCCGCCGGCGGTGAGCGCCTGCCGCATGATGTCGGCGAAGACCGGGGCGGCGACCTGGCCGCCCTCCTCGGAGCTGGTGGGGCGCTCGAGGTCGACGGCGACGACGTACTGGGGGTCGTCGGCCGGCGCGAAGCCGACGAACGTCGTCACGTACCCGCCGCCGGCGTAGCCGCCGGTGTCGGGGTTGGCGCGCTGGGCGGTGCCGGTCTTGCCGGCCACCCGGAAGCCCTCGACCGCCGCCAGGGGCGCGGTGCCGCCCTCGCCGACGACGGCCTCGAGCATGTAGGCCATGTCCTCGGCGGTGGCCTCGCTGATGACGCGGGTCCCCTCGGGCGCCGTCTCCCGGGTCACGGTGCCGTCGGCCGCGGTGACCGACTCGACGACCCGGGGCGGGATCCGCACGCCGCCGTTGGCGATGGCCTGGTACACCGACGCCATCTGCAGCGTGGTGACCGAGACGCCCTGCCCGATCGGCACGTTGGCCGCGCGGCTCGCCGTCCAGTCGGCGGAGTCCTGCAGGATGCCGTCGCTCTCGCCGGGGAGCTCGATGCCGGTGGCGCTGCCGACGCCGAAGGCCCGCAGGTAGCGCTCGAGGGTCTCGTCGCCCACCTCGCGGGCCAGCATGATCGTGCCGACGTTGCTGGACTTGGCCAGGATGCCGGTGACCGTCCAGTCGATCGGCTCGTGGTCGTGCGCGTCGGTGACCACCCGGTCGCCGGCCTGGATGTGGCCGTCGACGGTGAGCACCGTGTCCGGGGTGGCCACGCCCTCCTCCAGCGCCGCGGCGAGGGTCACCGCCTTCATCACCGAGCCGGGCTCGAAGACGTCGGACACCACGGGGTTGCCCAGCAGGTCCGGGTCGGTCTGCGAGTACTCGCCCGGGTCGTAGCCGGGGCAGGAGGCCATCGCGACCACCTGGCCGGTGTGCACGTCGAGGACGACGGCCGAGGCGCGGGTCGTGGCGCCGTCGGCGCACGCCTCGGCGAGCCGCTGCTCGGTCACGTACTGCAGGTCCTGGTCGAGGGTGAGGGTGACCGTGCTGCCGTCGACGGCCGCGGTGGACTCGTCGATCCCCGACGGGATCGGGTTGCCGCCGGTGCCCACCTCGACCCGGCGCTCGCCGTCGGTGCCGGCCAGGTCGTCCTGGTAGCGCCGCTCCACCCCGGCCAGCCCCTCGCCGTCGCGGCCGACGAAGCCGACCACCTGGCCGCCGACGAACCCGGCCGGGTACAGCCGCAGCGGGTCGTCCTCGAAGAAGATGCCGCCGAGCTCCAGCTCGGCGATCTCGTCGGTCACCTCGGGCAGGACCTGCCGGGCGAGGACGACGTAGCGGCTGTCCCCCGACAGCTCCTCGGTCAGCTCGGAGACCGGGACGTCGAGCAGCGTGGTCAGCGCCAGCGCGGTGCGCTCGGGGTCGGCGACCACCGTGGGGTCGGCGACCACCCGCGAGGCGTCGACGGTGTAGGCGAACGGGTTGCCGTGGCGGTCGACGATCTCGCCGCGCAGCGCGGCGATGGGATAGGTGCGCAGCCGGTCCTGCTGGGCGGCGGTGGCGTAGTCGCCGCCGTCGACGCCCTGGAGGAAGACCAGGCGGACCAGCACCAGCGTGAGCAGCAGGACGAGGGCGACCAGGCCCCACCGGTTACGGCGGCCGCGCTGCTCGATCGTCAGGCCGCCGGAGCTGCGCCGGCTGCCCGGCGCGCGGCGCGGGGTGAACGGGCTGGTCCCGCGCGGCGACGGCGGGCGGCCGGCCGGGCGCGGCGGCCGCAGGGTGCTCGACACGGTCAGTCCACCCCCGCCGCGTCGTCGTCCGAGGGGTCCGGCGCGGGTTCCGGCTCGCCGCGGACGGTGGAGCTGCCGTCGGGCTCGACCACCAGGTAGGCGGGCGGGCCGGCGGGCACCAGGCCCTCCTCCGCCGCCTCGCGGGCCAGCTCGGCGGGCGTGTTCCCCTGCACCACCTGCCGCTCGAGGCGCTGGACGTCCTCCTGCCGCTGCGCGTTCTCGGTGCGCAGCTGGGTGGCCTTGAGCGAGTCGACCGCGATCGCGGTGTTGAGGAACAGCAGGCCCAGCGTCGTGACGAGCAGCATGGCCACGACCAGCAGCACGAACGGCGCCCGCCGCCGAGGCGTCGTCCGGGGGCGGCGGGCGGCCTCGCCGGCCGGCACCAGCCAGAGGTCCGGCCGCGTCGGGGTGCTGCGGGTGGCGCGGCCGGCGGCCCCGGTGGCGCTGGAGGGGCGGAGGTTCCCGGTGCGGACCACGCCGGTGCGGTGGGTCCGGGTGCGCGGCGCCGTCGTCCTCGGGGTCGTCGTCCTCGGGGTGCCGGACGGCGTCGCCGGGCGGCGGGCGGGCGTGGTCACGCGGCCCGCCGGGTGCGCTCGGCCGCGCGGACGCGGGCGGAGGCGGCGCGCGGGTTGGCCGCGGCCTCGGCGTCGGACGGCGCCTCGCCGCCGCGGGTCAGCAGCCGCAGCACCGGGCGGTGCTCGGGCAGCGGCACCGGCATGCCCGGCGGGGTGGAGTCGGTGGCGCCGGCGGCGAGCGTCTGCTTGACGATCCGGTCCTCGAGGGAGTGGAACGTGATCACGGCGATCCGCCCGCCGACGGCCAGCGCGTCCAGCGCCGCCGGCAGGGCGCGGCGCAGGGCGCCCAGCTCGTCGTTGACCTCGATCCGCAGCGCCTGGAAGGTGCGCTTGGCCGGGTGCCCGCCGGTGCGGCGGGTGGCCGCCGGGATCGACTCGCGGACCAGCTCGGCCAGCCGCCCGGTGCCGGTGAACGGCTCGCGGTCCCGCTCGCGGACGATCGCGGCGGCGATCCGGGAGGCGAAGCGCTCCTCGCCGTACTCGCGCAGCACCCGCGCCAGCTCGCTGGCCGGGTAGGTGTTGACGACGTCGGCGGCCGAGCGGGGCGCGGTGGGGTCCATGCGCATGTCGAGGGGGGCGTCGGCGGCGTAGCTGAAGCCGCGCTCGGGGCGGTCCAGCTGCAGCGAGGAGACGCCGAGGTCGAACAGCACCGCCTGCACCTCGGTCAGGCCGAGCCGGTCGAGGACGTCGGGCAGCTCGTCGAAGACGGCGGGGACGACGGTGGCCCGGTCGGCGACGCCCGAGGCCGCCAGCCGGCGCCCGGCCTCCGCCCGCGCCTCGGGGTCGCGGTCGAGCCCCACCAGCCGCAGCCCGGGGTGGGCGGTGAGCAGGGCCAGCGAGTGACCGGCCAGGCCGAGGGTGGCGTCGACGAGCACGGCGCCGTCGGCGGCGCAGGCGGGGCCGAGCAGCTCGACGACCCGGTCGAGCAGGACGGGCACGTGCACCGGCGGCGCGTGCTCCTGGCTGCTCATCGTCGACTGCCTCTCGAACGGGTCGGACGGCGTCCCCCGATGGTGACGGAGGGACGCGGCGGACTGTGGGAGCCCGGCGGCGAGGCGCGCGGATCGGCGCAGGGGTGCGGCCGAGGTGGGGCGGAGTGGGGGAAGTGGAGCCGAGTGGGGTGGCGTCCCGAGCCGGAGGGGGGAGCCCGTCCCCCGCGGGGCCCGCCTGGCGCCGGGGAAGTGCGTCAGGTGGGGCCCCGCGGGGACGGGGTGGTCCGCCGTGCCCTGCGGGCTCCGGGCGCGTGGACCGAGCCGCGGGGAAGGCGGTTCGGGCCGGTCCTGATCGAGCGGCGGGGAAGGCGGCTCGAGCGGGTGCGTCGGGGTCCGGGCGGTGGCGGACGAGGTCTCGGGGGTCACGACAGCGTCGGCATCCCCTCGCTCTCCATGTCGGCGAAGGCGGCCTCCTGCTCGGCCACGTAGGCCTCCCAGGTGGCGGCGTCCCAGATCTCGAAGCGGGTGTCGACGCCGACCACGACCACGTCGCGGTCGAGGTGGGCGTACTCGCGCAGGTTGGCCGGGATGGTGATGCGGCCGGTCTTGTCCGGCTCGACCTCGACCATCGAGCCGAAGCTCATGCGGGCGCGCATGCGGGCGGCCGCGGTGTCGGCGGGGGCCATCTGCTGCAGCGCGGCGCTCTGCTCGGCGACGCGGGACATCGTGAGGCCGTAGAGGCAGTGCTCCTGGCCCTTCTTGATCACCATGCCCTCGGCCACCTGCTCGCGGAAGCGGACGGGAAGCGCGAGCCGGCCTTTCTCGTCGAGCCGCAGCGGATAGCTGCCGACGAACACCGGATCACCCCCGTCACTGGTCCTCCCCCGGTTGCGCGGCTCCCCCTGGACCGGGAACTGCTCCCCACCGGGCGACACAGTAACCCACTAGCCCCCACTGGACACCACTCGACGCCGTGTCGTGACCTTCTCCGCCCCGTCCTCCCGCCGCAGGTCAGTGCCGCCAGGAGGCCGGTGGGGGGCCGGTGGGGCGCGGTGGGGCGCTCGACCCCCTCCGGACGCCCCGGGCCACGTACCTTGGTGCGCGTGACGGAGGCGACACGGACCGCCGACGGAACGGCCGGGTCCTCGGTCGACGTCGCAGCGGAGGGCGCGCGGATCGCGGCCAACATCGGCCGGGTCATCGAGGGCAAGCCGGACGTCGTCCGTCTCGCGCTGGTGGTCCTGCTCGCCGAGGGGCACCTGCTCATCGAGGACGTGCCGGGCGTGGGCAAGACGACCCTGGCCAAGGCCCTCGCCGCGTCGATCGACGCCAGCGTCCGCCGCATCCAGTTCACCCCGGACCTGCTGCCGAGCGACGTGACCGGCGTCAGCGTCTACGACCAGGAGACGCGCGAGTTCGAGTTCAAGCCGGGCGCTATCTTCGCCAACCTGGTGGTCGCCGACGAGATCAACCGGGCCTCGCCCAAGACCCAGTCGGCGCTGCTCGAGTGCATGGAGGAGCGCCAGGTCACCGTCGACGGCGTCAGCTACGAGCTGGCCCGCCCGTTCCTGGTCATGGCCACCCAGAACCCGATCGAGATGGAGGGCACCTACCCCCTCCCCGAGGCGCAGCGCGACCGGTTCACCGCGCGGGTGTCCATGGGCTACCCCGACCGCGAGGCGGAGCTGGCCATGCTCGACGAGCGGGCCACCGCCGACCCGCTGGCCTCGCTGCCCCCCGTGGCCGACGCCGCGACGGTCCAGGCGCTCATCGGCGCCGTGGGCGGGCTGCACGTCTCCGAGGCGGTCCGTCGCTACGTCGTCGCCCTGGTCGACGCCTCCCGCCGCTCGCCCGACCTGCGCCTGGGCGCCTCGCCGCGCGCCGGGCTCCAGCTGCTGCGCGCCGCCCGCGCCGCCGCCGCGCTCTCCGGCCGCGACCACGTGCTGCCCGACGACGTCCAGGCGCTGGCCGCGCCGGTGCTGGCGCACCGGCTGCTGCTCACCGCCGACGCCACCCTGGCGCGCCGCAGCGCCGAGCAGGTCGTCGCCGACCTGCTGGCGACGGTGCCGGTCCCCCGCGGACGCTGACGCGGTGCGGGGGCGGGTCGGGACGGCGCTGTCGTCCCTGACGCTGCGCGGGCGGTGCCTCATCGCGGCCGGCGGCACCCTGCTCGCGCTCGGCGCGCTGCTCGGCGAGCGGGCGCTGGTGCAGCTGTCGGTCTTCGTGCTCACGCTGCCGTTGCTGTCGGCGGCCGCCGTGGCGCGCGAGCGGTTCCGGCTGGCCTCGCGGCGCACCGTCACCCCCGCGCGGGTGCCGCGCGGGGAGGACGCCGACGTGCTGCTGGAGGTCACCAACGCCGACAGCCGCACCGGCGGGCTGTGGCTGCTGTCCGAGCAGCTGCCCGCGGAGCTCGGCCCCTCCCCCGGGTTCGTGGTGGAGCGGCTGGCCGGTGGGGAGTCGGCGGCGCTGACCTACCGGGTGCGCGGCACCCGCCGCGGCCGGCACACGCTCGGCCCGCTGCGATTGCGGCTGGTCGACCCGTTCGGCCTGGTCCTGCGCACGGCCACCGGCGCGGACACGGTGCCCCTGGTCGTCGTGCCGCGGGTCCGGGCGCTCGGGCCGGGTGGTCCGGCCGGCGGGCACGGCGGGGGAGGCGAGGGCGACCGGCGGTCGATCGCCGTCCACGGCGACGACGACGTCAGCGTGCGCGAGTACCGGCACGGCGACGACCTGCGCAAGGTGCACTGGCGGACCACCGCCCGCACCGGCGAGCTCATGGTGCGCCTGGAGGAGCGGCCGTGGCGGGCGCAGGCCACGCTGCTGCTCGACACGCGCACCCGCGCCCACCTGGTGGCCAACCGCGACGCCGCCGCCCGCGGGGCCGCCGAGGTCGCCGGGCCGCCGGGTGACGACTGCCCGCCGCCGGACAGCCTCGAGTGGCTGGTCGAGGCAGCGGCCAGCATCGGCGTCACGCTGGGCCGGCGGGGCGCGACGCTGCGGCTGGTGACCGAGGCCGGGGAGCTGTCGACGACGGGCGGCCGGGGCGGGCTGGCGCCCGCGGAGCTGCTCGACGCGCTGGCCGGCCTGCGCCCGTCGAAGGTCTCGGGCCTGGCCACCGGGGTGGAGCAGCTGGCCCGGGCCGCCGGTGACGGCCCGGTGGTCTGCCTGCTCGGCGCGGTGGGGTCCGACGACGTCGCCGACCTGGTCCGCGCGCGCTCGGGGCCGTCCACCGACTTCGCCGTCCTCGCCGACATCGGCAGCTGGGCCGACGCCGGGCTCATGCGGGGCCGCCGCTCCCCCGCGGCCACCGCGCGGGCCGAGCTCGACCAGCAGCGCGACGACGCCGCCACGCTGCTGCGCGCCGCCGGCTGGCGGGTCGCGATCGCGCGGGCCGACGTCGCGGTCGAGCAGGTGTGGGCGGAGCTGACCGGCCCCGACGCCGGCGCCGTCCCGGTGGTCGGCGGCGTGGGGGTGCCGGCGTGAACCGGCGGGACGTCACCTCGGCAGTGGCCGCGGCCGCCGCGACGCTGCTCGGCGCCTTCGCGCTCACGCCGGTGTTCGCCGGCCGGGCCTGGCTCGGCCCGGTGCTGGCCACCGTCGTCGTCGTCCTCGCCGGTGGGCTGCTGCTGCGCAGCGCGGGACCGGCGCTGTGGGCGCGGGTCTCGGGCGACCGGCCGGTGCCGCCGCGCCTCGGTGCGCTGGCCGTGCCGCTGGTGCCGATCGGCCAGATCGCACTCATCGTCTGCCTGCTCGTCTCGCTCTACGCGCCGGCGGAGGCCCTGTTCGGCGTCGTCCCCACGCCGGCCGCCGTCGCCGACCTGCTGCGGGTGCTCGCCGACGGCTCCGCCGAGCTGCGCGAGCAGGCCACCCCGGCGCTGCCGCTGCGCGGCCTGCTGGCGCTGACCGTCGTCCTGGTCGGCCTGGTGGCGATCGCGGTCGACCTGGTCGCCGTCGCCGGGCGGCAGCCCGCGCTGGCCGGCCTCGGGCTGCTGGTCCTCTACTGCGTGCCGGTGGCCACGATCACCGGCGGGATCGGGCTCACCGCCGTCGCCGCCCCGGCCGCCGGTCTGGCGCTGCTGCTGTGGGCCGACCAGAGCCGGCGGCTGGCCCGCGGCGGACGATCGGGCCGCCGGGCGCCGCTGGGCACCGGCACGCTGCTGGCCCTGCGCACCGGGGTGCTCGCCCTGGTGGCGGGGCTGGTGCTCGGCGCCGTGGTGCCGACCCTCGCCGAGAACTCCTTCACCACCGGGCTGGGCGGCGGCGCCGGGGACAGCAGCGCCACGGGCACCTCGCTCGACCCGGTCGCCGCGATGCAGGGGCAGCTGACCCTGCCCGAGGCGATCGACCTGCTGCGGGTCGACGCCACCGTCGACGACCCCGGCTACCTGCGGGCGGTGTCGCTGGACTTCTACGACGGGCAGGACGGCTGGACGCTGTCCAACCTCGACGGCGAGACCTCCATCGCCGACGACGACCAGCTGGCCCCGGTGCCCGACCGCGAGCAGAGCCGGCCGGTCTCGGCGACGATCACCGCGCTCGGCCACGCCGACCGCTTCCTGCCGGTGCTCACCTCGCCGCAGGAGGTCGACGTCACCGGCGACGGCGACGACGACTGGCGCTTCGACCCCACCACCGGCACGGTCTTCGGCCGCGACGTGACCACCGCCGGCGTGACCTACGACGTGCGCGCCGCCCAGCCGCAGCCGGGCGTGGACGCGCTGGAGACCTCCCCGGCGCTGGCCGGCTCCTCGACGCTCCAGGCGCGCTACACCGAGCTGCCGCAGCTCGACCCGACGGTGGTGGACCTGGTCCGGGAGCTGACCGCCGACGCGGCGACGCCCTACGCGCGGGTGCGGGCGATCCACTCGTTCCTCACCGACCGGGCCAACGGCTTCGTCTACAGCCTGTCGACCGCGCCCGGGACGACCGGCGACGACCTCGCCGACTTCCTGCGGCTGCGGCGCGGCTACTGCGAGCAGTACGCCGGCGCGATGGCGGTCATGGTCCGCGCGGCCGGCGTGCCCGCCCGCGTGGCGCTGGGCTACACGCCGGGCGACCGGCAGCCCGACGGGACGCGGCTGGTCACCAGCGACGACGCGCACGCCTGGGTCGAGGTCTTCTTCGCCGACCTGGGCTGGGTGCCGTTCGACCCGACGCCGATCGCCACCGAGCGCCGGGTCGAGCTCCCGTGGGCACCGCGCGGCGACGCCCCCGAGGAGGGCGAGCCGGCCGCCGAGCCCTCGGCGCCGACCGCCTCGGCCACCGCCGGTGCCACCGTCGAGATCGACCGCGACGACCAGTTCGTGCCGCTCGACCTGCCGCAGGAGCAGACGGTGCCGTGGCTGCGCCCGGTCCTGCTCGGTGCGGGCGGGGCGGTGCTGGTCCTCGCGCTGCTGGCCGGTCCGGCGCTCGCGCGGGCCGTGCAGCGGCGCCGGCGGCTGGCCGACGGCAGCGCCGCCGCGCTGTGGGACGAGCTGGCCGCCTCCGCGCGCGACCTCGGGGTGGGCCTGCACGCCGCGCGCACGCCGCGGCAGACCGCCCGGCAGCTGGCCGCGGTGGTCACCGGGACCGCCGGAACGGGGGCCGCGGTGCGCCGGCCGGACTCCGCCGACGAGGCCGCCGCCGTCGACGCGCTGCGCCGGCTGGCGCTGGCCGAGGAGGCGGCGAGCTACGCGCGGCCGGGTGCGGCGGCCGATCCCGGGCTGGCCGGGGCGCTGCGCACCGCCCGGCGGGGGCTGGTGCGGGCGACGCCGCGCCGGGCCCGGCTGGTGGCCCTGCTGTGGCCGGCGTCGCTGATGACCGGCGCCGGGCGGCGGGCCGTCGAGACGCTGGGCCGCCGGCTCACGGCGCTGCTCCGCCGCCGACCCCGCCCCGCCTGAGGCCGCCCGCCGGTACCAGCGGCGGCGACCCGCGCGGTGGGGTCGCCACCCGCGCCGCGGGTGAGGCGAGGCTGGGATCAGCTGAGCTGATCGTGGCGCCTCCTCCCCCACGGTGGGATGTGAGGGAGGAGCCGTTGCGGTGAGGGAGGACGGCGCCCGTGACCCGCGCGGTGTGGTCGCGACCCGCGCCGCACACCGTGGGGGTGGCGAGCACACGCCGCGGATGAGCGGCTCGGGAGATGCGAACGGCCGCCGTCCCGGGGGGACGGCGGCCGGTCGGCGTCGTGCGGGGGCTACTGGTCGTAGCGGCGGCGGAAGCGCTCCTCGAGGCGGTTCTTCAACGGCTGCTTGCGCGGACGGCCCTTGCGGCCGGTCGCACCGCGCGGACCCGCGGCACCCGGAGCGCCGGCCTCGACGGCACCGGTGGCGGACTTGTAGTTGAGGACGCCGAGCGCGGCACCGCCGAACATCACGAGGAAGCCGGCGACCCCCAGCCACACCGAACCGGCGACGGCGCCGCCGATCAGGCCGGCCAGGCCGACGAGCACCAGCAGCGCACCCAGCTGCAGCTTGCGGCGCGCCTTGACGCGGCGGTCACCGCTGCGGACCGAGGAGGCGAACTTCGGATCGTCGTCGACGAGGGCGCGCTCGATCTGCTCCAGCAATCTCTGTTCGTGCTCGGAGAGCGGCACGTCGACCTCCAGTGGGCCCAAGCCAAGACCGCCGGCACGTCCGGCCGGCGTGCCCCCGAGGATACGAGCCGATCGCAGGGTGCGAAAGGCGAGTCTGCGGCGACCCGCCGGGTTCCTGCGGAGATCACTCCCCCGGGTGCCCCCCGGCCGTCGCCGGAGCGGCCGGCGGGCCCTGGTCGGTGGCCGCCGTCCCGCGCCGGGCCCGCTCGGGACGCGGGATCGCCCGGCTCGCGGCGAGGCCGCCCTCCCCCTCCCCGCGGGCCCACCGGTCGCGGTGCAGCAGCGTGGCGGGGCGCACCACCCCGGCCCCGAACCGGCGGGCGGCCCGGTCGGCGGCCAGCTCGGCCTCGCGCCGGCCGTGCTCGCGGGCCCCGAGCTCGAGCTGCCGCGGTGCGGAGTCGGCGTCGACCAGCCGCTCCGCGCGCACCCCCACCAGCCGGATGCGCGCGCGGTCCAGGCCGAGGGCGTCGAAGAGGGCGCGCGCGGTGTCGTAGAGCTCCTGCCCGACGTCGGTCGGGACGGCGAGGGTGCGGCTGCGGGTGATCGTGGCGAAGTCGGCGAAGCGCACCTTGATGCTCACCGTGCGGGCCAGCGCCCCGTGCGAGCGCAGCCGCCCGGCGGTGCGCTCGGCCAGCCGCAGCAGCTCCCGGTGGATCACCGCCGGGTCGTCGACGTCGGTGGCGAAGGTCTCCTCCGCCCCGGTGGAGCGCTCCGGCTCGTCGGGGACGACGCGGCGGGGGTCGCGGCCCCACGCCAGCTCGTGCAGGTGCGACCCGGCCGCCGGGCCGACCGCCCGCTGCAGGGTGCGCGCCGGCACGTGCGCGAGGTCGCCGACGGTGCGCAGCCCGAGCCGCAGCAGCTGCTCCTCGGTCTTCGGGCCCACGCCCCACAGCGCGCCGACCGGCAGCGGGTGCAGGAAGTCCATGACCTCGGCCGGGCGGACGACGAGCAGCCCGTCGGGCTTGGCGGAGGTGGAGGCCAGCTTGGCCACGAACTTCGTGGGCGCCACCCCGACCGAGCAGGTGATCCCCTGCTCGTCGTAGACGCGGGCGCGGATGTACTCGCCGATCTCGGCCGCGTCGCCCAGCCGCCGGCCGGCGCCGGCGACGTCGAGGAACGCCTCGTCCAGCGAGAGCGGCTCGACCAGCGGGGTGATCGACCGGAACAGCGCCATGACCGACCGCGACACCTCGGCGTAGAGGGCCATGTCACCGGGCAGGACGGTGGCCGTCGGGCACAGCCGCAGCGCCCGGGCCGTGGGCATGGCGGCGTGCACGCCGAAGCGCCGCGCCTCGTAGGTGGCCGAGGTGACCACCCCCCGGTTGCCCGCACCCCCGACGATGACCGGCGTGCCGGCGAGCTCCGGGTGCCGCCGCACCTCGACGCTGGCGAAGAAGGCGTCCATGTCGACGTGCAGGACGGTGCACCCCTCGGCGCGGCCCGGCGACGGCATGACGACCCCTCCTCCCAGCTCGAACACGTGTTCGATACCCGGGCAGCGTAGCGGGCAACCGGGGCACCGCCCGGACGGCGCGCGCGGGGCGTTCCGTGGTGCACGACCTTTCAGGTGTGCGCCGTGATCGACTGCGGTAGGAAGAGCGCCGGAGGGGTGCCCACCCGAGGTCGCCCCGAGTCAGGAGCGGAGGAGCCAGTGGCGCTCGACGACGACGACATGACCAGCACGGAGGGTCCGGCCGACGGCGGTGCCTCCGGCACCCCCGGGGTGCACGACGGCGGCGCTGACGGCGGTGCCGATGGCGGTGCCGATGGCGGGGCCGATGGCGGCGCCGACGGCGGGGCTGACGGCGGCGCCGACGGTGGGGCCGACGGTGGGGCCAACGGCGGTGCCGACGGCGGTGCCGACGGCGGGGCTGACGGCGGTGCCGACGGCGGTGCCGACGGCGGGGCCGACGGTGGGGCCGACGGCGGCGCGTGAGCGAGGACCTCACCACGCGGGGCCGGACGGGACCGTCGTCCCGTCCGGCCCTGTGGCGGTGCACGCACACCGATCCCGAGGACTTCGCCCGCGACCACTGGGCCCGCCGGCCGCTCCTGGCCCGCGCCGAAGAGACCGGTGAGTCCTTCGCCGACCTGCTGACCCTCGACGCGGTCGACGAGCTGCTCACCCGCCGCGGGTTGCGCACCCCGTTCCTCCGGATCGCCAAGGACGGCGCCGTCGTCGACCCCAAGCGGTTCACCGGCTCCGGCGGCGCCGGCGCCGAGGTGGCCGACCAGGTCACCTCCGACGCGGTGCTGCGGCTGTTCGCCGAGGGCAGCACCGTCGTCCTGCAGGGCCTGCACCGGCTGTGGCCGCCGCTGATCGAGTTCGCCGACCAGCTGGCCGCCGACCTCGGCCACCCCACGCAGGTCAACGCCTACGTCACGCCGCCGTCCTCGCGCGGCTTCAGCCCGCACTACGACGTCCACGACGTCTTCGTGCTGCAGTTCGCCGGCGAGAAGCACTGGCGCATCCACGAGCCGGTGCTCACCGACCCGCTGCGCACCCAGCCCTGGCAGGACCGCTCGGCCGCCGTGGCCGCCGCCGCCGAGCGCGAGCCCGTCGTCGACACCGTGCTGCGGCCGGGCGACGCCCTGTACCTGCCCCGCGGCTACCTCCACTCCGCCGAGGCGCTCGGCGCGATCAGCGGCCACCTCACCATCGGCGTGCACCCCGTGACCCGCTGGGCCGCCGCGGAGTCGACGCTCGACCTGGTCCGCACGCTCGCCGCCGACGACCCCGAGCTGCGCCGCTCGCTGCCGCTGGGGCTGGACCTGGCCGCACCGGCCTCCGTGGCCGACGACGTCGCCGCGGTGATCGCCGGCCTGCGCGACTGGCTCGGCCGGGTCGACCCCGAGGAGGTCGCCGACCGGCTGCGGGCGCGGACCTGGGCGCAGGTCCGGCCCGAACCGGTCGCCCCCCTGGCCCAGTCCGCGGCGGCCGCGGCGCTCGGCACCGACACCGTGCTGCGGTTGCGGCGCCGGCTGCGGGTGCAGCTGCGCCCCGTCACCGACGACCGCGTGACGCTGGTCGCCGGCCGGCGCACCCACGAGCTGCCCGCCGCCACCGCCCCCGCCCTGGCCGAGCTGCTGGCCGTCGGGGAGCTCAAGGTCGGCGACCTGCCCGGCCTCCCCGCCGACGACCAGGTGACGCTCGCCCGCCGCCTGGTCACCGAGGGGGTCGCCACCGTGCCGGACCCAGCCGGGACGGCGTGACCGCCTCCCCCGGCAGGACGCGCCCGGCGGGGCGGCTCGACCCGTCGCGCTGCTCGGTGCAGGCCCTGGCGCGCGGCGACCTCATGGTGGCCACCGCCTCGCTGGCCCAGCGCTGGGTGCTCGTCGAGCAGCCCGGGCCGTGGGGGCGCGACGCGCTGGCCCAGTCGCGGTTCGACCCGGCCGTGGCACCACTGCTGGCCCGCCGGTCCCGCGCGGAGAACGTGCGCCTGCTCCTGGTCCGCCGCCCCGGCGACCGGCTGACCGACTCCGGCCGGCGGTGGGCCTACGTCGACTCCCGCCCCGGCCGGGAGGGCCTGTGGTGGTCGGTCCGGTCCAGCGACGCCGACCTGCTCGAGGCGCCGTGGGACGGCTCGGTCGGCGAGCCGGCGCGCGGCCCGGTCTACCTGGTCTGCACCCACGGCGGGCACGACGCCTGCTGCGCCGTGCGCGGGCGGCCGCTGGCCCGCAGCCTGCCGGCGCCCGGCCCGGCCGACGTCTGGGAGTGCAGCCACCTCGGCGGCGACCGGTTCGCCGCGAACGTCGTCGTCCTCCCCCACGGCTACTACTACGGGCAGGTGCCCGGGGACGGCGCCGAGCTGGTCGCGGCGCACGCCGCCGGGCGGGTGGCGCTGCCCTGGCTGCGGGGCCGCGCCGGGTTCGCGGTCCCGGCGCAGGCGGCGCAGCACCTCGTGCGCGAGGAGCGGGGGCTGCTGGGCGTCGACGACCTGCGACCGCTGGGCGTCCGGCACCTCACGCCGGCCGGCGCGGAGGTCGAGCGGTTCACCGTGACGCTGGCCGGCCCCGACGGCCCGCTCGCGGCCACGGTGGAGAGCCGCCCGTCGGAGCACGCGGCGCTGCTGACCTGCTCGGCGCGGCACCCGGCGCACGTGCGCACCTGGCGGCTGGAGGCGCTGGTCTAGAGCGCGGCGCCGCGGGCGAGCAGCAGCGGGATCGCGAGCTCGGTCGCGGTGAGCGACCCGTGGTAGGCCGCCAGCCGGCTGGGCCCCGGCTCGAACCGGCTCGAGGTGATCGCCCAGCTGCCGCGGGCCAGGGCGACGACGTCGCCGACCCGCGCGGCCACGACCGCGTCGACCGGGCCGAAGACGCCGCTGGCGATGGCCTCGTCGCGGCCGGTCACCCAGGCGCGGGGGCCGAGGACGCCGCGCCAGCGGTCGAGCAGGTCGGCGTCCGCGCCGGGCAGGGCGTGCACGTAGCGGGCGCGCGGCTCACCGGCCAGCACGCGGACGCCGTCGAGCAGCTCGGGCTCGTCGTCGACGTCCAGGCGGGTGTCGGCCGGGACGTCGAGCATCCCGTGGTCGGCGGTGACCAGCAGCGCCGCGTCGTCGGGCAGGCCGGCGACCAGCTGCTCCACCACCCGGTCGACGATCGCCAGCTGCGCGCGCCAGCTGTCGGAGTCGACGCCGCGGACGTGGCCGGTGAGGTCGAGCTCGGGGATGTAGGCGTAGACCAGCGCCCGCGGCGCCGCGCGCAGGGCCTGCAGGGCGACCGCCGTGAGGTCGCCCGGGCTGACCACGCCCGCGTAGTCGGCGCCCCGGTAGGCGGCCTCGGACAACCCAGAGCCGCGGTAGGCGTAGGGGCCGACGGCGGTGACCGCGACACCGGCGTCCCAGGCCTGCTCGAACACCGTGCGCCGGGCCTGCCAGGCCAGCGGGTCGGGGTCGTCGGTCCACTGGGTGTGGTTGAGCAGCCGGTTCTCGCCGGGCACGTCGGTGACGAACCCCAGCACGCCGTGGCTGCCGGGCGGCAGGCCGGTGCCCAGGGTGGTGAGGCTGACCGGGGTCGTGCTCGGGCAGGGCGCCTGCAGGTCGCCGACCGGGGCGGCGAGCGCGGCCAGGGTCGGGGCGAGGCCCGCGTGCGCGCGCACCAGGTCGGCGCCGAGCCCGTCGACGAGCAGCACGAGGACCCGGCGGGCGCCGCCGAGCACCGCGGTGAGGCCGAGCGGGTCGGCGGGCAGGTCGCCGCGCTCGACCGGCACGCCGACCGCCACCGCGGCGCCGGGCAGGACGTCGGCGAGGGTGGCCGTGCCGTAGCGCGGGCGGACCAGGTCCTGCGGGAGAGCGCTCACGGCCGGGTGGCGAGCACGTGCAGGCCGGTGGCGACGTCGCGGTAGGGCGAGGTCTCGGCCAGCGCCAGCTCCAGCGCCCGCACGTTCGCCGGGTCGGCGCCGGAGGCCGCGTCGAGCAGGTCGGCGACCACCGAGACCCCGCGCCACGTCGTCGCCCGCAGCCCCGCCCCCTCGACCAGGGCGAGCAGCTCGTCGGGGCCGAACCGGCGCCGGGCCGGCCGGGCGCGGGTGGGGGCGGGATCGCGGTCCTCCACCAGGGCCAGGGCCTCGACCGGGTGCCCGGAGAGGGCGCGGGCCAGGACGGCGCCGGCGCGGTTGACCGTCGCCACGCTCACCTGGCCGCCGGGCCGCAGCACACCGGCGATCTCGCGCAGCGTGACCGCCGGATCGTCGACCACCTCGAGCACGGAGTGGCACAGCGCGAGGTCGAACCCGCCCGCGCCCCCGGCCGCCGGCAGCACCTCGTGCAGCAGGTCGCCGTCCCCCTGCATGGCCCGGACCCGGGCACCGACGCCGGCCGTGCCGGCGCGGCGGCCCAGGGTGGCCAGGGCGTCGGCGCTGGGGTCGACGACGGTGACCTCGTGGCCGAGCTGGGCCAGCGGGACGGCGAACATGCCGCTGCCGCCGCCGACGTCGAGGACGCGCAGCGGCGTGCCGGCGCGGACGACCGGGTCGAGGGCGGCCCAGACGGCCGCGGTGCGGGCGGACAGCTGCTCCGCGGCGGGCGAGGCAGGGGCAGGCGGCACCCGGCCGAGCCTAGTGGCGCCGCTACGCGCGCACCGCGTCGGCGGCACGCTCCAGCTCGGCGATGTCGATCTTCTTCATCGTGAACATCGCCTGGACGGCGCGCTGCCGGCGCTCGGGATCGGGGTCGTTCTGCAGCTCGATCAGGCGGATCGGCACGACCTGCCAGGAGACGCCGAAGCGGTCCTTGAGCCAGCCGCAGGGCGCCTCCTCGCCGCCGTCGGTCAGGCGGGTCCAGTAGTGGTCGACCTCGTCCTGGTCGGCGCACAGGATCTGGAAGGAGATGGACTCGTCGAAGGACCAGCCCTGGGGGCCGCCGTTGAGGCCCACGTACTCGGTGTCGCCGAGGCGGAAGCTCACGGTCAGGGCCTGGCCCTCGCGCTGGGGGTCCTCGGCGCCGTAGCGGACGGTGCCGAGCAGCTCGGCGTCGGGCCAGACCGACGTGTAGAACTGCGCCGCCTCCTCGGCCTCGGTGTCGAACCACAGGCAGATCACGGTCCTGGGCATGGTCGCGTCCTCTCGTGCGGGGTCCGTCCCCAGTGAGAACCGCCGGGCCGCCCGGAACTCATCGCTCGGCCGGCCCACCCCGCGGTGACGCTCAGTGGCCCGAGCTGCCGGGGCTGGAGTGCCAGAGCTTGCGCGGTGCGGCGGCGCGGCGGGCGGCGACCTTGGTGTCCTCACCGGCCGGCTTGATGTCGGCGTAGGGCGACATGCGGAAGCCGGTGGGGTGCACCAGCACCGGGCGCACCATGACCGGCCGCGACCCGTGGGACGCCGCGGCCCCGGCGATGGCCTGCTCGGTGTACCGGCCGGGAGCGGCCATCTGCTCGGCGACCGCCGCCAGCCCGCCGGCCTCCCAGGCCTCGTGCAGCGCCGGCAGCTCCCACGCCCCGGTGGCCCGCAGCGACACCCCGCGCGGTCCGGTGCGGCGGACCACGCCGCGGATGACCAGCAGCCACGAGTGGAACACCGTCGCGGCGTAGGGGCCCTGCACGTCCTCGAAGAAGGTGGAGTCGGTGCAGCCGGTGCCGTCGTCGAGGGTCACGAACACCACCCGCCGCGCGGAGCGGATCGGCGGCGTCTGGGTGGCCACCTTGACGCCGGCGACCAGCACCTCGGACTCGCTGCGGCAGGTGAGCACCTCGCTCGCCGGGACGGCGCCCAGCTCGGCCAGGAAGCGCCGGTAGAAGTCGACCACGTGCCGGCTGGCGTCCAGGCCCAGCACCTCGAGCTCGGCGCGCACCAGCTCGGCGTCGGTGAACTCGGGCAGCCCGCTGCTGTCGGCCCAGTCGGGGGTGGCCTCTTCCTCCGGCAGCTCCAGCCCCATGAGGTCGAGGCTGAGCTGCCCGCGGGCCGTGGCCCGGGCGCCGCTGCGGGTCCACCGGTCCAGCTCGCCGATCTGCAGCAGCAGGTCGCGCCGGTTGACCTGCCGACGGCGCCGGGTGGGCCGGCCGGCCTCGCGGTCGCGCAGCCCGAAGCCGTAGAGGGAGTCGAACCCGCCGGCCAGCACCAGCCGCTCCACCACCGGCCGGGACACCGCGGCCCGCTGCCAGAAGTCGGCCAGCGACCGGTACGGCTGACCGTCGACGATCCGCCCGACCTCCTCGTCGGAGATGCCCTTGACGTCGGCCAGCGCCAGCCGGAGGCCGTAGCGGGACGGGTCGGGCATCGACGCCGGCATCCACTCCGGCAGCGGCCGGGGCTCACCCTCGTCCTCAGGGTCGGGGTCCAGCCGTTCCACCCGGTAGGTGTCGGCGGAGGCGTTGACGTCGAGGCCCAGCACGCGGATGCCGAAGTTGCGGGCGTCGTCGAGGATGAGCCGCTTCGGGTACATGCCCGGGTCGTGGGTGAGCACCCCGGCGAGGAAGGCCGCCGGGTGGTGCGTCTTGAGCCACGCCGACTGGTAGGTGGGCAGGGCGAACGCCGCGGCGTGCGCCTTGCAGAAGCCGAACGAGCCGAAGGCGGCCAGCACCTCCCACACCCGCTCGGCGACCTCGACCGGGTAGCCGGCGTCGAGCACGGCGGGCATGAACCAGGCGCGCACCTCCGGGTGGGCGTCCTTCTCCCCCAGCGCCCGGCGCACCTCGTCGGCCTCGGCCAGGGTCACGCCGGTCATCCGGGAGACGATCTGCAGCACCTGCTCGTGGAAGACCACCACCCCGGCGGTCTCCTCGAGGCAGAACTCCAGGTCGGGGTGCGGGTACTCGGTCTCCCGCCAGCCGTTCCGGGCCATGAGGAACGGCGTCACCATGTCGCTCTTCACCGGCCCGGGCCGGAACAGCGAGATGTCGATGACGATGTCCTCGAAGGTCTGCGGCCCGAACTTGCCGACCAGCTCCCGCTGCCCCGGCGACTCGATCTGGAACATGCCGAGCGTGCGGGTGCTGCGGATCAGCTCGAACGTCGTCGGGTCGTCGCGCGGGATGGCGTCGATGTCCACGGTCTCGCCGTCGACCCGCTCGATCTCGTCGAGGGCGTGCGCGATCGCCGACTGCATGCGGATGCCCAGCAGGTCGAGCTTGAGCAGCCCGAGCTCCTCGACGTCGTCCTTGTCGAACTGGCTCATCGGGTAGCCGAGGAAGCTGTTCTCCACCGGCGTGCGGTCGAGCAGCGTGGCGTCGGAGAGCAGCACGCCGCACGGGTGCAGGGCGATGTGCCGGGGCAGGCCGTCGAGCCGGGCGACCAGGTCGAACATCAGGTCGAGGTCGCCGGTCCCGCCGCCCCGCTTCGACCCCATCCGGCTGGCCCGCAGCTCGGGCAGGTCGCGCAGCGCGGCGTGCACCTGGTTGGCCCGGATGTGCGGGAACGCCTTGGCGATCGCGTCGACCTCGGCGATCGGCATGCCCAGCGCGGCGCCGACGTCGCGGACGGCGTGCCGCACCCGGTAGGTGTCCATCATCGAGATGCAGCTGACCCGGTGGGCGCCGAAGCGGTCGATCACCGCGTCGTAGACCTCCATCCGGCGGGCCGACTCCACGTCGATGTCGATGTCGGGCAGCTGGTGGCGCAGCGGGGAGAGGAAGCGCTCCATCAGCAGGCCGTAGCGGATCGGGTCGACGTCGGAGATGCCGAGCAGGTAGGTGACCAGGCTGCCGGCGCCGGAGCCGCGGGCGGCCGCGCGGACCCTCAAGCTCTTGATGAGGTCGACCACGTCGGCGACGGTGAGGAAGTAGGAGGGGTAGCCGAGGGAGTCGATGACCGCCAGCTCCTCCTCCAGCCGCACGCGGACCCGCTCGGTCAGCGCCATCCCGCGGCGGCCCAGGCCGGCCTCGCACCGCGCGCGCAGCACCTGCGAGGGGCCCATCCCCCGCTCGGCGGCGGTGGTGACGACGTCGAGCTCGGGATAGCGCACGGTGCCGATGCCGAGGTCGTCGCGGACGTCGACGGCGCACTGCTCGGCCAGCCGCGCGGTGCCCTCGAGCAGCCGCAGCGCGGCGTCGCGGTCGGGGCCGACGAGGTCCTCGGCGACCTCGGCCATCTCCTTGCCCGACTTCAGGTAGCCCTCGGCGGTGCGCCGGTCGACGTGCCGCAGGTCCAGCGGCACCAGCCGCCGGGCGGCGTCGAGGACGTCGGCGGTGGGCGCGTCGAGGGCGTCGACGTAGCGGACGGCGTTGCTGAGCACCACCGGCACCTGCTGCTCGGCGGCGAACCGCAGCATCGCCCGCGCCCGCGCCCGGTCGCCGCGGCCGCGGTGGTGGACCAGCTCGACCGCCAGCCGCCCGGGCCCGAACACCGCGCGCCAGGCGGCCAGGACGGCGGCGGCCTCGTCGGCCCGGCCCTCGGCCAGCGCCCGCCCCACCGGCGACTGCGGCCCGAGCAGCGCGACCAGGCCCGGGGCGTGCTCGGCGGCGACCGCCAGCGAGCTCACCGGCTCGCCCCGGGTGCCGCGCAGGTGGGTGGCGCTGGTCAGCCGGCACAGCGAGCGCCACCCCTCGCCGTCGCGGGCGAGGAAGGTGACCCGCGGCAGCCGCGGGTCGACGCTGGACCCGCCGCGCGCGGGCACCCGGCGGGCGGCCGACGGCCCGCTCAGCCGCGACGCCTCCCCCAGCGGCCGGGCCAGGGGCCGCGGGACGGCGGAGTCGACGGCCGGCGCCATCGCGAGGTCCACCCCGAAGATCGGCCGCACGCCGGCCGACCGGCAGGCGAGCGCGAACTTCACCGCGCCGTAGAGGCCGTCGCGGTCGGTGAGCGCGAGCGCGCCCATGCCGTGCTCGGCGGCCCGGGCGACGAGGTCGGCGGGATGGTTCGCGCCGTACCGCATCGAGTAGCCCGAGGCGACGTGGAGGTGGACGAAGGGGTCGGCGTTCACTTCCTCGAGCCGGACCCGCCGACCACCCGGGGACGGGGGGCGGCCGGCCGGACCGGCTCGGGGACGAGGGTGCCGAGGGTGTGCTCGACCACGGTGAGGAAGGCGCCGACGTCGCGGACCAGGTCGTCGGCCTCGCGCTCGGTGACCGCCCGGGAGAGCCCGGCCTCGGCCGCGGCCCGCTTGGCGGCGCCGGCGGCGAAGAAGGTGGCCCACTCCCCCAGCTCGGGCGCGACCTGGCCGAGCAGCACCCAGGCGCTGCGCGGCCGGCGGCGGCCGGCCTCCGGGCGGGTGCGGGCGGCGAGCACGGCGGCGGCCCCGCGCAGCGCGCCCAGGTGCGCGGTGGCGTACCGACGGCGGGGGTCGTCGGTGCACTCCGCGGCCTCGGCCAGGGCGCGGCGCGCCTGGTCGAGCAGCCCTGCGGCCGCCGGGGGCAGGGGCGGTGGCAGGGGCAGCTGGTCGGCGGACTCGAACGACATGGCTCGTGCGGCGCCCATCAGTCGTGCACCCGCACGAGCCACCAGCGGTTGCCGGCGGCGTCCCAGGACAGGTCGTAGACGCCGGCGAAGCTCATCCGCGACCGGCCGGCCCGCACCGCCTCGACCCGCCACACCTCGCGGGAGGCGACCAGCTCGGCCGAGGCGCCGGAGGAGGACCCGGAGGCGGCGGCGTGCTGCCGCCACCACGGGGCGGTCTCCACCCAGGAGTCGAGCAGCTCGCCCACGACGTAGCGCGACTGCCCGCGCCAGAACTGCGCCGGGCCGAGCGGGCCGCGCTCGACCTGCACCTCCTCGCCGAGCCGGGTTCGATCCCCGACCCCGGCCCCGCCGAGCACCCGGCTCATCGCACACTCCCCTGCTCTGCCTCGCCGCCGGTCCACCGCCCGGGCGGGGAAGGACCCGAGAGCGGCGGATGCGGCTGCGCTCGGACCCACCTGGTGTTCGAACAACTGTTCGAACACCAGGAAGTACACCGGACGGGCACGGGCCCGTCAAGTCGAGCGCCTCCCGGCGCGCCGCCCCTCTCGACCCCGATGGAAGCAGCCACCACCGACGGTTTCCGCGGTCGGCGGGGACCCGGGAGGAGGACCCGGGGGCGGATCGGGGCGCGCGGGTTCCGGGGCCGGTGGCAGGATTCCCCCATGACCCGTCCCGCGCACCCACGGGTCGCCGAGATGGCCGAGCTGCTGGCCGCCTCCGGCGCCTCCGGCCGGGTGCGCGAGCTGCCGGGCAGCGCCCGCACCGCCGCCGAGGCCGCCGCGCAGCTGGGGGTGCCGGTCGGCGCCATCGCCAGCAGCCTCGTGTTCGACGTCGACGGGGCGCCGCTGCTGGTCCTCACCAGCGGCGGCCACCGCGTCGACGAGATCCAGGTGGCCGGCCTGCTCGGCGTCCCGAACGTGCGGCGGGCCTCGCCCGACTTCGTCCGCCGGCACACCGGCCAGCCGATCGGCGGCGTGGCCCCGATCGGCCACCCCGACCCGATCGGCACGCTGGTCGACGTCGAGCTCGCCCGCTACGACCAGGTGTGGGCCTCGGCCGGGCACCCGACGGCGGTCTTCCCCACCAGCTACGACGAGCTGCTCCGGCTCACCGCGGGCACCGCCGCCGAGGTCGGTGGCGCCCTCGAGCCGGGCACCGGCCCCGACGTCCAGGAGGCGGTGGAGGCACCGTGACCGGCACCCGGCCCGCCGTGCGGGTCACCGAGCTGCCCGTGCGGTGGATCCGCGACCACATGCACGAGGCGCTGACCATCTACGGGCTGGCGATGGGCTACGACCCCTCGGTCGTGGCCGGGCGCTACGGCTACGCCATGCAGCACACCGAGCGCGCGGGCTTCCGCGCGGTGGGCGCCTTCGCCGAGACGCCGGACGGCGAGGAGCTGGTCGGCTTCGGCTACGGCTACCTGGTCGCCCCCGGGCAGTGGTGGCACGACCAGGTGCGCGCGGCGCTGGACCGGCGGACGGCGAAGCGCTGGCTGCCCGGCGCGTTCGAGGTCTGCGAGCTGCACGTGCACCCCGACCACCAGAGCCGCGGCCTGGGCCGGCAGCTGCTGCACGCGCTGCTGGCCGACCTGTCCTACCCGGCCGCGCTGCTGTCGACCCCGGACGCCGACACCAAGGCCTTCCGGCTGTACCACGCCGACGGCTTCGTCGACCTCGCCCGGGGCCACCACTTCCCCGGCGACTCCCGCCCGTTCGCGATCCTCGGCGCCCGCCTGCCGCTGCGCCCCGCCGCGACCTGACCGGCGTGCCGCAGACCTCCACCGTCGACGCCGTCGTCGTCGGCTCGGGCCACAACGGCCTGGTCGCCGCCTGCTACCTCGCCCGCGCCGGCCTGTCGGTGGAGGTCGTCGAGCGCGACGACGTCCTCGGCGGGGCGGTCTCGACCGTCGAGCGCTGGCCCGGCGTGCGGGTGGACCGCGGCTCCAGCGCCCACGTGATCGTCCGGCACAGCGGGATCGTCGAGGAGCTCGACCTCGCCGCCCACGGCCTGGAGTACGTCGACTGCGACCCGTGGGGCTTCGCCCCCGGCGACCCGCCGCTGGTCTTCTCCCGGGACCTCGACGCCACCTGCGCCTCGATCGCGGCCGCCTGCGGGCCGGACGACGCCGCGGCCTACCGGCGCTTCGTCGAGGTCTGGGGCCCGCGCAGCCGGGCGGTGGTCGCCTCCTTCGGCCGCCGCCCGGCGGCGGGCAACCTGCTCCGCGCCTTCTGGCCGCTCGGCGCGCCCCGGGACGGCCGGCCCCGGACGCCCGGCGGCGACCTGGCCGTCGACTTCCTGGGCTCCGGCGACGCGCTGCTCGACCGGTGGTTCACCAGCGAGCGGCTCAAGGCGGCGCTGGCCTGGTTCGGCGCGCAGTCCGGCCCGGCGGTGTCGGAGCCGGGGACGGCGGCCATGGTCGGCTGGGTCGCGCTGCTGCACGACGTCCCGCCCGGGCACCCGGTGGGCGGGTCCGGGGGGCTGACGCAGGCGCTGCGGCGCCGGCTGGAGGCCGACGGCGGCCGGGTCTCGCTCGGCGACGCGGCCACCCGCCTGCTGGTCGCCGACGGCCGGGTCACCGGGGTGGAGACGGCGTCCGGACGGCGGATCGCGGCCGGCACCGTCGTCGCCGCGTGCCACGTCCTGGCCACCCGCGCGCTGGCCGGCGACGCCGCTCCCCCGGCGCTGGCCCACGCCGACCCGCCGCTGGGCAACGGCTTCGGCCTCGTCGTCCGCTGCCTCACCGACGCCCCGCCGTCCTACCCCGGGGCGGGACCCGAGGCGCTGGCCGGGCTGCAGCTGCTGTGCACCGACCGCGCCGAGCTCGCCGCCGCGCACGGCGACTGGCGGGCCGGCCGGCTGCCGCGCGTGCCCGTGCCGCTGGCCATGTCGTTCTCCGCGAGCGACCCGACGCTGGCCCCGGCCGGGCGGCACGTGGTCACGCTCTGGGGCCAGTGGTACCCGTACGACCTGGCCGACGGCGGCGACTGGACGGCGCTCGCCGACGCCGAGGCCGACCGCCTGATCGCCGCCGTCGACCGGTTCGCACCGGGTTTCGCCGCCTCGGTCCTCGACCGCTACGTGCAGACGCCGCTGCGGCTGGAACAGGAGCTGGGCCTGGTGCGTGGCAACGTCATGCACGTCGAGATGGGCCTGGCCAGCATGTTCGCCCTCCGGCCCACGCCGGCGCTGGCCGGCTACCGGGTGCCCGGGCTGGCCGGCCTGTACCTGGCCGGGGCGTCGACCCACCCCGGCGGCGGCGTCTCCGGCAACTCCGGGCGCACCGCCGCCCGCCTGGTGCTGGCCGACCGGCGCCGGCGCCGCCTGCCGCGGTGGCGCCGGTGACGACGGCGACCGCGCCCGGGGTGGCCGCGCGGCACCTGCCGCTCGCCCTGGCCGGCCTGCTGGTGCTCACGGCGATCGCCTACCCGCTCACCGACGGCGGCGCCCGCGACGCGGTGAGCTGGGCGATCGTGCTGCTCGGCTCGGCGGTGTCGGTGACCCACGCCGGGATCTCGCGCGGGTGGCGCACGGGGCTGGGCGTCGCGGCGCTCGTCGTCGCCACGGCGCTGGTCTTCGAGGCCGTCGGGCTGGCCACCGGCTTCCCCTACGGCAGCTACACCTACGGCGACGTGCTCGGGCCGCGGCTGCTCGGCGTGCCGTTCCTGGTACCGCTGGCCTGGCTGATGATGGCCTGGCCGAGCTGGGTGCTGGCGGCCCGCCTGGCGCGCCGGCCGGCGGTCCGCGTCCCGGTCGCGGCGGGCGTCTTCGCCGCCTGGGACGTCGTCCTGGACCCGCAGATGGTGCAGGCCGGCTACTGGACGTGGGCGCACCCCTCTCCCGGCCTGCCGGGCATCGACACCGTGCCGCTGACCAACCTGGGCGGCTGGCTGCTCGCCGGCCTGGTGCTCATGGCCCTGCTCGACGCGCTCGTGCGCCGCACCGCGACCCCACCGCGGATCGGGGACGCCGCCCCCCTGCTCTCGCTCGGCTGGATGACCCTCGGCGGCGCGCTGGCGCACGCCGGCTGGCTCGGCCTGCCGGGCTCGGCGGCGTGGGGTGCGGCGCTCGCCGTCCCGGTCCTGGTCGCGCTCGCCGTGCAGCGGCGCCGCGCGTGAGCGGCGCCGCCGTGCGGCTGCTGGCCGGCGCCTCGGTGGCCGGGGCGCTGCACGCCGCCGTCAACACCGCCCTGCTCCGCCGCCCGCCGGCGGCACCGCCCCCGGTGCGGCGGCCGGTGACCGTCGTCCTGCCGGTGCGCGACGAGGAGCGGCAGGTGGCCGCCTGCCTGGCCGGGGTGCTCGACCAGCGGGGCGTGCCCGACCTCCGCGTGGTGGTCGTCGACGACGGCTCCACCGACGGCACCGCCGCTGCGGTCCGGGCGGTCGGCGACCCGCGGGTGCGGCTGGTCGCGGCCGGCGAACCGCCGCCCGGCTGGCTCGGCAAGCCGCACGCCTGCGCCGTCGGCGCGGCCACCGCCGGGGTCGACGACGTCCTGGTGTTCCTCGACGCCGACGTGCGGCTGTGGCCCGACGCGGTCGCCGCCGCCGTGGCGGTGCTCGACGAGCACGACCTCGACCTGGTCTCGCCGTGGCCGCGGCCGCTGGCCGGCACCGCGGCCGAGCGGCTGGTGCAGCCGCTGTCGCCCTGGCTGTGGGCCACCACGCTGCCGCTGCGGCTGGCCGAGCGGTCGCCGCGACCGTCGCTGGCCGCCGCCAACGGGCAGTTCCTGGTGGTGCGCGGACACGCCTACCGGGCGGCCGGCGGCCACGCCGCGGTGGCCGGCGAGGTGCTCGAGGACATCGCGCTGCTGCGGGCGGTCAAGCGGGCCGGCGGGCGGGGCGTGCCGGTCGACGGCTCGCGGCTGGCCGCCTGCCGCATGTACGAGGGGTGGGCGCAGCTGGGCGAGGGCTACGCCAAGTCGCTGTGGGCGACGGTCGGCGGCTCGCCCGCGGCGAGCGCGGCCGCGGCCGCCGCGCTGACCGCCGTCGGCGTCGTCCCGGCGCTGGCCGCGCTGCGCGGCTCGCGGGCCGGGCTCGTGGGCTACGCCGCGGGCGTGGCCGGCCGAGCCGTGGTCGCCGCCCGCACCGGCGGCCGGGTGTGGCCCGACTCCCTGGCCCACCCGCTGTCCCTGCTGCTGCTCGACGTGCTCATGGCCCGGTCCGTGGCCGGCCACCGGACGGGGACGCTGAGCTGGCGCGGGCGGACCCTGCCCGCGCCGGCCGCACCCCGGCTGACGACGATGGGGACGTGAGCGAGCTGGCGAGATCACGCATGAGCGGAGCACCTGGGGGCACGGGGCCGACGAGCGCCGGCGAGGAGGCCGCGTGACCTCGCCCGCTCGCGTCCTGTTCGACCCCGCCGAGATGAGGGGGCGCGACTTCTACCGGATCCTGAACTCCGTCGTCGTCCCCCGGCCGATCGCCTGGGTGTGCACCCGCTCGGCCGACGGGGTGGAGAATCTCGCGCCGCACTCCTTCTACACGGTCTCCTGCGTCAAGCCGCCGATCGTGCAGTTCACCTCGGTGGGCCGGAAGGACTCGCTGAACAACGCGGAGGCGACCGGCGAGTTCACCATCAGCCTCACGCCGCGGTCGCTGTTCGAGCAGGTCAACGCGACGGCGACGGACTTCCCGCCGGACCAGAGCGAGGCCGAGCACACCGGTGTCCGGCTCGAGCCGAGCGACCGGGTGGCCGCCCCGCGGGTGGCCGACTCGCCGGTGAGCATCGAGTGCACGCTGCACTCCACGATCAAGCTGGGCGACTGCTGGGTGGTCTTCGGGCGCGTGGTCGCGGTGACGGCCTACGAGTCGGCGGTCCGCGACGGCCGGCCGCGGATCGAGCACCTCGACCCGGTGGCCCGCCTGGGCGGCAACGAGTGGACGACGCTGGGCGAGGTCCTGGAGATCCCGCGGATCCCCTACCGCGACTGGTCGGAGGACCCGGGCATCGGCGAGCGCCTCCGCGGCGGCTGAGGGAGCTCCCCGACGGGCGTCGCCTCAGGCGGGGAGGTGGACGGCGACCTCGTCGGCGGCGTCGAAGCCGAACGCCTCGGCGAACCGGGCCAGGAAGGCCCGCCGGTCGAGCGCGTACTCCTGCGTGCCGATGACCTCGACGGCCTCGGTGGCGATGGCCGAGCCGAGCTGGGCCGACCGCTCGGCCGACAGGCCCCAGGTGCGCCCGGCGATGAAGCCCGCGCGCAGCGCGTCGCCGCCGCCGGTGGGCTCCACCGGCTTGGTCTCGGGCACGGCCGCCACGGCGATGGGCTCCTCGCCCGCGCGGCGGACCAGCACGCCCTGGGCGGCGCGGGTGGTGACCCAGCAGCCGACGCGGTCGAGGACCTCCTCGAGCGTCCAGCCGGTCTTCTGCAGCAGCAGCGCGGACTCGTACTCGTTGGTGAAGAGGAGCTCGGCGCCCTCGACGAGCGAGCGGATCATCGCGCCGTCGGCCCAGGCGAGCTGCTGGCTGGGGTCGGCCGCGAACGCGTAGCCGCGCTCCCGGCACTCCTCGGTGTGCCGCACCATCGCGCGCGGGTCGTTCGGGCCGACGACGACGATGTCCGGCGCGCCGACCCGGTGCGCGACCGGCGCCAGCTCGATGTCGGCGGCCTCGGACATGGCCCCCGAGTAGAACGAGGCGATCTGGTTGTTCTTGACGTCGGTCGTGCAGACGAAGCGCGCGGTGTGCTTCATCTCCGACCAGTGCACGCTCTTGGTGTCGACGCCGTGCCGGAACAGCCAGGCCTCGTAGTCGGCGAAGTCGCTGCCGACGGCGCCCACGAGCACGGGGTTGAGCCCCAGCAGCCCCATGCCGTACGCCATGTTCGCGCCGGCGCCGCCGCGGTGCTGCACGAGGTCGTCGACGAGGAACGAGAGCGACACGTTCTCCATCTGGCCCTCGACGAACTGCTCGCTGAAGCTGCCCGGGAAGGTCATCAGGTGGTCGGTGGCGATCGAGCCGGTGACTACGACGGGCACGGGAGGGCTCCTCGGGGTCGACCGGCGCAGGAGGACGGCGCGGAACGCCGAACAGCCTACGGCCCGGGGTCCCGGTGCGCCGGTCGGTCCCCCAGCGCCCGGCGCAGCGACAGCCCGAGCTGGCCCACGGCCACCGCGCCCAGCAGGACGCCGACCGCCGTCCCCACCGTGACCACCGTGCCGGCGTGCGGACCGGCGCCGGCCAGCGCCAGGATCCCGGCGCCGCCCAGCGTGAACCCGGTCAGCGCCACCCGCGTGGGCCGCTCGAACACCGAGATCGCGCCCGTCTCGGCCACCCCGGCCTGCCCGGCGCGGGCGCGCAGGTAGTCGGGCAGCCAGCACAGCGCCCCGAAGGCCGCGGCCAGCCAGCCGGGGGCGCCGGCCGCCCAGAGACCGGCGGCGTAGGCGGCCTCGGTCAGCCGGTCGACGGCGGAGTCGAGGACGAACCCGCGCCGCGACGCGCGGCCGGTCGCGATGGCCAGGGCGCCGTCCAGGCTGTCGAGCAGCCCGGACAGCCCGACGAGCA
Source organism: Geodermatophilus sp. SYSU D00691 (assembly GCF_054050275.1). Lineage (NCBI taxonomy): Bacteria > Bacillati > Actinomycetota > Actinomycetes > Geodermatophilales > Geodermatophilaceae > Geodermatophilus > Geodermatophilus sp. SYSU D00691. The sequence continues at coordinate 89,944 of NZ_JBJGYZ010000019.1, forward strand.
GACCGGCGCCCACCAGCCAGCCGCCGCCGGGGACGGCGAGCGCCGCGCCCCCGACCGCGACCAGCAGCCCCAGCGCGGTCGCGAGCAGCGGCGGCACCCCGGCCAGCGGGCGGGCCAGTGCGTACGCCGTCGACAGCCAGCCGCGGACCAGCGCGCTGGCGGCGGGGTCGGTCCCGCCGTGCCACCGCGCCCACGCGGTCAGGTACTCCTCGCGGCTCAGCACAGGCGGCAGTCCACCAGCCCGTGTCGAGTACGGCGAGAGCGGGGACAGTGGGAGCGTGCTCGCCGGCCTCTCCCCCGCCCGCCGACGCGTCGTCCTGGGGCTGCTGGCCGTGGTCGCCGCGGCGCTCGTCGCCCTCGCCGTCGTCCTGCTGGTGCCCGGCGACCCCGGGCGCTCGTCGGAGGCGGTCTCGCAGGACGAGGTGGGGCCGGTGCTGCTGGTCCCCGGGTACGGCGGCTCGACCGCCTCGCTGCAGGAGCTGGCCGGGCGGCTGACCGCCGCCGGGCGGGACGCCGTCGTCGTCCCGCTGCCCGGTAACGGGACCGGTGATCTCGCCGGGTCGGCCGACGCGCTGGCGGCGGCCGCCGAGCAGGCGCTCGACCGCACCGGCGCCGACAGCGTCGACGTCGTCGGCTACTCGGCCGGCGGGGTCGTCGCCCGGCTGTGGGTGGCCGACGGCGGTGCGGACGTCGTGCGGCGGGTGGTGACGCTGGGTTCGCCGCACCACGGCACGGCGCTGGCCGACCTCGCCGGGCAGGTGGCGCCGGAGCAGTGCCCCGAGGGGTGCCGGCAGCTGGCGCCGGGCAGCGACCTGCTCGCCCGGCTCAACGCCGGGGACGAGACCCCCGCCGGCCCGAGCTGGGTCTCGATCTGGACGACGCAGGACGAGACGGTGACGCCGCCCGACTCCGCCCGGCTGGACGGCGCGCTGAACCTGACCGTGCAGTCGGTGTGCGCCGACGCGCGGGTCGGGCACGGCGGGCTGCCCCGGACGCCGCTGGTGATGGCGATGGTCGAGGCCGTCCTCGCGCCCGGCGACCCGGTCCCGCTGACCGCCGACGACTGCAGCCGCCTCGGGGGCTGACCGCCGCTAGGCTGGGCCGCCCCCGGACCGTGGGGAGGCCAGCCGTGAGCGACCCCGGACCCCTGCTGGCGGCAGCGCGCACCGCGCACGCGCAGCAGCGCTGGGACCAGGCGCACGCGGCGTTCGGCGCCGCCCGGGCCGAGGGCGGGCTGACCGCCGACGACCTCGCCGCGCTCGCCGACTGCGCCTGGTGGCTCGGCCGGGTCGACGAGTCGATCGCCGTCGGGGAGGAGGCTTTCCGGGCGGCGGTGCGCGAGCAGCGTCCGCGCGCGGCCGCGATGGCCGCGATCGGGGTGGCGGTCAACCTGGTCATGCGCGCCGACGAGGTCCCCGGGTCGGGCTGGCTGCAGCGGGCCGCGGCGCTGCTCGCCGGCGAGCCCGAGTGCGTCGAGCAGGGCTACCTCGCCTACCTGCTCGAGGTGGAGGGTGCGCTCGACCAGCCCGACCAGGAGCCGGTGCTGGCCGCAGCGCGGCGGGTCGTCGAGCGCGGACGCCGGTTCGCCGAGCCGACCCTGGTGGCGGCGGGCCTGCTCGGCGAGGGGCGGGTGCTGGTGCGCCGCGGCGCGGTGCCCGCCGGGCTGGCGTGCTTCGACCAGGCCATGAGCTACGTCCTCGCCGGCGAGGTGCTGCCCGAGTTCGCCGGCAACATCTACTGCCACCTGATGTCGGCGACCTACGAGCTGGGCGATCTGCGCCGGGCGTGGTCCTGGGTGCGGGCGACCGCCGCCTGGCTGGAGACGCTGCCCGCGGCGGTGCTGTTCACCGGCATCTGCCGGGTGCACCGGTCGCAGGTGCTGCAGTCCGCCGGGGCGTGGGCGCAGAGCGAGGCGGAGGCGGCCCGGGCCTGCGCGGACCTGGCCGACATCGCCTGCCTCACCGCCGCCGAGGCGCACTACCAGCTGGGTGAGCTGGCCCGGCTCCGCGGCCGCTGGGCCGACGCCGAGGAGTCCTACCGCCGCGCGCACGAGCTCGGCCGGACCCCGCAGCCGGGACTGGCCCTCCTCCGCCTGCGCCGGGGCCGGCCCGACGCCGCCGACGCGTCGATCCGGGCGGCGCTGCTCGCGCAGACGGCGAACCCGCTGGTCCGCGCCCGCCTGCGGGTGGCGCACGCGGAGATCGCCCTGGCCGCCGGGGACACCACCGCCGCGGAGGAGGCGGTGACCGAGGTGGAGGAGGTCGCCCGCCGGTACGCGAGCCCGTTGTTCTCCGCGGCCGCCCGGCAGTGGCGCGGGGCGCTGCTGCTGGCGACCGGGCGGCCGCACGAGGCCCTCCCCCTGCTGGCCGCGGCGTGCGCCGGCTGGCGGGAGCTGGAGGCGGTGCACGACTGCGCGCGGGTCCGCGTCCAGCTGGCGGCGGCCTACCGCGCCCTCGGCGACGCCGACGGCGCCGAGCTGGAGCTGACCGCCGCCGCCGAGGTCTTCGACCGGCTGGGCGCGGCGCCCGACGCCACCGTGGTCGCCGAGCTGCGCGGGGTCCCCGCGCTGCCCGGGGGGCTGACGTCCCGGGAGGCCGAGGTCCTCGCCCTCGTGGCGGAGGGCCGGACCAACGCCCAGATCGCCGACGCGCTGGTCATCAGCCGCAAGACCGTCGCGCGGCACCTGTCCAACATCTTCACCAAGCTGGCCGTCACCACCCGGACCGCCGCCTCGGCGTGGGCCCACGCCCACTCCCTCGCCGGGACGAACGACCCATCCGGCGCCGGCGCGGGATGGACCGTTCGCCCGATGCCGGGCACCCCGCCGCGTTCCTAGCGTCGCCCCGTCGACCGACGACGGAGGAGGCGCGAGATGGCTGCGGACACGTGGACGACCGGCGCGGAGCCGGACACCGCTGCGGTCGAGGTCTTCGCGGAACGGCTGCTGGGCACGTTCACCGAGAGCGTGGTGACGCTCCTGGTGGACGTCGCCTTCCGCACCGGGTTGCTGGAGGCCGTCGCCGCCGGGGCGAGCACCAGCGAGGAGGTGGCCGAGCGGGCGGGGCTGGTCGAGCGCTACGTCCGCGAGTGCCTCGGCGGGCTGGCGACGGCGGGCATCGTCGAGTACTCCCCCGCGACGCGCACCTACTCGCTGCCGCCGGCCCGCGCGGCCTGCCTGACCGGCCCGGGAGCGCAGAACATGGCGTCGCTGAGCCGCATCACCGCGCTGCTCGGCCGGCACGTGGGTGAGGTCGCCGAGGCCTTCCGCACCGGCGGCGGCGTGCCGTACGCGCGGTTCCGGCCGGAGCTCACCGACGTGATGGACGAGGCCTCGCGCGGCCTGTTCGACGGCGTCCTGCTCGACGGGGTCCTGCCGCTCACCGGGGACCTGCCCCGCCGCCTCGCGGCCGGCGCGCGGGCGGCGGACGTGGGGTGCGGGACCGGGCACGCGGTGAACGTGCTGGCGCGGGCGTACCCGCGGTCGCAGTTCACCGGCTTCGACATCGCCGCCGACGCCGTCGAGCGCGCCCGCGCCGAGGCCGCCGGGTGGGGGCTGGCCAACGCCGCCTTCGAGGTCCGCGACGCGACCCGGCTGCCGGTCGACCCGCCCTTCGCCGGGGTGTTCGCCTTCGACGCCGTGCACGACCAGGCCGATCCCGCCGGCGTGCTGGCCCGGGTGCACGACGCCCTCGAACCCGGCGGGGTGTTCGCGATGGTCGACATCAAGGCGGCCAGCGACCTCGAGGGCAACCTCGGCAACCCGCTGGCGCCCTGGCTGTACGGCGTGAGCACGCTGCACTGCCTGACCGTCTCCCTGGCCGAGGGCGGCGCCGGGCTCGGTGCGGTGTGGGGCGAGCAGGTGGCCCGCCGGATGCTGGCGGAGGCGGGGTTCGTCGACGTCGTCGTCCACGACCTGCCCGACGACCCGGTCGACGTGCTCTACGTCGCCCGGAAGCGGGCGGGCGCGCGATGAGCACGGCGGTGGTGATCGGCGCGAGCATGGCGGGGCTGTGCACCGCCCGCGTGGCCGCGGAACGCTTCGACCGGGTCGTGGTGGTCGACCGCGACCGCCTGCCCGCTGCGGCTGAAGCCCGCCCCCGGGTGCCGCAGGGGCGGCAGCCGCACCTCCTGCTGGCCGAGGGCGCCCGGCTCCTGGAGGCGTGGTTCCCCGGCGTCGGCGCCGAGCTGCGCGACGCCGGCGCGGTCGACCTCGACCTGTGCGCCGACTTCTCGTGGCATCAGGCGGGCGGGGTGCTGCGCCGTCCGGTCTCTGCGCTGCGCAGCCCCTCGATGTCCCGGCCGCTGCTGGAGCGGCTCGTGCGCGCGCACGTCGAGCAGCTGCCGGGGGCCGTCGTCCGGGACGGCGAGGCGGTCATCGGGCTGACGGTCGACGAGCCCGGCACCAGGGTCACGGGGGTCCGGCTGGCGGACGGCGGCAGCCTCTCGGCGGACCTCGTCGTGGACGCGACCGGACGGTCGGCGCACAGCGTGGCCTGGCTGGTGGACCTGGGCTTTCCCCCACCGCGCACGACGGTGGTCCGGGTGGACACCCGCTACGTCTCGCGCACGTACCGCCGGTCCGATGCGCCGGAGCGGGACTGGAAGGCGGCGGCGGTCGTCGACACCCCCGCGGCGCGGCGGCTGGGGATGGCGCTGCCGGTCGAGGGCGGGCGCTGGATCGTGCTCCTCGCCGGCTTCGGCGACGAGTCGCCTCCCGTGGAGGAGGCGGCACGCCTCGCCTACGCGCGCAGCCTGCCCTCCCCCGTCATCGCCGACGTCATGGCGTCCTCGGAGCCACTGGGAGAGCCCGCCACCCACCGTTTCGTGGACAACCAGCGGCGGCACGTGGAGCGGCTGCGCCGGTTCCCTCTGGGCTGGGTGCTCGCGGGGGACGCCGTGTGCAGCTTCGACCCCGTCTACGGCCAGGGCATGACCTCGGCCGCGCTGCAGGCCCAGGCCCTGGGCCGGTGTCTCGACCGGTCGGGGGCCGTCAACCGCGCCTTCGCCCGCCGGTACTTCGCCGCGGCGGGCAGGGCCGTCGCCGCGCCGTGGTCGATCGCGGTCGGGGGCGACTTCGTCTTCCCCGACACCCGGGGGGCCAAGCCGCTCGGGACGGACGCGCTCAACAGGTACCTGACCAGGGCGACGCGTGCCGCCCACCACGACGACGCGGTCGTGCTGCGCCTGCAAGAGGTCCAGGCCCTGGTCCGCCGTCCCGGGTCGCTCCTGGCACCCGGGTTCGCCGTGCGGGTGCTGCGGCGCGGAGGGCGCGCGGTGGCGATGTCGACGAGTCCGGCGGAGGCGGCCCGCCGATGACTTCGGCGGGCCGGCCCGGTCTGCCCCTCGACGCCGACCCGAGGAGGCCTCCGTGCCGAAGCTGCGCGCGCACTGCCTGTCCGTGTCCCTCGACGGGTACGCGGCCGGCCCGGACCAGGGCCTGGACCACCCGCTCGGCGTCGGCGGGGAGGACCTGCACGCCTGGCTCGTCGCCACCGCGACGTTCCACCGGATGCAGGGCGCCGAGGGCGGCACCACCGGCCTCGACGACGACTTCGCCCGCCGCGGCGACGAGGGCATCGGCGCGACGATCATGGGCCGCAACATGTTCGGCCCCGTCCGCGGGCCGTGGGGGGACAGCGACTGGGCGGGCTGGTGGGGCCCGGAGCCGCCGTACCACCACCCGGTGTTCGTGCTCACCCACCACGCGCGCGACCCGGTCGAGATGGCCGGCGGAACGACGTTCTCCTTCGTGACCGACGGCATCGGGTCGGCGCTGGAGCAGGCGTTCGCGGCGGCCGGCGGCCAGGACGTCCGCCTCGCCGGCGGGGCGGCCACGGTCCGCGAGTACCTGCGCGCCGGCCTGGTCGACGAGCTGCACGTGGCCGTCGCCCCGCTGCTGCTCGGCACCGGCGAGCGGCTGCTCGGCGACGGCGTCGCCACCGACCTCGTCGTCGCCGAGCACGTGGCGACCGGAGCCGCCACGCACGTCCGGCTCGTCCGGCCCTGACCGGCGCGGCCTGTCGGCTTGCCCTCGCGGCGGGTCCTGCGGTCTCGTGGGCACCCGGTGCGGAGGGACGGGAGGTCGGGCGTGCGCCGATGCGGCCGCCGCGCGCTGGTGTGCCTGGCCCTCCTCGCCACCGCGGCCTGCTCGTCGACCGCGGACGCCGACCGGGCGGCGCCCGGCACCGGCGCCGCCGCGACCAGCGAGGCGCCGGCCACCACCCCGCCGCCGGACGTGGCGGCGGAGCTCGCCGCCCTCGAGGAGCAGTTCGACGCCCGCCTCGGCGTCTACGCGCTGGACTCGGGCTCGGGCGCGACCATCGCCCACCGCGCCGACGAGCGCTTCGCGTACGCCAGCACCATCAAGGCCCTCGCCTGCGGCGCGCTGCTGGCGCAGACCTCGCCGGCCGACCTGCAGCGCGGCGTGCCGATCCAGCAGACCGACGTGTCGTCGGCCTGGTCACCGGTGACGAGCACCCGGGTCGGCGGCAGCATGACCCTCGCCGAGCTCTGCGACGCCGCCGTCCGGTACAGCGACAACACCGCGCTCAACCTGGTCCTGCGCGAGCTCGGCGGCCCGGCCGGGCTCGACGCGGCCCTGGAGCGCGTCGGGGACGAGGTCACGAACGTCGCGCGGACCGAACCCGAGCTCAACAGCGCGGTGCCCGGCGACGAGCGGGACACCACCACCCCGCGCGCGCTGGCCACGACGCTGCAGGCGTACACCCTCGACGACGACCTCCTCGACGAGGCGGACCGCGCGCTGCTGCTCGACTGGCTCCACCGGAACACCACCGGAGACGCACTGATCCGGGCCGGCGTCCCGGCCGACTGGGAGGTCGGCGACAAGACCGGCAACGGCGCCTACGGCACCCGCAACGACGTCGCCGTGCTCACCCCGCCCGGCCGCGCCCCGATCGTGCTCGCCGTCATGTCGAGCCGGGACGCCCAGGACGCCGAGCACGACGACGCCCTCGTCGCAGCGGCCGCCCGCGTCGTGGCCGGTGCGCTCAGCTGAGGTCGCGGCGCATCAGGACCCGCGGGAACCCGCCCGCCACGGCGTCGGTGTCGGCGGCCTTGGTGAACCCGGCCTTCTCGAACAGGCTGCGGGTGCCGACGAAGGCCATGGTCGTGTCGACCTTCCGGTCCCCGTTGTCGGCCGGGTACCCCTCGACCGCCGGGGCGCCCTGGGAGGCGGCGTAGTCGACCGCCCCGCGGACGAGCGCGTGCGCGATGCCCTTGCCGCGGTGGCCCGGGCGCACGCGGATGCACCAGAGGGACCACACGGGCAGGTCGTCGACGTGCGGGATCTTGGTGGAGCGCTGGAAGGGCAGGTCGGCGCGCGGCGCGACCGCGGCCCAGCCGACGACCTCGTCCCCGTCGTAGGCGAGCACCCCGGGCGCGACCGGGCGGCCGGTCAGCTCGCGGACGTACTCGCGGCGGGCCGGCCCGACGAGCTCCCGGTTGGTCTTCGAGTCGACGCGGTGGCTGAGGCACCAGCAGACGTTGGAGGCCGGGTTCTTCGGCCCGAGCATCGTCGCGACGTCGTCGAACCGCGAGCTCGTCGCCGGCGCGATCTCGATCCCCACCCGGTGCACGCTAGTCAGCTGGTGACGTCCTTGGTGGCGAAGTTCGCCCACGCCCCGGCCAGCAGCACGCCCACGTACACGCCCTGCAGCGCCAGGCCGCGGACGATCTCCCGCCACAGGACGGGGTCGCGGAAGAAGTCGACGAACGACAGCCAGTAGCGCGTGGGCAGGTACGGCGCGATGGGCGAGGCGGCGTCGAGGGTGAAAAGCAGCGACGAGGCGACCAGGACGGCGAGGGCGCCCATCGTCGCGCCCAGCGGCGAGTCGGTGAACGTGGAGAAGAACAGCGCGAACGCGGCCACGCCGAGCATCGACACCGCCACGTAGCCGATCGCCATCAGCGTGCGCAGGGTCAGCTCCTCGGAGCTCAGCGAGGTCCCCGACACCGACGTGCCGCCGGTCGGCTGCGCGTCGAAGAGCGTGCTGCCGAGCAGGTAGCCGACGGTGGCCACGACCACCACCGTGACCAGCACGAACGCGAGGACGGCGACGAGCTTGGCCACCAGCAGCCGGGTGCGGCCCGCGGGCCGGGCCAGCAGGTAGCGCAGGGTGCCCGCCTGGGCCTCGCCGGCGATCGAGTCCCCGGCGACCACCGCCACCGCGATGGGCAGGAACAGCGGCAGCACGATGGCCAGCGCGGCCAGGGTGAACAGCTGCCCGTTGGCCAGGACGGCGGACAGGAACGGCGGCCCCTCCCCGGGCCGCGGCGCGAGGTCGGTCAGGACCAGCAGCAGCGCCACGGCGGTCGGCAGCGCGTTGAGGACGGCGATCGTCGCCCAGGTGCGCGGCCGGCGGAACAGCTTGCGCAGCTCGACGACGATCACCGGAGGGACCCCGGCCGCTCCACCCGGTCGGTGCTCGTGCCGGCCGCGGCCAGCACCACCTCCTCGAGCGTCGGGCGCTGCAGGGCCAGGCCGGTCACCGGCACGCCGGCCTGCACCAGGAGCGCGTTCACCTCGGCCGGGTCGTCGCCCTTCACCACCACCCGCCGGCCGTCGACTGCGGTGACCCGGCCGTCCAGCGCGGCCTGCACGTGCTCGGGTGCCGGGCTCTCCACGACCGTGGCGCCGGTCGGCGCGGTGAGCACCGCCAGCTGCTCCTGGAGCACCAGCCGGCCGCGGTCGAGCACGCCGACCCGGGTCGCCATCTGCTCGACCTCGGCGAGCAGGTGGCTGGAGAGGAAGATCGTCGTCCCGCCGCGGTGCAGGTCGAGCAGCAGCGACCGGATCTCGGCGATGCCCTGCGGATCCAGCCCGTTGGTCGGCTCGTCGAGCACCAGCAGCTCCGGACGGCGCAGCAGCGCGCCGGCCAGCCCCAGCCGCTGCCGCATCCCCAGCGAGTACGCCTTGACCGGGCGCCGTCCCACCCCGGCCAGGCCCACCTGCTCGAGCACCTCGTCGATCCGGGCGCGCCGGGTGCGCCGGCGGCCGCCGGGCCCCGAGGCGTCGAGCAGCGACAGGTTCTCCCGACCGGACAGGTGCCCGTAGTGGGCGGGGCCCTCGATCAGCGCGCCCACCCGCGGCAGCACCCGCCGGCCGGCCCGCGGCATCCGCGCGCCCAGCAGCTCCACCTCGCCGCTGGTCGGCAGCACGAGGCCGAGCAGCATCCGCACCGTCGTCGTCTTGCCCGAGCCATTGGCGCCGAGGAAGCCGTAGACGTCGCCCTCGCGGACGTCGAGGTCGATCCCGTCCACCGCGTGCAGCCGGCCGTACCGCTTGACCAGCCCGCGGGTGACGATCACGGCGCTCACGGGCGGCTCCGCAGCTGGGGGAGCTCGCGCGCCGCGGCCTCGAGCGCCTCGAGGGTGACCGTGCCGGTGAGCACGTACGACTGCTGCCCCGGCGAGCCGACGAGCATGATGCCCACCGGCCCGGCGGCCAGGCGGACGCCGAGCTCGTCGGACACCGCGGACGGCGTGGTGGCGGCGACGCGGCGCAGGTCCTGCGCGAGCCGGAAGGGCACCGGGACGACGGCGAGCAGCGTGACGCCGCGGCCGTACAGCCCGATGGCCTCCGGTGCACCGGCGACCGTGCGGCGCGGCAGCCCGGCCAGCGCGCCGGGCAGCGCGACCGTGCGCAGCCGCTGGTCGGCGAGGGTCAGCACGTCCTCCTCGTAGTCGCGGCCGAAGTACGCGCCGCCGGGCGGGGTGAAGGCGACCACCTCCGCCGACGGCCGGCCCAGCTCCAGGTCGAGGAAGCGGGTGTCCAGCGCCGGGTTGGTCGCGTCCTCGGCGTACAGCTGCACCTGCAGCGGAAGGCCGGTAGCCGCGTCGACCCACAGGTCGATCCGCGCCACCGACGACGCCTCGTCGGCGGGCACCAGGCGCAGGCCGAGGGCGTCGCGGCCGGCGATCCGGGTGGCGCCGGTGCGGCTGAGCTCCTCGTCGGTGGCCTCGGAGAGGAGGCGGCGGGCCAGCGTGGGCGGCAGCAGGTCGGGCGGCTGGGGCAGCTCGAGCGGCGCCACGCCCGAGCGGGTGGCGCGGTTGGCCTCGTACTCCCACGTCCACGAGCCGCCCTCGTCGCGGTGCACGCCCGTCTCGCCGGTCGGGGTGACGACGTCGACGCGGTGCGAGGTGGCGCTGCGCCACCAGACGCGCATCGTCGTCCGGTCGCTGAACAGGTCGGCCAGGGCCGGCAGCTCGTCGCTCACCGGCAGGGCCAGCCCGCCGGCCGACTCGGCGTACCCGGAGAAGCCGAGGTCGGCGGTGGCCAGGGCGGCGGCACGCAGGTCGGCGGCGGAGACGTCGGCGTCGTCGGCCGGCAGCGCCCCGACGACCGACGGCAGCGCGGCGAGGACGGCGACCAGCGCGAGCACGAGCGCCCAGCGCCCCGCGGCACCGCGCCGCCGAGATAACACTCTGGTAACGGTACGAGGAATGCCTGTGCCCGGCCTGTGCGGACCGCTCAGCCGGCGCGGGCGAGGTGGGGGTCGTCGGCGGGTGGCCGGATCACCAGGATCTCGGTGCCGTCGGGCCGGTAGGTGTGCCACCGGCCGGCGTCGTCGCGGTGGATGCGGAAGCCGTGGTGGACCTGGGTGTGGTGCCGTTCGCAGAGCAGCCCGGAGTTGTCCAGGCTGGTCTCGCCGCCGAGCGCCCAGGCCAGCAGGTGGTGGACCTCGCACCAGTGGTGCGGGGCGTCGCAGCCGGCGAACACACACGTCGTGTCGCGGGCGATCACCGCCTGGCGCAGCGCCGGGGTGACCAGCCGCCGGGTGCGGCCCAGGTCGAGCGGTTCCCCGTGCGGGCCGAGCACGATCCGGGTGAGGTCGGCGTCGCAGGCCGCCCACCGGGCCCGCGCGGCGGAGAGGACCGCGCCGAAGCCGGTGCGGGCGGCGCCCCGGCCGGTCGCCGGGTCGAGCAGGTCCTCCAGGTGGACGGTGACCGCGACCTGCGGCTTGACCGTGCGCAGCAGCGGCAGCGTGCCGCAGCCGAGGTGGAGGTCGGCCAGCTGCACCGCGGCGTCGGCCTGCCGCCGCGCCAGGCTCCGCTCATCCCCGGCGGGCCGGTGGGCCTGGTCGAGGGCGGTGATGGCGGCCTGGAACCTGTCCCCGCCGACCGCGTCGAGCTCGCCGCGGAAGAACAGCCGGCCGTCGGCGCGGCGGGTGAAGGTCAGCGACCGCTGCTCGGTCGGGTCGGGTTCGGGGCCGTCGGTGTCGAGCCGCTCGAGGAAGGCGCGCACGGCCTTGTCCAGGTCGGTGTGCGGCGCCGCGGCGGCCAGCCGGGCCAGGATGGCGGCGGTCTCGGCCAGGTCGATGCCCTGGGCCGCGGCCAGCGCGACCGCCCGCGGCTCGCCGATCGCGGCGATCGTCGACA
>NZ_JBJGYZ010000020.1:0-100492 GCF_054050275.1 Geodermatophilus sp. SYSU D00691
TACCACCGCCGACGCCGGCAACGCCGACTCGGACGGCTCACACCGGTCGAATACGAGACACTCACCCACGCCGCAGCAGCGGCCTAACCCCTACCGGAACGAGTCAACCGGACTGGGGGCAGTCCCGCGGGCCACCTGCTTCCAGGATTAGGTGAGCGACGTGCGCTCGTACGTCGCGGCGGCGCACTCGGTGGCCGGCGAGGGCGTCTCTTGCATTCTCGCGCGTGCCGAGCGCCTTGGACGTCGTGGACGGGGAGATCCGCGAGCTGATCCGCCGCCGCGGCCTGGACCCGTTCACCGATCCAGGTCCGGTGCGCGTGCTGGCGCGATCCACCAGTCCACCGTCGTCGCCTCCCCCTTCCGAGACCTTCCGGGCTTGTTGTACCGCCGTACCGCCGGCGTGCGAAGGCTCGGGTGCGCCGCGAGTGGCCCGCGATCATGGCCCGACGTGCGCCCCGCTCACTCTGACCGCTGACCCCGCCATGGCACCGCATAAGGTTTCCGCCCCTGCCTCCTATCAAGACGGCGTCGGACCCCTAAGGCGCCTTATGTGGGTAGATCTATGCGGTTGCGAGATCGACCCGGTCCCGGCGGACCCGCAGCAGGGTGTGCGCGGCGATGACGGCGGCGGTGCGGGTCAGCAGCCCCAAGAAAGTGTGGCGCCGTGGCGGGCCAGCTCCATGCCATCGGTGAGCTCGCCGAGCGTGAGCTCGACGCGGTTGCGCCAGCAGGCGATCACCGTCCGCAGTAGCGCACCGGGCCTGCGGGCGCGCCCGGCCCTGAGCGGCGGCACCAGCACCGCGGTGCCGCGGGCGGCCTGGGCGGCGGCGAAGGGCCGACCGTCGAACCCCTTGTCGACGAGCAGGTCGCCCGGGGGCGGGCCTGTGTCGAGCAGGTCGGCGGCCACCTCGCGCTGGTTGACCGCGGCGGGCACGGTGCTCCAGGCGCGCACCAGCCGGCTGCCTAGATCGGTCCGGACCGCGAGCCGGAAGCCGTAGAACCACTCGCCGTGGGCGGCGTCCCGGCCGAAGCGGGCGACCAGCTCGTTGGGGCCGACCCAGCCGTCCGGCTGCGGACCCGGGACGGGTGCTTGACCGGCAGGGCGGTGGTGTCGACCTGGGCGCAGTCATCGACCGGCGCCCCGGCCGCGAGCGCGGCCCGCAGTTGCTCGAAGGCGGCCCACAGCCAGCGGATCCGCCGGTTGGCCTCGGACTGGTGCGGCAGGTGCGGAAACAGATCCGGCCACTCGCGGGCGACCTCGTGCAGGAAGCCCGCCTCGCTGCGCCGGCCGAGCAGATGCGGGACCAGGGCGATGGTCAGCAACTCGGCGTCGCTGCAGGCCGGCGCCGGACCGGGCCGGGCCGGGATGGCGATCTCGCCGGCGGCGATCGCGTCATCGACGAGCACGTAGACGTAGACGAACAGGTCCTCGGTGGGAAGCAGGGGGCGCACCTGCGGGGCGAATGGTCTTCGACAACCACGTGCGCAGAGGCGCCCTCATGTCAACAGTCAGTTGACGAGAGCAACCCACAAAACGCGCCTAAGGTCTATGTCCTGCCCCTTGCAATTCGGTCCAGAAGTCATTAGCGGTTGGAACCCTCGGACGGCCGAAGACGTTGGACCGGGAGCACGGCGAGGCCAGACGTGACTGGGCATGGCGTGACGTCGCTAGGCCGGGCCAGGCAAGGCAGGGTCGAGAAGGCCGGGAGTTGCAAGCTCCTGGCCTGCCGCCGCGGAGGCGATACGACCTGGGGCCGAAAGCCTCTTTGGAGCCTGCGGTTGCCAGGCGACGGTGAGAGGACGCGACGGGGACACCCCCGCGCCAGCCGATGTAGGCGGCCATGAGCGATTCGCATGAGCTGGGGACATGCCCGAACTGCGGCGCCACCGCTGCCGTAGATGCGATTCGGCGCCATCGACGGCATACGACCGCACAGGAAGGAACTTAAACGATGTCGACGTTCAGGTTCGCCTCCAAGGTGGTGCTCAACGAAGAGTCCGGCCCGTTCAAACCCGGTTTCTTGTTTCTCTTCTCCGATAATTTGACTTGGCAGTTGGCAAACGGTGCCCAGGTGGGTGGGATTGCCGGCACGCACTCGGGAACCCACAGGCTCCTTCGCATAGCCGGACCCGACAAGCCTCCTCTCCCGAACCAGAACGATGACGGCGTGCTCCAGTTCGGCGTCCTGGTGTTTGAATACGAGGCCACGTTCATGCTTGAAGCCGTGACGCTACCGGGCGGCGTCCGCCTCGATGCGGGCCAAGTAACTGTCCGAGGGATTTGGTACGCAAAGGACTTGCGACTCGTTGACCGAAGGGGACAGCCACTTCAGCAGCCCGCCTACAGGCGATCTGCGGTCACCGGCGGGACGGGGCCCTATTTCCACGTTCGCGGTCAAGGCTATGAGCCGTTCTTGGGAGAGATCAAGACCCTAGAACTCGACGACGTCGTCCTGTAGGGGTGCATCTGGTCGATGCGGTCTGGCGCGCGGCGATGGCACCGTGCGTGGACGGCGAGTCGAGATCCCGTTTGCCGGGCCACCAGGCCACGTAGTCGTGTTCCTGGCATTCGACGGTGCCGACTTCCTCAAGACCGGCCTGCAGGTCTAGCCAGGCGGATACCGCCGAGAGCGGAATCGCCCACAGCCCCCGTCCCTGAGCCTCGCCTTGGAACATCGGGGCATTACGTCACAGTGCGATCCACAGGCGTGGAGGCGCGCCGCGCACGGCGAGTTCCAAAGGCTAGGAGACCATCCCCACCGCAACGTCGCCGATTATCGGTCCCAAGATGAGGGCGAGTACCCACACGATGAACGGGGCTCCCGCCGCGGCACACACGATGATGGCTGCCACCAGCCCAGCGAACGCCCCAGCCCCCGTGCGGTTAGTCAACCGTGTGTGGCACGGCTAACCATGCTGACACGCCAAGTGAGTCGTTGATTGGCGGTCCACCTTGCGCAGCCCGCTCGACCCAACGTGCTTCGTGGTGGTGGCCGAGCTCAGGGCCACCGAATGCCGCCAGCACGAAGAGAGCCACCGGCGCCGTGGCCACGACCATGGCCGCTGGACGGTCAGAGTCCCGTAGGCGACGAGCAGCATGCCGCCGACGCCGGAGGTGCTGGTCGAGGTGGCCAATGGGGAATCTCACGGCGACCTTCTCGCGCTGCCCCTCAAGGGCGGGGTGGCATCCGAACGAGGACCCCGTGGCTTCACTACGGCTTCGTGCCCGCCGAAAACCTCGGCGGCCCCTGGTACGTCTGGTGTACCCGAGGCTGCCTAGAACATTGACCCCCAAGACAACCTCTCGGGGTTGAGGTCGACGTCGAAGCGATTGAGCCGTCTGAGCTCTCTTGTCACGCCAGAAGGGCGCACAGATCAGTCGCCGTCCCGTTCAGCTGGAAGGACGTGACGACAAAGGTATTTGCGTCGACCGTCAACTGGACGCGACCGTTTATGCTGAGCAATGCCCCGTTCTGGCCGACCACCCCAGACGGTCCTTGATCTCCTTGCAAGAGTCCTAGGACGAGCTGGCCGCTGATCTTGTCGAACAAGTCGCCCCCCGAGGCCGTCTCCGTGTTCGTGAAACGGGAACGGTGCACCAGGGACTTTCCTGTCGCGAGATTGGTAAGTGTCGGGTTGCCACGTGCCTGTGTCACGACTCGCCCGTCGCTGAACTGCGTTATCGTCACTCGGGCGCGGCGGTCCGGCGTCGCGGAGACGCCGAAGCTACACACTTCGCCCGCGGCGGTTACGAATCCTTGGGCGTCAACTACCGTTCGGATCGGCTTAGATGCTCCCGCCGGCGCGGCCCTCAGCACGGCGGGCAGCAAGGAGGTTCCTTTCATGGATATGCGCGCTCGGACACCACCAGGATGGCGTAGCGATCGCTGCATGCTGTCTCCTTGGCTTGAGCAACTCCGGCGTTGGGGGATCCGTCAAAGCGCGACGGGAGCCGCCTGCATCTCCCGCCTCATGGGCGAGGCCGTGTCGTACACAACAGTCCTGCCCTCCCGTAAATCAAGTACCGAGCCCCGCCGGGGTAGCAACTGGCCGAGCTTCATGCGCGTGGCGGTCATGGTGAGTGACGCGTTCACCTCACGACGGCGTCCATGCCTGCGCGAGGCTCGCGAGGGAGTGCAGCGCACCCAGGCGAACCGGAGCTTCATCGTGGCCGAGTTGCTCCATAGCCCTGGTGTAGGTATCCGTCACCTGCGCGTGCACACTCAGCTGATAGGAGCGCTCCCTGCCCGGCCAAATTCAGTTGGTAAGTGCGCTCTTGATCGGCCTAGCGCCGTTCTTGATCCATTTGATCCTGCTCAAGCGTGTCCTGCTGATGCTTCCACCGCTTCTCTTGATCTTCCTTGTTCCAGCGGTATGTGCGGTATGTGAGTATCAACCCACCGGCCACGGCGAGACCGCCAACGGTCTGAACAAGAGTAGAGCGGACGTCGTTCTTGACCTTGAGTTCCTGCTCAGCAGTAAGCCCGTGGTTGGGGGCCAAAGTGAAAAGCCACGGACCCCACGAGAGCACAAACAGGAGAAGGAGAAGGGCTGCGACGCCTGAGAGCGTCCAGCGTCGTGGACTGGAGAGCTTCTCTCACCACTCCACCATCTGACTCCCCCTGGACACGGTCAGCCCAGGAACGGTACAGCGGCGGTTAGCGCCGACTGGCCCGCGCCCATCGCCGAGTGCGGCCCGTCGTCTGTGCCAGACCGCCGATCCAAGTGCTGGTGGCCCGACCGCAGCGGGGGCGACGGCTTCGAGGTCCGGGTATCGGTCGAGGTCTGCCAACGCTGCGAGGCCCCGGGCGGCCTGCCTTGAGTACGCCGTGGCGGCCGAGGTGTCAGGCGGAATCTGGGGCGGCGTCCTACCGGCTGAGCGCAAGACCTTGCCTCGCGTCGGACATCGCGCCCCGGCCGCCTAAAGCATGGAGCCGTCGTGCCGATGTCTCTTTTCGGAACGGCATCGGATCGACATGCTTGGCGCCAAGAGAACGGGGACCAGTAGATGACGCAAAGCTGGGGCACCACGCCCACTCCGCCTGAGCAGCAGGCCGCGGCCGCTGAGCCCGCGCCGACAAAACCCCAGGCGCGACCGGCCTGGCTCCTCCCTGCCGGCCTTGTGATCGTGGTCCTTGCTGCCGGCGCCATCGGCTTCTTCCTGGGGCGCAGCAGCATCGACTCGTCTGCATCCCTCGACGGAGCCGCGGCCGTGGCCGCCGAGGAGGCCGGGCGGCTGAAAGTGGTCTACGAGACCTGCAGCTCTCGGGACCCCGACAACACCGTGTCTCTGGAGGATGACGGAGCCACGATCGTTATCGACACAGGGAGTGAGTACGGCGACTACTCCGGCGTTGACTGCGTACTGCGGGAACTCGACACCCCTGCCTCGATCGAGGCCCAAATCGGTCGCACCACGGCGATGATGGGTGTCCAGGACGCTGATAACGATGGTCTGCACTACAGCTGGTCGTATCACCCGGACAACGGCGTCAATATGGTGATCACCGAGGAAGGCTGACGATCGCTGAGACTGCCGCTCGGTGCTCAGACCCCTGACGGCTCAACTTGTCAGGCGTAGAGAGCGATTCCTCGACGATGAAGGTCGACCAATCCGGGCGCCTTGCTGATCTCAAGGAGTTCCAGGCGAACCTGTGCCCGCAGCCCAGCGGTTGCCCGCCCAAGGTGTTCAAAGGGCAGCGCGGTCGTCGCCGTCACGGTCACCACGCCACCAGCGTCACTGGCCGCCGGTTGGCGAGACGCGGGCCCTACGCATCTCGTCACGTTCAGTCGGGCTAGGCGTGATTCGGCTGAAGGCCGGCGCAACTATGCCGATACGAGACCGAGTCACTCGGAAACAGTCACGGGGGACACCCATGAAACGCGCTGCGCTGGTCACAGCGACCGTCGCAACCGGAATGTCATTGCTGTCTGCGTGTGGTGGATCCGGGGACGCGAACGCCGAGGGGGCCACACCGACCTCGTCGCTCGCCCCGTATACGCCGGGCGAGAACGTTCAGCGCGGTCTGGATGCAGAGAGGTCTGCAGCCGCAAGCAGCAGCGCCACCGGTCCCGAGCTGAACCAGCGCGGAAACCTCGTGAAGCAGCTAGGTGAGATCGGTGGCGTGAGTAGCACGCAGGGCGGCCCGCTCATGGTCACTTTCTCAGTCGACGCCATTCGAGTAGACCCGCCTTGCGACGCCCCAGCAGCGAGCGAGCCACTCAACGGCCACTTCATCGCTGTGGATCTACATGTGACGACCGACCCGGCGCTGACGGACCACGTCTTCCTCGCCGAGAAGGACTTTGCGATCGTCGGCCCTAACGGGGTGACCGACACCAACGTCGTCGGGTACGGCTGGACGTGCCTGCGGAATCGGTTCCCCGACAATCCCCTAGGCCCGGGTCAGGAGTACGTCGGCAGCATCGTTCTTGACACGGCACAGACCTCCGGGGCGTTAATCTTCGAGCCGAATCTGGGCCAGGACGGCGGCTGGGAGTGGACTTTCTGATCCCGGCTTGATGGTCCTCGGCGTAGTCTCGACGGGCGTCGCGGCTGCCCCCCGCATCACCACGGCAGGGAGAGTCCAGCGATGTCCGCCGAGAATCGGCTCACGGCCGAGCAACTCGCCGCCCTGGCGCCCGGAGACACCGTGACCATTGAGATCAGCGGCAACTTCCGCGGGCCGCGGGTCTGTATCGGCACCGTCGTCCGCCTCGAGGGATCCCGCCTCGTCGTCTCCGCCCGCAGTGACCGCGGCGTCGGTTACGTCCACCGCTTCGACCGCCGCGACGGCGTCCGGGTTGGAGGCGGCCAGCGCGCCGAGCTGGTGAACTCGGCGGCGGAGTTCCGCAGTTACCCGAGGAGCGGCGCCGCGAAATGCGCATCGACGCGGCCTACCGCGCTTGGGCCCGGAACAGAAGCGACGTCGAAAAGCTGCGTGAGCTGCAGGCGGTCATCTCGAAGGCCCTTGAGGAGCCCGGCATAACTGCCGGGCGGTGACGCGGTCCGCCTCCGCTGCTCCCGGCCTGGGGTCTTCTGGTTCGCAGGTCTCAGCGTCGCCAGGCGCCTCGGCTCCCGCGACGGACTGCTGGCACGGGGCCAGAGCTAGGCGCTGTCCACGGCCAGCCCGTCAGCGGGATCAAGAAGCCGGTCGTAGGGGTTCGCGGCTGCTCATCCAGAGGTCGTCGCTTCCGAAGCCGCCTGGTTGTCGGTTCGACGAGAAGAACAGCACCTCGGCGTCATCTGAGAGGGCCGCCTGCAGGTCGTTGGCTGAGCTATTGATGGTGGGACCGAGGTTCACCGGACACGACCACCGATCCGTGACGCTCTCGCGTGTCGCCACCCAAAGATCCTGGCCGCCGGACGGACTGGGAGTGTCGGCTGGACATGAGAGCGGCGGCCTTGGGCGGTTGGAATGCAAGATCACCTCAAGGCCGTCACTCCGAATCGCTGGCCGCGCGTCACCGCTCGGGCTGCTCAGCTCCGGGACCAGCGCCGCCGGGCCAAACGAGCCGTCAGCGCTAAGCCTGCTCACATAGATGTCGGCGGCGCCGAAGCCCGCCGGTGCGGGCCGAGTGCTGGTGAAGTACAGGACGGCGCTCCCACCCTCGTCCTCGACGTAGGCGGGGCCCACATCGCCGGCCGCGCTATTGACGGCCGGGCCGAGGTTCATCGGCGTCGACCACGCCTGGTCATCGGTCCTGTCCGTCCGTTGGGAGACATACAGGTCGAGCCCGCCGAAGCCGCCAGGGCGATCGCTGGAGAAGAACAACAGGCGCATGTCACGAGAGAGGGTCGCGTTGCGCTCGTTGAAGTCAGGCGTATTGATCATCGCCAGCGGGACGGGGTCGCCCCATGGACCGCGCCAATCCCTGTGTGACACATACAGGTCCTCGTCGCTCTCGCCGGGCACGTTGGGATTGTTGGGGTTGCGATTGAAGTAAAGGCTGCGACCGTCATCGGAGATCGCCGGAGCGCTGTCCTCGACCGCGGTACTCAGCGGTGGCCCCATGTTCACCGGCGTCGACCACGCGGTGAACGTCTCAAAATCTTGGTCCGCGGCCACTACAGAGGGTGTGGCCAGGATCGCGACAATCGCGACCAGGAGGGAGCCGGCTGGCCGCGATGCTTTCGCACACCTCATCGGTGTGCTCCTTCCCCGGTTTACTTGCACCCTGGCGTCTCTGCCAAGTAGGGACTCGGCTCGCTGCGTAGGCCAACTCGCGGGTGCCCCGCAGAGCTTGCCTGAGGCCCGCCACTGTCCACCAAGGAAAGGCGACCGTGCTAGGGGCTATGGGCCCGTCGACCGGGAGCCTGCACCTGCGCATTCGCCGGCTGGCGCAGCGTCGCACCTGGCGGCTTGACCGTCCACCCGAAGATCAACCCAAGCCCCCGTTCGTCATGGCGGAATGGGGAGTGCCGTCTTCGTGTCGGCAGTCCGCAAGACGTCCGAAACTCACCGACAGCAACCAAGGACACCAAACGGGTGTCAGCGCAGCTCAGCGGCCATGTAGGCCACGCCCCCGCAGGTCGGAGGGCGATGCGTAAATCATGTCGGGGATGACGACGTGCAGGACCGGCCCGCATGGGGTCCGATGACGGCGAAAACTAGCCCTACGTCCTGATCTCGATCGGCCGACCGCCAGGCTGGCGGAGCCGGGCTGACGGGTGGTGCGCGGTCTGATCGTGCGGCGGTCGAAGGGCTCTGGCGGTACAGCCCGGACCGGCAGAGAGTTGAGCATTCTGACACCGGGAGAGCCGCCATGCGAGTGCCGACCAGTCTTCGTGTCGCCATCACCACCGTCGCCGGCGTGGTCGGCTCGGCGCTGCTCGCGGTGCCCGCTTCGGCTGACCAGACGTTCACGACTACTCGGTATCCGCTCTTCCCCGTGGGAGGCGCACCGCTGCAGCAAGGCGCGGTCGTGGACATCCACGCCGAGGGGCCTCAGATCTATGCGCAGGAGCGCTACCACCTGTCCGGCGCATTGCCCTCCACCGAATACGTGGTGACCTTGAACATCTACCTCGATCCCTCCTGCACAGACTTCGTCGCTGCCCTCGAGACGGACACCTTGCTGACGAATCCGGCCGGCAATGCCAACGGCTCGGCGACGTTCACGCCCGCCGATGCTGCCCCCCTTGCCCAGGTGCAGTCTGAGTACGGCATCGTCTGGGAGGTGTCGGGGCCGACTGGCGTCGCTTACACCACCGGCTGCCAGGTCGTGCCGCTGGACTGAGAAGACCAGGCTGCAAAGTCTTCCTTGAGCGAAGTCGGGCGCTGTCGTGTGCGAGGCCGACGTGTCGCCGCGGTGACCCGGTAGTCCTAGACAGCGGAGCATTGGCCCCCGGCGAATGCAGCTTCCCCGGTCGCAGGTTGCCCGACAGGCATCTCTGAACAACAGGCCTAGCTCCAAGCGGCGCGTGCCGCTTTCGCGGGCGGTGCCATGAGGCGCTGCATCCTGCCCGTGGCCTTCAGCCACAACGAGCCGCCCCACGAACTGCCGCGGTTCGTCCCTCCACAGCGCGCTCCGATCGGCCCTCAAGGCGGGTCCGGCTAGTCGTATGCGGTAGCGGAAAGTCCGTCGGCAGGCCCACGATGTCGAGCTGGAATAGCCGAGCGGCCCGCGGGAAGTCCTTCAGCCGGTGCTCGCCGAGATAGCGCAGGGCAGTGCCGCTCGGCAGCTCGTCCTCCACCAGGGCCGCAGTCGCGTCGGAGAGCAGCACCTGGCCGCCTGCGGCCGAGGCAGCAATCCGAGCTGCCCGGTGCACAGCCAGCCCGACATAGGACCCTCCAACGACGGTCGCCTCCCCGCTGTGCAGGCCCATCCGCACCAGCACAGGCACCTCATTCGGCCAAGGCTGAGCCGCCATCGCCCGCTGCGCCTCGGTGGCGGCGGACACACGGCCTGCCCGGCGCGCGGAAAGACTACGAAGAACGCGTCGCCCTGGGTGTCGACCTCACGGCCGCCATGCCCGACGACCGCCGCCCGCAGTAGCCGCCGGTGCTCGGCCAGCGCCGCCGCGTAGGCCTCCCGGTTAGCCCGCACCAGCGTGGTGGAGCCGGCGATGTCGGTGAACAGAAAGGTGACCGTGCCGGTGGGCAGCTCGCGGGACACTGAACGATCGCGCACTGCCGCGTCGAGTTGGTCGGCCATGTCCCGCCCCCTGCCGGTCATTTGCCTGCGGGTCAGCCTGTTTCCGGGAGGATAAGAACCACCGTGGGCCGTTACCAGGGACCTACGACGGGAGCGGACTCGGCGCCTTTCGGAGCCGAGCCGTCTCGCCTTGCGGTGGACGTCTTGCCACCGCCTACGCCCTGCAAGCCAACACGGCCCGTCGGTCGGGGCGCCGTCTGCCGCGAGCGACCGTCTTGGCGGGACGACGAGCAGCGAATCGCGGAGTCGACCGCGTCGTCAATGATCTCCTCCCCCCGTCGACCACAACCGCCGCCGTCCCCTCGAACCACACTTGGCCATGCAGCCCAACGGCCTTACTCGGTCCCTCGACGGTCAGTGTCGTCCAGTCTGGGGTGGTGCCGGCCCTATTAACCGCGCCAGGCGATCAACCACTCTTCATCGCTCTCTAAAAGAGAACGTTGCCAGCGCCCACCAATACCGTCGCAACAAGAAGAAGCAGCGCAATTAGCTGAGCGAGGAGCCCTCTGTTTACGAGGCGCGATTTCCTCTCATTTCCTTTGCGAATGGTTTCCAGCGTCGTCACATTGACTCGATACAGCAGCCAACGGGCTTCGTCCCCACTCTTGCCCCACATCTCTTCGTCCCGAAATCGCAGGAGACTCTCCTCGTGAAGGACCTGGTAGCCGTAAGACCGGTTCGTCCACAAGCCAAAGAATGCGGCCGTCGCAAATCCAGCGAGCGTCAGACAGAATGTGGAAAAGGTGGCTATGCTTGCCTTTGGATCTCCGTCGCCAAGCGCAACAAACGCAGCGAGTCCCGACAATAGCGTTACCAGGGTGCTGGACGATGCAACGATGGTGATACCCCGCTGGTCCAAGGTCGCCCTGCGCTCCCGCTCCGTCTTGAGCTCTGCAGACACGAACTCCGACAGGACTGACGGCGCCTCTTCCACTCTTGCCTGCCCATCCTAAGTCAACAGCACGTACAGGACAAAGAGGAGGCCAATCAATAAAGCAATGAAGCCGAGTGCTAGCCCAAGCCACCAAATAGCCGCCCGCCAACCAGCTCCGCTCACCTCCCTGTATCGGAGGTGTTGTTCGATTCGCTGCACATCTCCGTGAGGACTTGAGGCCTCACGCTGCGACGCGTCGGTCTCAGTGCCTCGCCACTCCTCGTTGGAAGATCCAGGCGTGGTCATGGTCCCCCCAGCCTTGGTCATCATTCGCGTGCGCTCTCAGCTCCGACGAAGATGAAGAGTAGAACGCTGGAGTCCGCCGGCAGAAGGGCCGCTGAGCCGTTTGGCCCGGTCGAACATGATTCCGGGTCTTTGAACTCGCCCGGCACTCGGTGCTTCACGCAGCCGGCGGCAGCGACTCGGTCCCGAAGCTTGTGTGGCACCAGGGTGGTCATCACACTATCGGACGAGTTGCCGGTGCCCCGTGGCTGGCTTTACCGAACCCGTGATCGAGCCCATCCGTCGTGTCGAGGAGCGCCGGTCCGATCCGGCGCCCGGTCGAGAGCGAACTGGAAAGCAACTGGTGGCCCAGCGTCCAGCGCTCCGGGCGGCTCTCCGACGACGACCGCGGAGGGATGGCCAACGTCGAGTTCACCGCCGAGCACGAGTGGGGGCGAGGCAAGCACATTCCGCTCGTGCCGCCCGAACGCGTGCGTGTCCACGGAGGCGTCGGCGACCCGAGCAACATTGCGACGCCCAACACGGCCAGCGTCCTCGTGCCGCTTTCGGCCGACCCCCTCTCGGCAACATAGGCAGGGGGTCACTTTGTTGGTGTCGCTCCATCCGTTCGTGCGGGGCGGCCCGTACCGATTCCCGCCTGCGACTGATGGCGACGTGCGACGGCTACGCCCGGCTACCCTGATCGCGTAGTCGCGGCTTCCCCCCCGCATCTTCATTGGGAGGGGTGTCGCGATGTGCGCCGAGCACAAGCTCACGGCCGAGCAGCTCGCCGCCCTGGCGCCCGGCGACGCCGTCACGGTCGAGATCAGCGGCAACTTCCGCCGGCCGCGGGTCTGCATCGGCATCGTGGTGCGCCTCAAGGGCTCCCGCCTGGTCGTCTCCACCCGCAGCGACCGCGGCGTCGGCTACGTCCACCGGTTCGACCGCCGCGACGGCGTCAGGGTCGGCGACGGCCACCGCGCCGGGCTGGTGAACCTTGAGGCGGTCTCCGAGGCTGCGGGCGCGACGGAGCAGCGCCAGCAAGTATTTAGCATCGACGCTCCCTATCGGGAGTGGGTCCGGAAGCCATCAGATGTCGATCGGCTCCATCGTCGTCTGCAGGAGGCGGTCAACGCGCGCCTCAAAGATCCGGCCGTTCCTCTCTAAAATTCTTGGCTACTTGACTTTCGGGCCCAAGCGGTGCGAGCGATACGGCGGGTGGGAGGTCTGGAAGGCTGAACTCTCGCTGTAGAGCAATGCGGAGTTCGGCAAGTGCAATCTCAGCGTCAGCAAGAACTTCTTTGTGAAGAGCGCTGACTCTAAACACGGCCCACGAGTGGACTTCAGCCGCTTCGGCTTGTGTCGTCGCGTCGAGTAGCCATCCGATAACCAATGCCCGCTCGGTGTAGGCGGTCTTTGAGGCCGAGATCACTTGGACGGGTTCCATGAACCTGCGTGCGCACTGAAGTAGGGTCCTGACTGGCTCAGATGTCATCCCGTTGCTGTAGGAGTTAGCGAGCGAGGTGAGTGATTGTCGAAAGAGGGGGAGGATCTCTTCGCGGTCGAGAAAATGAGAGAGTTCATTAGCTAGTCGCTCCCTTCGGTCATCTGGCCAGTAAGGCCGGAAGGTGAGCATTGCTGCGGCCAGTGGCCGGAAAGCGTTGTCGTACGCCCGCATCGAGACCACTAGTACGGTTGCATCGTGAAGGAGTTGTGCGGCTTGGAGGTCGCGCGCCCGTGTTGAGCGAGTTCTGGCCTTCTCCAGCCAGCTACCCACAGAGCTGACGATCTCGACGAATGTCTTGATGTCACTCAGAATCACTTGGCCACCCCGCATCGATGGTCACGGGACGCGGTCGCAGGCGTTGTTCCAGCGGACGGTTACAGGAGCATCACCGACTACGGGGCAACGGAGCTCAAGGCTAGCTTCGTCCTCCCAGCCGCTGTAGGGGCGTACGCCACGGGACAGCCCCGACAGCGGACTCTGATCGTGAGTAGATGAACCGCCATGGGAGAGAGACCACCTCCGCCTTTAGCGTTGTCCTCCGGGTCCTCAGGACGCTCGCCGAGCTGCCCGCCAGCGTCTGGGACTGCGTGCACTCGGTGGCGGGCGGGGGCACGGTGCTCGACCCGCAGTGGTGGTGTCCGCCGTCCTGGCTGCGGCCGACCCGGCGCAAGGCCGCCGACGCGCTGACCCCGCGGGGGTCCGAGGAGCTCAAGCCGATGGTGCCTCAGCCTGATGACCTGGGAGCTCGCGGTCCAGGCCGTTGGCCTGCTTCTTCGTGCGCTCTCCCGGACAACCCCGGCCCGGGCATCCTGCGGGACGTCAGGGCGCGTGATCCGCAGTCGGCCGCCCGCGGCGCCGCCCAGATCCTGCTGGCGACCGTTGTGCTCGTCCGGGTCGGGGAGCGGCTGAGCGGCTGGTAGTCGCGCTGGCGCACAGGTTGGGGAGCGACTCGTTGACCGGCCCGGGGAGAGGACGCCCTGCACACGAGCGCCCGCCGCGGCGGCTCCGGGACGACGCTGCGGCTCATCGACGTGGACTCGTTCAAGACCATCAACGACCAGCACGGCCACCCGGCCGGCGTCGAGGTGCTCGTCCACCTGGCGCGGGTGCGCCGCGACCAGATGCGCGCCGACGACGCCGTCCTCTCCCGCCTGGGCGGCGACGAGCTGGCCGTGCTGCTGCCCGGGTGTTCCGCCGAGGCGGCCGAGCGGCGGGCCGAGGCGCTGCTCGCGGCGGTCCGGTCGGCGCCGGTGGCGCTGCCCGACGGCACGCGGCTGCCGCTGTCGATCAGCCTCGGCGTGGCCCACCTGCCGCGCCACGTCGACCGCCTGCACATGCTGTACGAGGCCGCCGATGCCGCGCTCCACGACGCCAAGCGCGCCGGGGGCGGCTGCATGGCCGTGGCTGCGGTCTGACTCCGGGGAAGTCAGACCGCTGCGGTGTCGAGCGCCGGACGCCGTCCCCACTGCACGGCGACGACGCCGATGATCGCGACCACGGCGCCGACCACCGGCGGGATGAACCACTCGGCCTCGTTGCTCCACCAGGCGGCGACCGCCGCCACCGCGTACGCGGCGAGGTTGCGCCACTCGACGGCCGGCAGGGCAGAGGGCTCCGGCATGCCGTGGCGCCAGCGCGCCAGGAAGTCGCCGATGACCACCCCGCCGAGCGGGGGGATCAGGATGCCCAGCCAGACCAGGTACTCGATGAGGTTGTCGTAGATGCCGGTGATGGCCAGCAGCGTGCCGATGACGACGCCGCCGATGACGAACGGCTTCTTCGACCGGGAGTCGGCGATCTCGGCCCCGGCAACGCCGAAGTTGTAGGCGGTGTTGTCGTTGGTGGTCCAGAGGTTGGCGACCAGGAAGACCAGCCCCCAGCCGACCAGGCCGAGCTGGTAGAGGACGAGCACGAAGTCGCCCTCGCCGAAGGCCAGCGCGCCGATCGCGCCGAAGCCCAGCATGAGCAGCTCGCCGATGAAGAAGGCCACGATGCAGGCCCAGAACCCGGCCGACGGGGTGCGCGCGAAGCGGGTCCAGTTCGGCGCCTGGGTGCCGCCGGAGGCGAACGTGCCGACGATGATCGTGACGGCGGCGGCCAGGGGCAGGGTCTCGGAGGGCTCGAGGGCGGTCAGACCGCTCCAGCCGCCGACCTCCTCCAGCGAGCGCCAGATGACCCAGCCGGCGAGCACGAGCATGAGCGGCACCGACACCACCGACAGCGCGTACATGCCCTTGTAGCCGTAGTACGCGGTGACGCCCATGACCGCTCCGCCGGCGACCATGAGCGCGATCTCGGTGCCACGGCCGGTCCAATCGAAGGCGCTCGCGGTGAGGCCGGCGAGGGTGGCGACGGTGACCCCGTACCAGCCGACCTGGGTGCCGCCGAGCAGCAGGGAGGCGAACTTGGCGCCGACCCGGCCGAGGGTGTAGCGGCACATCATCACCGTGGTCAGGCGGGTGCGGGCGCCGATGCCGCCGATGGCGCCGACGTACAACCCGAGGACGGCGCTGCCGAGCAGCACCACCCAGATCAGCGAGGTGACGTCGAAGGCGGCGCCCAACTGCGCGCCGGCCAGCATCGTGGGCGTGAAGAAGGTGAAGCCCAGCAGCACGATCGCGACGGAGAACAGCGACTTGCTGGCGTGCCGGGGGACGGGGTCGATCGGGTAGTCGGGGTCGACCTCGGCGAGCGGGACGGCGGTGTCGTCGGTGGCCCTGCTGCTCATCGGTGCGCCTCCGTCTCGTCGTCCTCCCCGATGTCCTCGTGCCAGAGGGCGGGGTGCTCGGCGATGAACTCCTCCATCAGCTGGATGCACTCGGGGTCGTCGAGGACCAGGACCTCCACGCCGTGCTCGACGAGCCAGTCGTGCCCGCCGGAGAAGGTGCGGGCCTCGCCGACGACCAGCCGGGAGATGCCGAACTGGCGGACCAGGCCGCTGCAGAACCAGCAGGGGGAGAGGGTCGTGACCATCGTGGTGCCGCGGTAGCTGCGCTGCCGGCCGGCGCGGCGGAAGGCGTCGGTCTCGCCGTGCACGGACGGGTCGTCGTCCTGCACGCGGCGGTTGTGCCCGCGACCGAGCACCGTCCCGTCGCGGCCGATGAGGGCGGCGCCGATCGGGATCCCGCCCTCGGCGCGGCCGGTGCGAGCTTCCTCCACGGCGACGGCGAGCCACTGCCAGGCGGTGGCCTCGTCGAGCGGTGCGGTCATCGGTCCCCGTCCTCTCCCTACGCCTCCTGGTGACAGTGGCACGGATCGGGTCCGGTCGCCTGATCGGGGTGGACCTGCGGTGCGGTTGTCCACAGAACCGTCACCGACGTGGTCGACGGGGAGGTCCGCCAGCTGATCCGCCGCCGCGGCCTGGACCCGTTCACCGACCCGGGCCCGGTGCGCGTGCTGGTGCGCGACGTCGTCGCCGACTACTCCGGGACTGCTGTTCCGCTGAGAGGTTGCGCTCCGATCGGCTGATCCGACAACGCGGAAGACCGCCCCCGCCTGAGGCAGCGGGTCGTCTTTTCAGTGCTCGCACCACGCTCTGCGGAACAACCGATCACACGGCCAGGCGCACCACCTTGCGGCCGCCGTGCTCGCCGCCGACGGGGGTGGTCCACACGCCGGCGCCGTGGTCGCGGAACCGCACCTCGAGCGTGTGCTCGTCCAGCACCGACAGCAGGAGTCCGCGCAGTGGATCATGGGCCTCGGTGTGGTCGGGGCTGGTGTACCAGAGGCCGGTGCAGTTGACCGCGGCGAGCGAGTGGCCGACGTCGACGCTCGTGATCGCGCCGGGGGTTTCGATGGGGGCGTGGGTGTGCCCGGAGAGCCACGCGATGGCGTTCGGGTGCCCGGAGAGCAGTTGCCGAATCTCCGGGTGGGGCCAGGCGTGGATGGTCGGCTCACCGGAGTGCCAGCCGGGCGGCCCGCCGACGGTCTCCCACAGCGGCGCGTGGAAGGCGATCAGACACGGCCGGGTGGTGACGGCGAGCACACCGTCGAGCCAGCCGAGGTCAGCCGGGCCGAGGGTGAGCCGACCGTCCGGCTGGGAGGACGGGCCGATGCACAGGACCCGCACGTCACCGACGTCGACCATGTAGTTCTTCGCCGGCAGCCCCAGCTTGACCGCCATCGCGTCGGGGGAACGGGCGGGGTCGGTGTCGGTGAAGTCGTGGTTGCCGAGGACGGCGTGCACGTCGCCCTCGAGGTCGGCGCGCCACGTCTGCCACAGCGCCGCCTCCAGGTCCAGCGCGTCCTGCGTCAGGTCACCCAGAACCAGTCGGGCGTTGATCGCCGCCCGGCCGACCATCCGCTGAACGTCGTCGACCACCTTTGCCGCTCGTGCCATCGCCACCCCGGTCGTCTGGCAGTGCACGTCGGAGACCAGGTGCAGGTTGACCGCCTGCTCGAGGTAGGCGGGGACCGGTTGCAGTCGGGTCACAGCGGCCGGTAACGCATCTGCCCGTACACCGGCCGCCCCAGCGCGGGCGGGGAGCCGGTCGGGACGAACGCCACATCGACGGTGTCCCCGGCCTGCAGCACCCGGCTCGCCGGATCCAAGGGGACGGCGTCGAAGGTCCACGGGACGCGATAAGTGATGGCCTGCCCGCCGCTGGCCTTCGTGGTCTTCTGCGCGACGACCACGGACGACCCATCACCCCGGAAGCGTCGAACCTGCACCGTCCAGTAGGAGCTGTCGTTGGCCGGGACGCAGACGCCGGCGAGCCGGTGGACGGTGAGCGCCACCCACGCGATCTCGCACGGGAACGGGGCGATGAACAGCGGCGCGCTGGTCGCATAGGCGCCGATCGTCTCGTCCTCCGGGGCGGCGATCAGGGCGGTGCCGTGAGTGAGCTCCTCGATGGTGGCGAGGTCGCCGATCTTCTCGTCGATCAGCGCCTGGTCCATCGTGCTCCCGGTCGTCCCGGCCTTGGCCGCGGTGGGGGTTGGGGTTGAGGCGGTGAGCAGGCCGGCCGCTCCGGCGATCCCGGCTCCGGTGAGCATTCTTCGGCGGCTGAGCAGGCGCATCGCACCCTCCCAACGGTGAAGGAGATCGGGACCGTACCGCGTCGCGGCGTCTTGAGAAGCCGTCCGCGTTACGCGAGCAGTTGCGCCCGCCGGGGGGTGGCCTAGGGCGTGTCTGACGGATCTTGGCTGTCGTCAGCCGGCGGGCTCCGGGCGATGCGACAGCATCGAACGGTGGTCTGCGATGGAGCGTGGGCGTGGATGCAGCCGTTGCTGCCGTCCTCGGCCGGTCGGCGCGGCGGCCGGTGGCCGAGTCCTTCGGGCCCTGGCAGACCGCCTACGAGCGGCTGACCCGGTGGAGCGCCGATGGCACCTGGGCCAAGCTCCTGGCCCGGGCGCAGGCTGACGCCGACGCCGCCGGCGAGCTGGACCGGCTGATCGCGGCCGATTCCACGCTGGTGGGGGGCACCAGCACGGAGCCAGCGCCCGGCGGGTGGGCGGCAACGCCTCAACCGGGCGCGAAGACGCCGACGACCAGGACGGCGGCCGGCGCCCCGAACGAGGGTGATTCATCCGCAGAAGTCGTCGTCGCCGAGCCGACCGATCACGCCGTCGGGCGTTCCCGCGGCGGGCTGACCACCAAGGTGCACGCGCTCACCGACGGCCGCGGCCGAGCCCCGGTGGTGCTGCTGACCGCCGGCAACGTCCACGACACCACCGTGTTCGCCCCGCTCCTGGCGGCGTTGCGCGTCGCCCGCAGCGGACCGGGCCGACCGCGGACCTGCCCGGACCACCTGGTCGCCGACAGGGGCTACAGCTCCCGGGCCAACCGCACGCTGCTGCGCCGCCGGGGATCGCCCACACCATCCCCGAGCCCCGCGATCAGCAGGCCAACCGGCGCCGCAAGGGTTCCGCCGGCCGTCCGGCCGGCTTCGACACCGGCCGCTGCGCCCGTCGCAACGTCGTCGAACGCGGCTTCTGCCCCCGTCCGGAGGTTGTAGGCGAGGGTCGTGCGAGGCACGCCGGCCCGCCGCGCGAGTCCCGAAGGGAACGGCCCTCGATGCGCACGAGCCCGAGCTGGTGGACGCTCCGGCGGAAGCGCCCAGGCTCCCGGAGGAACGGCGTCGAGAGATGCGCATCGAGGCTGCCTACCGAGCTTGGATGCGGAACCGCGGCGACGTCGAGAAGCTGGGAGAGCTCCAGGAGGCGGTCGCCGCTGCTCTCCAAGAGGAGCTGGCCACCCATAGCGGCGTGGATGCAACGCGGGCACCGATAGCATCGGCCGGTCACCGCACCGCAACGGTCGCGTCCGTTTACCCTCCCGCCCATGCTGCGCTACCTGGCCCGCCGCCTCCCGCCCGTCCAGCGCCTCGTCCAGCAGCGCGACGACGCCCTCGCGGAAGCCGCACGCCTCAGCGCCGCTGCCCCTGTCGAGCAGCCGGCCGAGGGCGACAACTACCCGCCCGGGCACTACCACTCGCCGCTGCCGGACATGGCCGACATCTACGCTCGCGCCGACAGGGTATGGCAGCCTCGCCTCGAGGTGCCGGGCATCGACATCCGCGACGCCGAGCAGCTCGCACTCGTGGAGGAACTGGCCACGCTGGCCCGCGACCTTCCTGTGGGCGGCCGCTACCAGCTCGACAACCACATGTTCGGTCGAGGCGACGCCCTCGTCCTCTACGCCATGCTGCGACTGCACCGGCCGCCGCGCGTCGTCGAGGTGGGTTCCGGATTCAGCAGCGCCCTCATGCTCGACACCGCCGACCAGCAGGGTTGGGACACCCGGTTCACCTTCATCGACCCCAACCCCGAGCGACTTCACGGGCTGCTCACCGATGCCGACCGGACGCGCACGACGATCATCGAGGAGCGCGCCGAGCTGCTGGACCCGAAGACGTTCGACGTCGCCCCAGGTGAACTGCTGTTCATCGACTCCTCGCACGTCTCGAAGATCGGCTCGGATGTCAACTTCCTGTTTCTGGAGGTCCTGCCGACCCTGCCGGCCGGGGTGCTGGTGCACATCCACGACATCCCATGGCCGTTCGAGTACTGGCGGCACTGGATCGACCGTGGCCGCTACTGGAACGAGGCGTACCTGCTGCGCGCCCTTCTCACCGACAACCCCCGTTGGCGGGTCCTGTGGTTCTCGAGCTACATGATGAAGACACACCCCGAGCTTCTGATGCAGCGGTGGCCCGAGTTCGGCGCAGAGACCGGCAACGGCGCTTCGATCTGGCTGCACACGGTCTGACGGGAACCAGGTCTCGTCCGGGCGCAACCGGGCGGGGCCGACCTGGCCGCGGATGGCCATCCACGGCACGGGACGTCGAGGTCGGCAGGGATTGGGGTGGAACCCTGGCGGCGGATCGGCGAGGGCTTATCCGCCGAGCTTCGGTCGCCGCAACAGTTGCCCATGAGTGAGCCCGAGCGGTCGACCGGTACCTGCGCCATAGGCGGATGCGAGGCGCTGGCCTCCCATGTCCTAGAGGTCAGCGGAGGCAGTTTCGAGGGCCGGATGTCCGTCTGTTCGGACCATCGAGCCGTGGAGGTTCGGGAGAGATGTTCGTCCCCTGATCGGGGGCGACGAAATCCGGCCCGCAATGACAACTGAGCCCCGCCGTCGCGATGACGGCGGGCTCCGTTGCGCAGTTCAGGGGGACAGGACGACGCCCCCGAGGCTGCTTCCTCGGGCTATCGGTTCGCGACGTTGTCGATCGCGTTGGGATAAGGGGCCGCGTTCTTGTTCTGGAAGGCCAGGCACAACGCCCGATCACCGTTCTTGTCGAACGCAGCGAGAACGCTGGCGACGGCTGCCTGGGGATCCGGGTCTCCGATTTCATTCTCCGCGAATGCGAGCAACTCCGCGTAGCCGTACAGCTCGAACGGCGGGGGGCAGCCCCGCACGGGCTTGTCCGCAGCGGCGGGAGAAGCTGCTCCAACGGCTGCTGCGAAGAAGATCCCCGCAAGTCCTGCCACTGCCGCTCTGCGATTCATCTCGACTCCCCGCTCGGTGTGGATGGCGGCCGACCCGATGGCCGGAGGGTAATCCGGGTGTGCGGTCGCAAGGGGAGTCCCCCGTGTGGGTGACAACGAGAACGGCTTCTTCTCCATTGACCGGGCGAATGGATCCGGCTTGCACTGTGCCGCACCCATTTTCCGTGTCGAGGAAGGGCCCTGCCATGAAACGGCGCATCGTTCTCGTGCTGACGGCTGCCGCGGCGGCATTTCTCGTGCCGGCCCCGGCGCAGGCCGGTCAGGGTGGCGAGCCCCATCTCCCGACGCAGGGGAGTTGCGGCATCGGGCGCGGAACGGTCGACAGCCCGGGTGCGCACTTCGCCATCCGCGCCGAAGAGGCGAGCGCACCCGGGGCCTCCGACTTCAGGTTCCAGCTCGAGCCGAGCGCGCCGTTCCCGCCCCCGTACTGCACGCCTCCCGGGGGGCGGATCACCGGCTGATCGGCCGGGGGCCGGTACGTCGACGGCTGAACCGCCCGCTCCGTGATCGCACGTCTTCTCCGGTCACCCGTCCCCACGACGAGCCTCCCGACCACGGGCACCACATGGAGCACCGCCCGGTCGGAGCCCCTGCCACCGACCGGCTGGACCGCGACGGCCAGCGGCGCCTCGGCCTCGTCCCCGCCGGCAACGTGCTCGACCGCAACGCCGGCACGTTCTGGCACTCGCGCTCCGAGGGCGCCCCGGTGCCGCTCCCGCACTCGCTCACCATCGACATGCGGTCGGTCCAGGGCATCGGGGGGCTGCGCTACCTGCCGCGGCAGGACGGCATCCCGAACGGGACGATCGGGCAGTTCACCGTCGCCACCAGCCGCGACGGCGCGGCCTGGTCGGCCCGCCCGACCTGCCGCGGGCCGGGTGGACGGCGACGGCCAGCGACGCCTCGAGCCGGCTACTCGGCGGGCAACTGACGGTCGTCGGCACGCCCTGCGTCGGCAGGTTCCTCCAGGTCCGGTAGGCGGCCGCGCGCGAGAGGGTCGACCGCGGTGCCCGGCGGCAGCACACTGTCCCGCGCCCGCGACAGCCCAGGAGGACGAGCACGGTGAACGACGTCGGTTCCCGACCCCCGGCGGAGCCCCCGCCCGCCGTCGACCCCGGCGCCGAGCCCTCCTCGCGGCGCCGCGTCGTCGTCCTCGTCGTGGTGCTGGCCGCCCTCGTCGCCGCGACCGCGGCCGGCTACGTGCTCACCACCGGTGGGTTCGGCTCGTCCGCGCCCGGCGCCGAGCTGGAGGGCCGCTGGTCGGGCACCGGCACGGTGGCCAGCTGCGAGGGCGCCTACTGCGCCCTGACCGAGGAGATCACCCTCGAGATCGACTGCTCCTGGTCGAGCTGCAGCGTGCACGTGTTCGGCGAGCCGGCCCAGCTCCAGGAGGCGGGGAACCGGTTCACCGCGGCCGGGTCCATCCCGCCCTGGGAGCTCGACTCCTGCGCCGGCGGGGGCCTCTCCACCGGCCGCTGGTCGCTCGACCTCGGCCTCGACGGGCAGACCCTGACGGGCCGGTACACCGAGGGGACCACCTCGCGCTGCGGGCCCGTCGTGTCGACGCCCGTGTCGACGACCGAGACGGCGTGGGACTTCGAGCTCACCCGGGAATGAGTTCGACCTCGAGGGGTGCTGCGGGGCGCTGGTCCGCAACCGTGTGCGCAGACCGGCAGTGCGCCGCCCGTGAACTGCCACTCAGCGCAGACGGTCGGCTCTGGGCGCTCACGCCGTCCCGGAGTCCTACCGGTCAGCCGTCCGCGACATCCACGGTGTCGTCGCCGACCTCTGACGTCGGGAGCAGGGCCGCGCGCAGCGCGCGGGCCTGCTCACCCCAGAAGGCGGTGGTGACGCCGGCCCGCCGGAACACCATGTCGAAGCCGTGGAAGGCGCCGGGGACGACGTGCACCTCGCACGGCACCCCGGCCTCCTGCAGCCGGCGGGCGTACTCGAGGTCCTCGTCGTGGAACAGGTCGAGGCTGCCGACGCCGATCCAGGCCGGCGGCAGGCCGGTCAGATCGTGCCGCCGGGCGGCCACCGCGTACGGCGGGGCGTCGGGGCCGCCCGGCTCGCGGCCGAGGTAGGCGCCCCAGCCGTAGCGGTTGCTCTTCGCCGTCCACAGCCGCAGATGGCGCGGGTCGACGCTGGTCCGGCCGACCGTCCGGTCGTCGAGCATGGGGTAGACGAGCAGCTGGAACGCCGGGCGCACCTCGCCGCGGTCGTGCGCGAGGTGGGCGAGGTTCGCCGCCAGGCCGCCACCGGCGCTGGCGCCGCCGATCGCCACCCGCTCCGGGTCGATGCCCAGCTCGCCGGCGCGGGCGACCAGCCCGGCCAGCCCGGCGTAGACGTCCTCCACGGCCGCCGGCGCCCGGTGGTCGGGGGCCAGCCGGTAGCGGACGGCGGCGACGGTGATGCCGAGCTCGCGGGCGAAGGCGGCGTTGCTGCGGTCGTCCTGCTCCGGGGCGCCGAAGACCAGCCCGCCGCCGTGGATCCAGAGCAGGGCGGGCGCCGGCGCCTGCTGCCCTGCCGGCCGGAACAGGCGGAGCGGGACCTCGCCGTCCGGACCGGGGACGTCCAGCTGCTCGACGGTGACGCCCGCCGGTGGCCTGCCCGGGCGCCCGCGCAGGCTGCGCATCACCCGCGCCGAGCGGGGGCCGTACGACAGCCGGGGGAGGAAGCGGGCGATGGCCAGGTCGGGGTGGAAGGGCGTCGCCACGGGGCTCCGTTCGGTCGTCGTCGGCCTGGGCCGGAGGTTATGGGGTGGAACGGCTGGTCGCTCGCCCGGGGACCCATCTAATTGCGCGCCATCTTGTGGGGTTGGCAGCGAAACCGGCGGGTATCGGCCCGCCATCCGCAACGGTGTGGGGAGCAGACCCGCGCCGCTCGCTGCGAATCCCCCCGGAGCCTTCGTGCGCAAGCTGTTGTCCCGTGCTGTCCTCGTCCCCCTCGCCGCCGTCGGCGTCGTCGTCCTGAGCAGTTCCCCCGCCCTCGCCGCGCCGTCCGAGCAGGACGTCACCTGGATGCAGGCGGCGCACCAGAGCAACCTGGCCGAGATCGCGGCCGGCACCTCCGCCCAGCAGAAGGCCACCACGCCGGAGGTGAAGCAGCTCGGCGCGATGTTCGTGCAGATGCACACCCAGCTCGACCAGGCGCTGACCCAGGCGGCGCAGCAGCTGGGCGTGCAGCTGCCCTCGGCGCCGACGCCGGAGCAGCAGCAGCAGCTCGCCGCCGTCGAGCAGAACTCGGGCCAGGCCTACGACACGGCCTGGATCGCCCAGCAGATCGGCTCGCAC
The DNA here is from genome assembly GCF_054050275.1 of Geodermatophilus sp. SYSU D00691. Lineage (NCBI taxonomy): Bacteria > Bacillati > Actinomycetota > Actinomycetes > Geodermatophilales > Geodermatophilaceae > Geodermatophilus > Geodermatophilus sp. SYSU D00691. The sequence continues at coordinate 24,068 of NZ_JBJGYZ010000020.1, forward strand.
ACGAGCACGCTGGCGGCCACCCGGACGGAGCTGGCCAACGGCTCCGACCCGACGGTGCTGGCCCAGGCCCAGGCCGCGACCCCGGTCGTGCAGCAGCACCTCACCGAGCTGCGGAACACCGCCCAGCGGTACGGCGTCCCGACGTCGGTGCCCGGCGGCACCGGCGGCCAGGCGGCGGACGGCGGCCTCGGCGGCCTGGTGGGCTGGGGCCTGGTCGGCGTCGGTCTGCTGGCCGTCGGCGCCGGCTCGGTCGGCGTGGCCCGCCGGCGGGCCACCGCCGCGTGAGACGCCCGCGCGCCCGGCACCTGGTGCTGGTCGTCGCGGGAGCCGCCGCCGTCGGCTCGGGGCTGGTCGTCCTCTCGACGCCGCCCCGGGTCGACGCCCCGGACATCGCCGCGCCCTCGGCGCCGGCGACCGCACCGACCGTCGTGCCGGCCGCCCCGCCGGTCCCCGCGACGCCGGTGCCCACGACGCCGGCGCCGCAGCCCCCCGTGGCTGCGGCGCCGGTCGCCGTCACCCTGCCCGGCAGCGCCGACGTGCCGCTGCTGCCGGTCGGCGTGCTGGACACCGGAGCGCTGGAGCTGCCGGACCGGCCGGCCGAGCTGGGCTGGTTCGCCGCCGGCGCGGTGCCCGGCGACCCGGCCGGCACCGCGGTCGTCGCCGGGCACATCGACTCGGCCGAGTACGGCTCCGGGCCGCTGGAGGCGCTGGTCCACCTGGCCGAGGGGGACGTCGTCGAGGTCACCGACGCCGCCGGCGGCGTGCACCGCTACGCCGTCACGTCCCGCTGGTCGGTGCCGAAGCCCGAACTGCCGGCCGACGTGTTCCGCACCGACGGCCCGCCGCAGCTCGCGCTCATCACCTGCGGGGGCACCTTCGACGAGCGCACCGGCGGCTACTCCGACAACGTCGTCGTGCTCGCTCAGCCGGTGGGGTGACGATGCCCGTCCGAACGTCCCGGTCACCCGGGACCGGCGCCCTGGCTCCCGGGTCGCCGCCCGCCCGAACCTCCCCCTGAGCGCGTCCACCCGGGAGGCGCCGGAGAGGGGAGATCCCGTGACCACCGACGCTCTGCACACCGCCGGCCCGACCTCGCGCACCCGCGTCCTGCAGGTCCTCGCCCTCGCCGCCGGCTTCCTCGTCGTCCTCGCCTTCGCGATGGTGGGCGCCTGGCCGGTCACCGTGCTCCTGGGCCTGCCGCTGCTGGCCGCCGCCGTGCTCGCCGCCCGGCACCCCCGGGCCGCGGCGGTGCTCGCCCTCGTGCCGGCCCTCGCCGTCAGCGTGTGGTGGGTGGTGTACCACGCACGCGAGGGATGGGCGCTGGACGACCCCTGGTCGGAGACCTGGTGGCTGGCGGCCGGCCCGGTCGCCGCGGCAACCGTCGTCGTGGCCGCCCTGGTGGCCGCGCCCGGGAGCCGGAACCGCTTCTCCGGCGAGTGATCCGGGCCTAGCTTCCCGGCCATGGCTGAGCTGGCCGTCATCGGAGGTGGGCTGGCGCAGGCGGTGGTGACTCTCGCCCTGCTCGCCCGCCGGCCCACCCATCCGGTGACACTCGCGCTCGCCGTCTCCTCGACGGCACTGGTGCTGGGCGCCACCCCGGTGGCCGACCGGTACGCCGACGCGCTCTGGGTGCTCGGCCCGCCGGTCCTGGCGGTGCTGCTCGTGGTCTTCCCCGACGGCGCCCGCGGCCGCGGGTGGCGCTGGGTGCTGCGCTACCAGGTGGCGGCGCTGGCGGCGAGCGTCGTCCTGTGCCTGCTGTGGCCGGTCCCCGACACCTCGCAGCCCGGCCGGGTGGTGGTGTCGGTCCTGCTCGTCCCGTTCCTGCCGATCGCCGCGGCCGGGGTGGTCTCCCTGGTCCGGCTGCACCGGCGTTCCACGGGGGCACGGCGGCAGCGGATCGGCGTCGTGCTCGGGGCCGGGGCGGTGCTCATCGGTCTCTACCTCGCCGCCCTGCCGCTGTACCTGCTCCTCTCGGAGCGCGCGCCGGTGGTCGTCGACCTGCTCGACATGGCGTTCCCGATCGCCTTCAGCCTGCTGCCGGTGGCCATCGGCCTGTCGGTGCTCATGGAGGCCGCGCCCGCGCGTCGCCGGGTGGCGGACTCGCTGTCCCTGTGGGTGCTCACGGCGGCCGCGGCGCTCATCGCCGGTGCCACCTGCGCCGGCGCGGTGGCGCTCCTCAGCGGCACCGAGGTGTCGCCGGGACCGCTGGCCGCCGCCGTGCTGGGGGCCGCCGGCGCGGCGGTGCTGGCCGTCGGTCTGGCCCGGCGCGGAGCCGCCCTCGTGCCGACCACCGACGAGCGCGCCGTCGCCGGGCTGCGCGACCTGGCCGCCCGGCTGGCCGGCGCACCCGCGCCGGACGAGGTCCCCGACCGGGTCGCGGCAGCCGTGGGCACGGCTCTGGAACTGCGCGGCACCGCCGTCGAGGCCCGGGTGGGGGAGGGGTACGAGCGGCTCGCCACCTGGAGGGACCCCTCGGGTGCCGCGACGTACCGGCCGCTGGAGCACGCCGGCCAGGTCGTCGGCCGGCTGGTGCTCGTGCCGCACACCGACGGCGTCCCGGTCGACCTCAGCGCGCTCGACGGGCTGCTCCCGCCCGTGGCCGCCGTCGTGGCCGCCGCCCGGCTCACCGCCGAGGTCGAGCACGCCCACGGGCGGCTGCTGCGGATCCGCGACGACGAGCGGTCTCGGTTGCGCGCCGACATGCACGACGAGCTCAGCCCGTCGCTGTCGGGCCTGCGGCTGGCGATCACCGCGGCGCGCGACCGGTTGGCCGCCGGTGACCCGGCTGCCGCCGACGGCCTGCTGGCCCGGGTCGACGAGGAGGCCGCGCGCGCCGGATCGGTGGTCCGGGCGATCCTGGAGGACCTGCGCCCCGACGACCTGGTGCAGCAGGGGTTGCTCGCCGCCGTCCGCCAGCGGGCCTCCGCGCTCAGCCGTCCCGGGTCGTTCGAGGTCGAGGTCGACGCCCCGTCGGCGCTGCCGGTGCTCAGCCCCGAGATGGAGCTGGCGGTCTACCGGACGGTCACCGAGGCCGTCGCCAACGCCGCCCGGCACTCCGGCGGCGAGCGCTGCTCGGTGCGGCTCGCCTGGGTGGACGACGACCTCCTGCTCGAGGTGGCCGACGACGGCGCGGGCCTGCCGGCCGAACCGCGCGCCGGTGTCGGGCTCGGCTCCATGTCCGCCCGTGCACGGGCGCTCGGCGGGGACCTCGAACTGGCGAACGGGACGTCCGGAGGAGTCCGGGTGCGCGCCCGCTTCCCGGTGGAGGCGGGACGGTGACCGTGCGGGTGCTCCTGGCGGACGACCACCCGATGTTCCGGGAAGGTCTGCGGGCGATGCTGCACGGCCGTACCCCGTTCGACGTCGTGGCGGTGGCCGGGACGGGGGAGGAGGCGATCGCCGCCGCCGAGCGGGCGCAGCCGGACGTCGCCGTCGTCGACCTGCGCATGCCGGACGGCGACGGGGTGGTCGCCACCAGCGGGATCCGGCGGGTCAGCCCGCGCACCCGGGTCCTGGTCCTCACCTCGTTCGACGGTGAGCGCGAGGTGTCCGACGCCCTGGCCGCCGGCGCGCACGGCTACGTGCTGAAGTCCGCCTCCCCGGAGGAGATCGCCGACGCCGTCACCGCGGTCGCGTCCGGGACGTCCGTCCTCTCCGACGCGGTGCTCGCCGAGGTCGCCCGCCGCTCCGCCCGGCCGCGGTCGCGGCCCTTCCCGGAGCTGACCGACCGCGAGTTCGACGTGCTCGAGGGTCTGGCCCGCGGCCTGGCCACCGAGGCGATCGCCCGCCGACTGGGGCTCAGCGCCAAGACCGTGCGCAACAACCTGTCCAACGTCCTGGTCAAGCTGGGGGCGCGGGACCGGGCGGCCGCCGTCGTGCTCGCGCACGAGCGGGGCGTGGGTACCTGATACCGCTTTACGGTCTCAACTCGTCCGCCGGCTGCCGATATGGCAGGACATGACGAATCAGACGACTGACGTCGCGGGGGATGTGGCGTCGGTCCGGTACGTGAGCACCACGGTCAAGTGCCCGGCGTGCGTGATGACGCTGGACCTCGACGACGACCGGCCGCGCCTGGGCATGGTCCGCTGGAAGCTGGCCGGCGACGACCGGCTGCTGGTCGGGACGGCGGTGCAGTTCTTCTGCGCCAACGGGCACTCCAGCGAGGAGGACCCGGATCTTCTGCGGGCCTTCCGCTCCCGGCGCTTCTGACCGCTACCTGCCCTGGAGCGCGTCCAGGGCGCGGCGGGTGCGGTCGTGCACCTCGTCGGTGGTCAGACCGTCGACGGAGGCGATGAACGACACGAACACGTCCCGGTCGGGTGCGGCGAAGTCGAAGACGCTGCGCGAGGAGGGGAAGACCTCGCGTGTGAGCTGCATCGTGGCCCGGGTCAGCGCGTGCCTGTCCTCGTCGCCGGCGATCGCCGACAGCAGGCCGAACCACGCACCGAGCCGCCAGGTCAGCGCCTTGGCGAAGGCGATGTTGAACGGGACGCCGATGATCGGGATCGACCCGATCACCTTGTCCCACAGCAGGTCCTGCGCCAGGAAGCCGATGTTGGGCTTGAGGTAGGCCTTCGCGGCCTCGGGGGTGATCTCGCCCTTGCCGTAGACGGCGCGGACCTCGCTCCACAGGTTCGCGTAGAACGGCACGGCGGCCGCGTCGACCAGCAGGGTCACCCCGAAGCCGAAGAACCCGCTCGCGCCCTGCGCCAGCAGGTTGCCCGTCGCCAGGTTCCGCGTCCGCTCGTACACCTGCTCGGCACGCGCCCGCGCGGCCGGGTCGAGGTCGGGTCCGGCGCTGCTCATGCGGGCATCCTGCCCCCGCATCCGGAGGCGCGGGGCAGGATGCCGGCTTTCAGACGAGACCGGGCGGGAGCTGCGAGAGCCCCTTCTGGACGTCGTCGAGGTTCATGCAGGGCGTGATCGTCACCTTCGCCTTGCCGGCGAGGAAGAGGGGCTCGGAGATGGCCGGCAGCTGCGCGGAGTCGGTCATGTCGAAGAAGATGAAGGCGGCCCGCTGACCGTCCTCACCGGCGAAGTACGCGGCCTCGGGGTTGAGCTGCTGGACGATCTGCTCCACCACCTTGGCCATCGAGCCGGTGCGGAGCGCCTCGTTGCCCATCTCGGTGTCGATGACGGCCTTGAGCATCATGCGCATGGAGTGCCTCCTGCTCGGTCGGGGAGGCGAACCCTGCTCCCGCCCGTGCCCCGCGGCCAGAGGCCAAGGGCTTCGGGCCCGCTGCCGGGCGGTCGGGTCAGCGGGCGGCGGCGGCGCGCTCGGCGCGCAGCGCCTCGAACACCTTGCGACGCAGCTGGTCGCCGTCGCTCTCCGGCACGTCCTCGAAGCGCAGCGCCACCAGCCACTGCGCGCCGCGGGTCGTCTGCCAGATGACCTCGCCGTTGAGGTCCACGGAGGTGTGCCCCAGGTCGAGGATCACCGGCAGGCGGGTGCCGCCCTCGGGCGGCAGGCCCCAGCCGTCCAGCAGCGCCCGCATGCCGGCCTCGCTGAGGTCGACGGTCTGACCGGACATCTGCGAGCCGGCCCACGGGATGGTCACCGGCACCTGGACGCGGGCGCGCACCGCCTTGCGGCGCTGGCTGCGGGTGGCCGGGCCGGTGGGCCGCAGGTGCCAGCGCGGCTCCTCGCCCTCCTCGACCTCGACGACGCGCGCGGGCAGCGTCCGCTCCTCGTTGCTGCCCACCCAGAAGACCTCGACGGGGTCGTTCTCCTGGATGGCGAGCTGCCAGCCGGCACTCTCACCGGTGGGCCGCACGACCAGCGCCTGCTCGGTCGAGACCTCGACGCACGCGGTCACCGTGATGCCGCGGGTGACCAGCGTGACGTCGGCCTGCGACGACTCCAACGGCCGGTCGGCGTCGTGCTCGCTCATCGACTTCTCCGATCCTGTTCTCCGCCGAACGCCGTTGTCCGCACCCGGGGAGGAACGGCTCGTCGCGGTCCGCGCATGCCTGGTGGCGCACGGTCACTCCCTCGATCGAGGGACTTTAGGGCCTCAACCCAACGCCGGGGCGAGCGCGACGCGCCGGTGTCCCGCGGTGTTCACGTCGGCGGGGCGCCCTCGGCGCGTGGAGTGGCCCGGTCCGCTGCCAGCGCGCCCAGCCGCTCGAGGTCGGCGCACAGTGCGGCCTCGCGGTCGCGGTGCTCGGGCAGCAGCAGCGCCGCGACCGCCTCCTCGACCCGCGGCATCGAGAGCACCTCGTAGCTCTGCACGATCCGCGTGCCGCCGTCCTCGGGCTGGAGGACCACCCGCCACTCGCAGGTGTCGCGGTACGGCCCCGCCGGCAGCGTGCGCCACACCAGCTCGCGCGGCGGCTCGACGACGTCGACCCGGCAGGTGCGCGCCCAGCGCGACCACCGCACCTTGTTCGAGCCCTGGAACCGGGCGCCCGGCGCGGCGGTAGTCGCCCCGTCCAGCCAGCGGGCGGCCCGGCACTCACCGCTCCACTCGCCGACCCGCGGGACGTCGGCCAGGACCTCCCAGACCGCCTCGGGCGGCGCCGCGACCAGCGCCTCGACGGTGCCGCGGCGGGCGATGCGGGTTCGGCTCACGGGCGCAGATGGTGGCAGAGGAAGAGCCGGGGCGGAGTCCGTGTTTGCGCCGGTGCCCGGTCCGCGACGCGAGGAGGCGGTCATGCCCGACTACGGCCACGACCTGCAGTTCGGCTCGTTCCTCACCCCCAGCGGCGCCGACCCGGAGGCGGTCGTGCTGCTGGCACAGGCCTCCGAGCGCGCCGGCCTCGACCTGGTCACCTTCCAGGACCACCCGTACCAACCCCGGTTCCTCGACACCTGGACGCTGCTGTCCTACGTCGCCGCCCGCACCGAGCGGGTGCACCTGGCGCCGAACGTGCTCAACCTGCCGCTGCGCCCGCCGGCCGTCGTCGCCCGCGCCGCCGCGAGCCTCGACCTGCTCAGCGGCGGCCGCGTCGAACTCGGCCTGGGCGCCGGCGCCTTCTGGGACGCCATCGAGGCGATGGGCGGCGAGCGGCTCAGCCCTGGCCGGGCGGTGGCCGCGACGGCCGAGGCGATCGAGGTCGTCCGCGGCATCTGGGACGTCGACGACCGCACCCCGCTGCGCGTGCCCGGCCAGCACCACGCCGTCGACGGGGCGAAGCGCGGCCCCCGCCCGGCGCACGACATCGCCATCTGGCTCGGCGCGCTGCGGCCGCGGATGCTGCGCCTGGTCGGCCGCAGCGCCGACGGCTGGCTGCCGTCGCTGGCGTACCTGGACGACGACGGCATCGCCGAGGCCCACGCGGTCATCGACGAGGCCGCCGCCGACGCCGGCCGCAAGCCCGCGCAGGTCCGCCGGCTGCTCAACGTCGGCCCGGACGTGCCGGCCGAGCGGCTGACCGGGCTGGCCCTCGAGCACGGGTTCGCCACCTTCGTGCTGGCCACCGACGACGCCGACGAGCTGGCCCGCTTCGGGGCCGAGGTCGCGCCCGCCGTCCGCGAGGCGGTCGCGGCCGAACGGGGCCGCGCCGCATAGGTTCCCGCCCGTGGTCAGCGAAGGGGTGCTCGCCGACGAGCGCCGTCCCCGCCGCCGCGGTCGCCGCGCGGTCGTCGTCCTGGGCGTGCTCGCGCTGCTCGCCGTCGTCCTGCTCGGCGGCGCCGGCTGGTACTACTCCGGCGAGATCCACTCCGGGGCTTTCGAGGTCGACCCCGACGACGGCCCGCAGCGCTACGACCTCGTCGTCGACTCCTACACCGACCGCGGCGTGGTGCTCCGCCCCGCCGGCGACGACGTCGACCGGGACCCGCTGACCACCGCGGGCACCTTCGGGCTGGTCTGGGACGGCGGCTCCGCCGTGGTGTCGGGTGAGCCCGAGGACCTCGGCGACGGCCGGGTCCTCCGGGTGTTCGACGGCGCCGTCGGGCCCGAGCCCGGCACCCCGGCCGCGCTGGTGGGCCGGGTGTGGGACGACCCGCGGCAGGCCTGGGGCGCGCCGTACGAGGAGGTGGCCGTCCCCTGCGGCGGCGGGGAGTGCCCGGCGTGGTTCCTGCCGAGCATGTCGAGCACCTGGTTCGTCGCCGTGCACGGCAAGGGCGCCGACCGCGCGGAGACGCTGCGCGCCGTGGGGCCGGCGGTGACCAGCGCCGGCCTGCCCGCGCTGGTGATCACCTACCGCAACGACCCGGAGGCGCCGGCCGACCCGAGCGGGCGGTACGCCTACGGCGCGACCGAGTGGCGCGACCTGGAGGCCGCGGTGCGGTACGCGGTCGAGCACGGCGCGGAGGACGTCGTCCTGTACGGCTCGTCGATGGGCGGCGGGATCGTGGCCGCGTTCCTGCAGAACGCGGCGTCGGCGTCGCTGGTGCGCGGCGTCGTCCTGGACGCGCCGATGCTCGACCTGCGCGCCACCGTGGCGCACGGCGCGGCGCAGCGGGACCTGCCCGTGGTCGGCGGCGTCCCCGACGTGCTCACCGGCACCGCGCAGTGGATCGCCGGCTGGCGCTACGACCTCGACTGGGACGCCGTCGACTACCTGCCCGGCGACTGGCTGACCGTGCCGGCGCTGGTCTTCCACGGGACCGCCGACGACCTCGTGCCGCCGTCCACCACCGAGGAGCTGCGCGCGGCGCACCCCGAGCTGGTCGAGGAGGTGCGGGTGGAGGGCGCCGGGCACGTGCGGGCCTGGAACACCGACCGCGACGCCTACGAGTCCCGCGAGGTCGCCTTCCTCGGCTGCGTCACCGCGCCCGAGCCGGCGGCGGCCTGCCCCGGCGCCGGCCTGCGCGAGGTCACCCCGTCGCCCTAGGTTCGGCCGGGTGCGAGTTCTCCAGCTGAACGTGTGGGCCCGCAGCGGGCCGTACGAGGTCCGCCGCCGCCTGCTCCGCGCCGAGATCGGGCTGCTCGCGCCCGACGTGGTGTCGCTGCAGGAGGTCGACGCCGGGCCCGGGCAGGGCAACCAGGCCGGGGAGCTGCTCGGCCCGCTCGGCTACGAGGTCGTCTACGAGCGCCGCGACGGCGCCTACCGCGGCGACCCCGGCGTGGCCGTCGCCACCCGGCACCCGGTGCTGGCGCGGCACGTGCTCGAGCTGCCGCACGGCGGGGTGGCGCTCGCCGTCCGCGTCGCGGTGGGCGCGGCGGAGTTCTGGTTCTGCTCGGCGACCACCAGCCACGGCTGGCCGCACCAGGAGGCGCTGCGCGAGGACGTCGTCGTCGCGCTCGACGCCGGCCTCACCGAGCTCGCGGCCGGGGACCGGTACCCGCCGGTCATCGGCGGCGACTTCGACGCGACGCCGGAGCACGCCAGCATCCGCTTCCTCACCGGGAAGCAGAGCCTGCAGGGCCGCAGCACCTCGTGGGCCGACGCGTTCGCCGTCGCGGGGGAGGGGCGGCCGCACACCTGGTCGACCGACAACCCCTACGTCGCGCCGTTCGCCGCCGCCGTCTTCGCCGAGCCCGACCACCACCGGCGCATCGACTACGTGCTCGTGGGCTCGCCGTTCACCTGGCAGCCGCGGGTGGCGGTCCGCTCGGCGCGGGTGGTGCTGACCGGCGACGCGCAGGCGGCGCCGTCGGACCACTGGGGCGTGCTCGCCGACCTCGACCTCGACGGCATCGCGCTCGGTGGCGGCCGCGGGCTGGAGACGTGGGAGGAGACGGCGCGCCTGCTCTGGCCGGACCAGCCGTGAGCAGCGGGTACAGCGGCACCCCGCTGCCGGCCAAGCTCGGGATCCGGGCGGGCAGCCGGGTGCTGCTCGACGGCGTCCCGGCCGGGGTGCCGGTCGACGGGCACCGCCGCCCCGGCCGCGAGCCCTACGACGTCGTCCTGCTCTTCGCCCCCGACGCCGCCCGGCTGCACGCCCGCTGGCCGGCGCTCGTGCCGCGGCTGGCGAGCGCCGGGCGGCTGTGGGTGTGCTGGCCGAAGCGCAGCAGCGGCGTCCCCACCGACCTCACCGAGAACGTGGTCCGGGACTTCGGGCTGGCGGAGGGGCTGGTCGACGTCAAGGTGTGCGCCGTCGACGCGACGTGGTCGGGCCTCGCCTTCGTCCGCCGCCTGCGCGACCGCTGACGTCACCCGATCGGGTGAAAGCGGAACACCTCCGTCCAGACCTCCCGCGCGGCACCCGATGGGCAGGCAACGCCAGTGCGGTCGAGGGAGTGAACGGTGCGTTCGAGCGGAGTGCGGCTCGGGAGCTGGGCAGTCGCGTGCGGTGCGGTCGCGGTGGTGCTGGCCGTCCACGCAGTCGTCTACGGCAGCCTGGCGTCGCAGGTCGTCTACCTGGCCGTGACGTGGCTGGCCGCCCTGCTGGCCTGGTGGGGAGCGGTGCGGACGGGGCGGCGGCCCGGCACGGTCGCCCTCGCCTGCGGTGTCACGCTGTCCGCGGTCGGCGACCTCCTCTGGCAGCTCGTGTCCTGGACCGGCGGGTCGACCGACGTCTCTGCCGCAGACGTCGCCTACGTCGCCGCGTACGCGGCCGTGGGGGCGGGACTGTGGCGGATGGCCGGTCTCTCCGGGCGCTCCCGAGGCCAGCAGGTCGACGGCTGGATCGACGCCGTCGTCGTGTTCATCGGTGCACTGCTCGTCGTCTGGCAGCTCTCGCTCGCCGCCACGCTCAGCGACACCTCCGTCTCCCTGGCCACCCGGCTGGTCTGGGTCCTGTACCCGGCGATGGACGCCGCGCTCATCGGCCTGGTCTTCCGGCTCGTCGTCGTCCGGCGGCGCGAGCAGATCGGCGCGCTGGTCGTCGCGGCCGGTGCCGTCTGCTGGCTCGCCTCGGACCTCGCCTACGCGCTGGTCGAGCTCGGTGGCATCAGCGCGTGGACGGACACCGGCTGGATGCTCGCCGCGGTGCTGCTCGGCTCGGCGACCTGGGGAGGCCCCGGGGCGGGTGCAGGCGCGGAGGGGCCCGCCGAGGAGGACGACGACCGGCCGAAGGGTGGCCTCGGCCGGCTCGCTGTCTGCCTGGGCGCGCTGCTGGTGCCGAGCTTCATCGACCTGCTGCAGGAACTGACCGCCGACGCCCTGCTGCACGTGCCCGTCTTCGCCGGCTCCCTCGTGCTGGCCGTCCTGATCTTCTGGCGAGCGGCCCGGCTGCTCCGCGGGGAGGCGCGGGCCCGTGCGCAGGTCCGCGCGCAGCAGCGCTACAGCGCGGCGCTGGCCGCGCACTCCGCCGACGCCGTCGCCGTGCTGTCCGAGGACGGCCGGCTGGTCAGCGACCCCAGCTCGCTCACCGCGCTGCTGGGGGCGGGACGGGAGGACGTCGCGACGCTGGCCGCCCTGCTGCGCCGCTCGGGCGTCGCCGTGGCGGACGCCCGTGCGCTGGCCGACCGGGTCCGGCAGGCCGGGCCCGGCGTGGTGGTCGAGTCGGAGCTGGCCTGCCGCTGGAACGGCGAGCAGGGCTGGCTCGGCGTGCGCCTGATCGACCTCGGGGGCGATGCGGACGTGCGCGGCGTCGTCGTCCACGCCACCGACATCACCGCGCGCAAGCGGGCCGAGGCCGCCGTGGCCCACCTGGCCTTCCACGACCCGCTCACCGGCCTGGCCAACCGGGCCCTGCTGACCCAGCGGCTCGAGCGGGCGCTGGGCCCCGGCCGGCGATCCGGCTCGGTCGGGCTCGCGCTCGTCGACCTCGACGGCTTCAAGGGGGTCAACGACACCCTCGGTCACCCGGCCGGCGATGAGCTGCTGCGCGAGGTCGCCGCCCGGCTCACCTCCGCGGTGCGGGCCGGCGACCTCGTGGCCCGGCTCGGCGGCGACGAGTTCGCCGTGGTGGTGGACGGCGGCGACGGCCCCGCCGACATCGAGGCGACGGCGGCGCGGGTGCTCGAGCTGCTCACCCGTCCGCTCGTCGTCGCGGGCCAGCGGGTGCAGGTCTCGGGCAGCATCGGGGTCGCGCTGGCCGCCCCGGGCGCCACCAGCGACTCCCTGATCGGCGACGCCGACATCGCCATGTACGTGGCCAAGGCGTCCGGCCGCAGCCGGGTCACCGCCTTCGACCCGGCCATGCGGGCGGCCGCCCAGGAGCGGCGGCTGCTGGAGCAGGGCCTGCGCGGAGCGCTCGGCAACGGCGAGCTCCGGCTGGTGTACCAGCCCGTCGTCGACCTGGCCGACGGCCGTGTGCACGGCTTCGAGGCCCTCCTGCGGTGGCAGTCGCCGACGCTCGGCGCGGTGCCGCCGGACCGGTTCGTGCCCGTCGCCGAGGAACTCGGGCTGATCCGCGACATCGGCGCCTGGGTCATCGGCGAGGCCACCGCGACGGCGGCGGCGTGGCGGCACGTGGCCGGGACCGACGCCCTCACCATGTCGGTCAACGTGTCGCCGGTGCAGCTGTCCTCGCCCGACCTCGTCGACGACGTGGCCGAGGCGCTCGCCCGGACCGGGCTGGCGCCCGCGACGCTGGTGCTCGAGGTCACCGAGGGCGCCCTCGTCCAGGACCCCGCTCGCGCGGCCCGCTGCCTGGGCGCGGTGCGGGCACTGGGCGTCCGCGTGGCGCTGGACGACTTCGGCACCGGGCAGTCGTCGCTGGGCCACCTGAGCCGGTTCGAGGTCGACGTGCTCAAGATCGACCGGTCGTTCGTGGCCGCGATCGCGCCCGACGGCCAGTTGCCGCCGGTGCTGCGCGGCATGATCGACCTGGGCCACGCCCTCGACCTCGAGATCGTCGCCGAGGGCATCGAGCTGGAGGAGCAGCGCAGCGGCCTGCTCGACGGCCGCTGCACCCGCGCGCAGGGGTACCTGTTCGCCCGGCCGATGGAGGCCGACGAGGCCGAGCTGCTGCTCCTCGGCGGCGCCCGCGCCGTGGTCTGAGGCGGCTCGTCAGCCCCCGCGCTCGACCTCGGCCTGGATCACGCCGCGCAGCGCGGTGAGCAGCGCCTGGTCCTCGGCGTCGCCCCGCTCGACGGCCTGGCGGGCGGCGTCGGGGAACAGGCCGGTGTCGACCTCGTCGAGCCACGTGACGTCGCCGCCGACCCGCCGGCCCACCTGCAGGGCGCCCTCCTGCGGGCGCAGCACGTACTCCTCGCCGTCCAGCCGGATGTTCACGAAGTCGCTCATGCGCCCGCCCTACCCAGCTGGGCAGGATCGGCACGTGGAGGACACCGGGTTCTGCGAGGTCGTGGTCACCGCCGACGACGCCGACTGGCTGGCCGGGTTCACCCGCACGCTGGTCGAGGAGCGGCTGGCCGCCTGCGGGCACACCGTGCGCGAGATCCGGTCGATCTACCGGTGGGAGGGCGCGGTGCACGACGAGGCCGAGGCCCGCGTCGCCCTGCACACCCGCCGGTCGCTGGTGCCGGCGATCGTCGCCCGCGCCGACGAGCTGCACCCCTACGACGTCCCCTGCGTGATCGCGCTGCCGCTCGTCGGCGGCAACCCCGCCTACCTGGCCTGGCTGGCCGCCGAGACCCGCGAGCCCTGATCCGCGCGTCCCGGCCCGACACGCCGTCGGCGCTCACCCGTTCGGGTCTCGCGGCGTGGCGGAACTCAACAACGCCCGCGCGGCATCCGATGGTGGGGGAGAGGGGCCGCCGCGTCGGCGGTCCGCCGTCGTCGGGGAGGGGCGCGTGACGGTGCGTGCGGCGAACGAGGCCGTCCGGGTCGAGGCCGTGCTGGACGCGCTGCCCTCGCCAACGGTCCTCGTCGGGCCCGACGGCACCGTGCTGCTCGCCAACTCCGCCTGGGTGGCCCGCAACGCCGCCGCGCCGGCCGCCGTGGCCCTCGGCGTGGGCGGCAACTACTTCGACTCCGCGCTGCGCTTCCTCGACGACACCTTCACCCGCTCGGTCGTCGGCTCGCTGCGCGCGCTCGCCGACGGCGAGCTCGACGCCTACGCCACCGACTGCGCCGTCCCCGACGGCGCCGGTGGCACCCGCTGGTTCCACCTGCAGGCCTCCCGGGTGGACGGGAGCGGGCAGATCGTCGTCACGCACACCGACATCACCGCGCGGGTCCACGCCGAGCGGACCTCCTCCTGGCAGGCCCGCCACGACCACCTCACCGAGCTGCCCAACCGCGCGCACCTGCACGAGCTCATCGACGAGGAGCTGCGCCGCCCCGGCCGGGGCCCCGTCGCCGTCCTGTTCCTGGACTGCGACGGGTTCAAGGAGGTCAACGACTCCCTCGGCCACGAGGTCGGCGACGAGCTGCTGCGCCAGATCGCCGCGCGGCTGAGCGGCCGCACCCGCGCCGGGGACACCGTCGGGCGGCTCGGGGGCGACGAGTTCGTCGTCCTGTGCCGCGACTGCGACGCCGACGGCGCGGTCGCCCTGGCCGAGCGGTTCGCGACGGCGTTCGACGAGCCGTTCGCGCTGGGTGGGCGCACGGCGCGGCTGACCGCCAGCATCGGCATCGCCGCGACGCCGGCCGACGACGTCGGCAGCGCCCGCGCGACCGACCTCGTGCGCGACGCCGACCTGGCCATGTACGCGGCCAAGGCCGCCGGTCGCGGCCGGGTGCACACCTTCACCAGCGACCTCCGGGCGGCCGCCGAGCGCCGTGCGCTGCTCGCCGGCGAGCTCAGCGACGCGATCGCCGGCGGCCAGCTCCTGCTGCACTACCAGCCGGTCATGTTCCTGCCCACCGGCGAGTGCAGCGGGGTCGAGGCGCTGGTCCGCTGGCAGCACCCGGAGCGCGGGCTGCTGCACCCGGGCGACTTCCTGGCCGCGGCGGAGCGACAGGACCTCGTGGTCCCGCTGGCCCGGTGGGTGCTCGGCGAGGCGGCCCGGCAGACCGCGGAGTGGCTGGCCCGCGGCCTCGACCTGGTCACCGGCGTGAACATCAGCGCCGGGCACCTCGCCACCGGCACCCTGCTCGACGACGTCACCGACGCGCTCACCGCGGCCGGTCTCGACCCGTCGCGCCTGCTGGTCGAGCTGACCGAGACCTCCGTCGCCCCGGACCCGCAGCGGGCCGCCGAGCAGTTCGCGATCCTGCGCCGCAGCGGCATCGAGGTGTCCATCGACGACTTCGGCAGCGGCTACTCGTCGCTGGGCCAGCTGGTCAACATCCCCGCCGGCATCCTCAAGATCGACCGCAGCCTGGTCGCCGGCGCCGGCGACCGCGCCCGGTCGTCGGCCGCCGCCATCGCCGCCGTCGTCGGGCTCGCCTCCGCCCTGGGCATGCGCACGCTCGCCGAGGGGGTGGAGACCGCCGACCAGCTGGCCCGCGTCATGGACCTGGGCTGCACCTTCGCGCAGGGCCACCACATCGCCCGGCCCATGCCGGCCGGAGACCTTGCGCGGTGGATGACGGTCTGGCGCCGCGCGCCCGGCGCCGTCCTCTCCTGACCCGGGGCGGATCGGCCGGGCTCGCCCCTGCTCGTTCTCCCTGCCCGGACCCACCCGCCGCGCACGACTACATTGGATCGACGTGGCCGCTGACTTCTCCGTCGTCCTGGACGAGCTCGACACGACCCTGAAGTCCATCGAGGCCGTCCTCGACGTGGACAAGCTGCGGCGCGACATCGCCGAGCTGGAGCAGCAGGCCGCCGCCCCGGACCTGTGGGACGACGTCGAGAAGGCGCAGGCGCTGACCTCGAAGCTGTCCTACCTGCAGGGCGACCTGCGCCGGGTCGAGGAACTGCGCCGCCGGCTCGACGACGCCGCCGTGCTGCACGAGCTGGCCGAGGAGGAGGGCGACGAGGGCAGCCTCGCCGAGGCCGACCGCGAGCTCGAGGGGCTGCGCAAGGAGATCGACGAGCTCGAGGTCCGCACCCTGCTCAACGGCGAGTACGACGCCCGCGAGGCGCTGGTGACCATCCGTTCGGAGGCCGGGGGCGTCGACGCCGCCGACTTCGCCGAGATGCTCATGCGCATGTACCTGCGCTGGGCCGAGCGGCACAAGTACGGCGTCGAGGTCTACGACATCTCCTACGCCGAGGAGGCGGGCATCAAGTCCGCCACCTTCGCCGTCAAGCACCCCTACGCCTACGGCACCCTCTCGGTCGAGCAGGGCACCCACCGGCTGGTGCGCATCTCGCCGTTCGACAACCAGGGCCGCCGGCAGACCTCCTTCGCCGGCGTCGAGGTGCTGCCGGTCGTCGAGCAGGTCGACCACGTCGACATCCCCGAGAACGAGATCCGCATCGACGTCTTCCGGTCCTCAGGCCCGGGCGGGCAGAGCGTCAACACGACCGACTCCGCCGTCCGGATCACCCACCTGCCCACCGGGATCGTCGTCTCCTGCCAGAACGAGAAGAGCCAGATCCAGAACCGGGCGGCCGCGATGCGCGTGCTCCAGGCCCGCCTGCTGGCCAAGCGGCAGGAGGAGGAGCGGGCCGCCATGGACGCGCTCAAGGGCGAGGGCAGCAGCTGGGGCAACCAGATGCGCTCCTACGTGCTGCACCCGTACCAGATGGTCAAGGACCTGCGCACCGAGCAGGAGACCGGCAACACCACCGCCGTCCTCGACGGCGACATCGACGCGTTCATCGAGGCGGGGATCCGGTGGCGGCGGCAGCAGGAGTCCGTGCCCGCGAGCTGATGGACGGCGTCCCGTTCGTCACACCGGCACCAGTTCGCTGCTGGTCGCGGAGGTCGTCCCGGAGAGTCTCCGGGCGACGGCGGCATGATCGGCGATCCGACCGGTACCGTGAACCTCCGTGATCGAACTGCAACACGTCACCAAGATCTACCCGGCCAACTCCCGGCCGGCCCTCGATGACGTGTCGACCGAGATCGACAAGGGCGAGTTCGTCTTCCTGATCGGCTCGTCCGGGTCGGGCAAGTCGACCTTCCTCCGGCTGCTGCTGAAGGAGGAGGACCCCACCAAGGGCACGATCTCGATCAACGGCCAGACGCTCAACACCATGAGCAAGTGGAAGGTGCCGAAGCTGCGCCGCACCATGGGCTGCGTCTTCCAGGACTTCCGCCTGCTGCGCAACCGCACGGTGGCCGAGAACGTCGCCTTCGCGCTCGAGGTCATCAACAAGCCGCAACGGACGATCAAGCGCGTCGTCCCCGAGGTGCTGGAGATGGTCGGGCTCGAGGGCAAGGCCGCCCGGCTGCCGCACGAGCTCTCCGGCGGTGAGCAGCAGCGGGTGGCGATCGCCCGCGCCTTCGTCAACCGGCCGCTGGTGCTGCTGGCCGACGAGCCCACCGGCAACCTCGACCCCGAGACCAGCGAGGGGATCATGCTGCTGCTGGAGCGGATCAACCGCACCGGCACCACGGTGATCATGGCGACGCACGACTACCACATCGTCGACTCCATGCGCCGGCGCGTGATCGAGCTCAACGGCGGCGTCATCGCCCGCGACCAGTCGCGCGGCGTCTACGGCGTGGGCCGCTAGCCCCAGGGTCTCCGACCCCCTCGACCTGCAGAACTCCACGACAGGGAATCCATGCGCGTCAACTTCGTGCTCTCCGAGGTGGCCACCGGGCTGCGTCGCAACCTGACCATGACGGTCGCGATGATCCTGACGACGGCCATCTCCCTCGGGCTCATGGGCACCGGCCTGCTGATCGCCGGGATGATCTCCGACATGAAGGAGATCTACTACGACAAGGTGCAGGTCTCCATCTTCCTGACCGACGACGTCACCGACGAGCAGCGCAGCGCCATCGAGGCCAAGCTCGACGACTCGCCCGAGGTCGCCAGCTACGTCTACGAGTCCAAGGAAGAGGCCTACGAGCGCTTCCAGCAGCAGTTCAGCCAGCAGCCCGAGCTGGTCAACAACACCCCGCCGGACGCGCTGCCGGAGAGCTTCCGCGTGGAGCTGGTCAACCCCGAGCGCTACTCGGTCATCGCCGCGGAGTTCCCGAACGGGCAGGACGGCGTCGACCAGGTGCGCGACGAGGGCGACTTCCTCGACCGGTTGTTCAGCCTGCTCAACGGCGCCCGCAACGCGACGATCGCGGTGGCCGTCGTGCAAGCCCTGGCCGCGTTGCTGCTGATCTCCAACACGATCCAGCTCGCGGCCTTCAACCGGCGCAACGAGACCAACATCATGCGGCTGGTCGGCGCCTCGCGCTGGTACACCCAGCTGCCGTTCATCCTCGAGGCGGCGGTCGCCGGGCTCATCGGTGCGCTGCTGGCCGTGGGCGGCCTGGTGCTGACCAAGGTGCTCTTCGTCGACAAGACGCTGGCCGGGCCGATCAAGGCCGGCATCATCCCGCCGGTCGACTGGGGCGCGATCGCCACGATCAGCCCGATCATCGCCGCGGCCGGGGTCGGTCTGGCAGGTATCGCCGCCTACGTCACCCTGCGCTTGTACGTCCGCCTCTAGCGCGTTCAGGTGTGACGCGGGTTACCCACGGGTAGATTCCGGCCGTTTCCCCGACGACGTGGAGAGGGCTGGGCTCGTGCGCAAGCGGCTGCAGAAGATCTGGACCGGGTTCTGCCCCTGCGGGGACTGCCGGTGAACGTCGGCGAGCGGGTGCGCATGGTCGCGATCACCCCGGCGTGGATGGCCTGCAGCGCCACCTGGGCGGCGACGTCGGCGGTGCTGCTGACCTTGTCGGCCGTGCGGGAGCGGCGCCCTCGGTAACCTGGGGTCATGCCGCGGGAACAGGGGCGCAAGCTGATCGCCCAGAACAAGAAGGCGCGGCACGACTACTCGATCCTCGACACCTACGAGGTGGGCCTGGTGCTCACCGGCACCGAGGTGAAGAGCCTCCGGGCCGGACGTGCCTCGCTCGTCGACGGCTTCGCCACCGTGGACGGCGGCGAGGTGTGGCTGCAGCACGTGCACATCCCGGAGTACACCGAGGGCACCTGGACCAACCACGCCCCGCGCCGCAAGCGCAAGGTGCTCATGCACCGCGCCGAGATCGACAAGCTGATCGGCAAGACCAAGGAGGGCGGGCTCACGCTCGTCCCGCTGGACCTGTACTTCAAGGACGGCAAGGTCAAGGCCACCCTCGCGCTGGCGCGCGGCAAGAAGGCCTACGACAAGCGGCAGGACCTCGCCGAGCGCGACTCGCGCCGCGAGATCCAGAAGGCGTTCGGCCGGTACGTGAAGGGCCGCCGGTGATCGGCCCGTCATGAGAGGCATCGCCTACGACCGCTTCGGCGGCGTCGACGTCCTTCAGGTGCGCGACGACCTCCCCGATCCGCCGGTCGGGCCGGACACCGTGCTGGTCCGCGCCCAGGCCGCCGGGGTCAACCCGGTCGACATCGGCATCCGCGAGGGACACCTGGCCGGGGCCTTCCCGCACCGCTTCCCGATCGTGCCGGGCTGGGACCTCGCCGGGGTCGTCGAGTCCGTCGGGCCGGCGGTCCACGACCTCGCCCCCGGCGACGAGGTGTTCGGCTACCTGCGCCGCGACGACGTCCAGTGGGGGACGGCGGCCGAGCTCGTGCCGGCGCCGCAGCGCTGCGTGGCGCGCAAGCCGTCGTCGCTGTCGTTCGCCGAGGCCGGCGCGCTGCCGCTGGCCGGGCTCACCGCCTACCAGGCGCTGACCGAGGCGCTCGACGTCGGCGAGGGCGACCGGGTGCTCGTGCACCGGGCCGCCGGCGGGGTCGGCTTCTTCGCCGTCCAGATCGCCGTGGCGCTGGGCGCGCACGTGATCGGCACCGCGAGCCCGCGCAACCGCGGCTTCCTCACCGACGCCGGCGCGGCCGAGGTGGTCGACTACTCCGCCGGCCCGGTCAGCGAGCAGCTGTCCGAGCCGGTCGACGCCGTCCTCGACCTGGCCGGGGGAGCGGCGCTGTCCGACGCCCCGAAGCAGGTGCGCGGCGTGTCGCGGGTCGCCAGCGTGGTCGACCCGGCGGTCAACGACATGGGCGGCCGCTACGTCTTCGTCCGGCCGGAGCGCCACGACCTCGAGGAGCTCGCCCGCATGGCCGACGCCGGCCAGCTGCGGGTGTCGATCGCGAAGGCGTTCCCGCTGGAGCAGACCGCGCAGGCGCAGGAGCTGGTGGCCGGCGGGCACGTGCGCGGCAAGGTCGTGGTGACCCTCTGATGGTCATGCCGCCGGAGGACGACGCCGACGTCCCCCGGTACTGGCGCGAGCTCGGCCTGCCCGGGCTGTTCGACGTGCACGTGCACTTCCTGCCGCCGTCGGTGCAGGCCAAGGTGTGGAAGTTCTTCGAGGCCGCCGAGGCGCACTACGGCGCGGCGTGGCCGATCGCCTACCCGCTGCCCGACGAGGAGCGGCTGGCGGTGCTGGAGCGGCTCGGCGTCCGGGCGTTCCCCACGCTGCCGTACCCGCACAAGCCGGGCATGGCGGCCTGGCTCAACGACTGGTCGGCGGAGTTCGCCGCCCGGCACCCGCGGGTGCTGCGGTCGGCGACGTTCTACCCCGAGCCGGAGGCGCCGGCGTACGTCGCCGAAGCGCTGGCCGGCGGCGCGCGGGTGTTCAAGGTGCACGTGCAGGTGGGCGCCTTCGACCCGCGGCACCCGCTGCTCGACCCCGTGTGGGGGCGGCTGGCGGAGACCGGCACGCCGGTGGTGATCCACTGCGGCTCCGGCCCGCTGGCCGGCGAGCACACCGGCCCGGAGCCGACGGCCGGCCTGCTCGAGCGGCACCCCCGGCTGCAGCTGGTGATCGCGCACCTGGGCATGCCCGAGTACGGCGCCTTCCTCGACCTGGCCGAGCGCTACGAGCAGGTGCACCTCGACACCACGATGTTCGCCACCGACTTCACCGAGCGGCTCATGCCCTTCGACCCGGCCGACCGGTCGCGGTTGTCGGCGCTGCGCGGGAAGGTGCTGCTCGGCAGCGACTTCCCGAGCATCCCGTACCCGTACGCGCACCAGCTCGCCGCGCTGCACCGGCTCGGTCTCGGGGAGGACTGGCTGCGCGCCGTCCTCTGGGAGAACGGCGCCCGTCTGTTCGGAGTGGAGGGCTGATGCCGACCTTCTCGTTGACGGCCGCCGTGCTGGGCGCGCCCGACCCGGCCGCGCTGGCCACCTTCTACCAGGAGCTGCTCGGCTGGCCGTTCGGCACGCAGGAGCCGGGCTGGGTGACCCTGCGGCCGCCGGACGGCGGCACCGGTCTGTCCTTCCAGCTGGAGGAGGACCACGTGCCGCCGGTGTGGCCGGCCGGCCCCGGCGACCAGCAGATGCAGCTGCACCTCGACATCGAGGTCGACGACCTCGAGGCCGCCTGCGCGGTGGCCGAGAGCGCGGGCGCGCGGCCGCTGGGCGGGCACGAGGACGACGCCGAGGTGGTGCGCGTCTACGCCGACCCCGCCGGGCACCCGTTCTGCCTCTTCGCCCGGCGCTGAACTCGGTGGCCCGCCCGGGCGCCGTTCTCTAGCCTCGGCCCCTGTGCCGCCCCTCGACCTGCCGCCCGGCCTCACCTCCCGGCCGCTGACCGCCGACGACGTCGACGCCGTCGCCGCCCTGCTCGACGCCGCCGAGAAGGTCGACGACACCGGCGAGAACTACGACGCCGACGACCTCACCGAGTGGTGGGTCAACGACCTGTTCGACCTGGGCAGCGACGGGATCGCGGTGCACGGTCCCGCCGGCGAGCTGCTGGGCTGGGCCACCGCCATGGCCCCGTCGACCTTCCGCGACGCGTTCGCCGTCTACCTGGAGGGGCGGGTGCACCCCGAGCACCGCCGCCGCGGCATCGGGCAGGCGCTGCTGGACTGGCAGCTGGCCCGCGGCGCCGAGATCCACGCCGAGCGGCACCCCGAGGCGCCGGCGCGGCTGTCGGTCGCCGTCCCCGAGACGATGCCGGGCCTGGCCGCGCTGGCGGACCGGGCGGGGCTGACCGCCGTGCGGTGGTACCGGCAGATGGAGCGGCCGCTGACCGACCTCCCCGACTCCCCGGAGGGGACCGGCGTCGACCTGGTGCCGTTCACCTGGGACCGCGACGACGAGGTGCGCCGGGCGCACAACGCCGCCTTCACCCAGCACCACGGCTCCAGCGAGCGCGACCCGGCCACCTGGCAGACGCTGTTCACCGGCCAGCGCGCCTTCCGGCCCGACCTGTCGACGCTGGTGCTCGCCGACGGCGCCGTCGTCGCCTACGCGCTGGTCTACGTGTACGAGGCCGACACCCGGGCGACCGGGGTCGAGGAGGCCCACTACGGCCAGATCGGCACGCTGCCCGAGGCGCGCGGCCGCGGGCTGGCCAGCGCGGCCATCGTGCGCTCGCTGCGGATCGCCGCCGAGGCCGGCTGCGGGCGGGCGTCGCTGCAGGTCGACAGCGAGAACGTCACCGGCGCGCGGCGGCTGTACGAGGCGCTCGGCTTCGCCGTGCGCCGCACGCAGGTCTCCTGGGCCCGGGCGCTGCCGCCGGTGCGCGCCTAGCTACTGTCCGGCGCATGGTCAGCGTCGATCAGCCCGCCGGCACGCCTGCGCTCGTGGACCCCAAGGTGGTGGCCCGCGCGCACCGCGCCGTCGAGCCGCTGCACAACCACCTCTACTTCGCGCCCGAGCAGGACGAGCACCTCACCGCGATCGGGCTGCGGCCCGGGCGGATGTGCTACTTCGCCGGCCGGGCGGCGGCCATGGGCGCCGTCGGCCCCGGCGTGGTCGCGGCGACCTTCTACAACTTCTCGCCGGCGCTGATCGCCCGGCACGTGCCGCGGGCGTGGACCCTCGCCTCGCCGCAGGACGTCGTCGCCGCCCGGTACGCCGCCGCCCGCGCCTCGCTCACCCGCCTGCTCGGCGACGACGTCGTCGCCGCCCCGGAGGTCGCCGAGCTCGCCGGCCTGCTGCGCGAGGCCTGCTCGGCGTTGACGCCCGAGGCCCGCCCGCTCTACGCCGGCCACGCCGACCAGCCCTGGCCCGACGAGCCGGTGCTGCAGCTCTGGCACGGCGCCACGCTGCTGCGCGAGCACCGCGGCGACGGGCACCTGACCGCGCTGCTGCGGGCGGGGCTGACCGGCCTCGAGGCGCTGGTCACCCACACCGTCACCGGCCGCGGCTTCTCCGAGCCCGGTGCCAAGGCGACCCGCGGCTGGAGCGACGAGGAGTGGGCGGCCACCGTGGAGTCGCTCACCGCGCGCGGGCTGCTGGACGGCGACGGCCTGACCGCCGACGGTGCCGCGCTGCGCGCCCGGATCGAGGCGGAGACCGACGCGCTGTCCGCCGCGCCGTGGGCGCACCTCGGCCCGGAGCGGACGGCGCGGGTGGTCGAGCTGGGCAAGGGCTTCTCCGCCCGCATCGCCGGCGCCGGCGCCTACCCCGACGGGCTGTTCGCCGGGCGCTGACGCCGGACCCGACCGCCGCCTCCGGCGGTGCGGTGGCGGGGGAGGTCCGCCCACCTGAGACTCGTGTCGTCTGGATCGCGCCCGCTCCGAGGAGGGGTCATGACCGCGACGGAGTCCCGTGCGACGGCGAACAGGACCGACGTCGACGCCGCATTCACCGGCAGCGCGACCTACCGCAGCCTCGGCGAGCAGCAGCTCAGCCCGGCGGAGGAGAGGTTCGAGAAGGGTCGGCGCACGGTCGGCCTGTTCCTCGCGCCGGTGGTGACGATCGTCTTCGCGCTGCTGCCGTTCGACCTGCCGCGCGACCAGCACCTGCTGGCCGCGATCCTGCTCGGCGTCATCGTCCTGTGGATCACCGAGCCGGTGCCGATCCCCGTCGGCGGGCTCATCGGGATCGCGGCGATCGTCGTCCTCGGCGTCGTGGGACCCGACGAGGCGCTGACGCCGTTCGGCTCGCCGACCGTGTTCACCTTCATCGGCGCGTTCATCCTGGCCGCGGCCATGCTCAAGCACGGCGTCGCGCGGCGGTTCGCGATGTTCATCCTGTCCATGCGCTGGGTCGGCACCTCGACGACCCGGGTGGTCATCGCCTTCGGGCTGATCACCGCCCTCCTGTCGGCGTTCGTGTCGAACACCGCCACGGTGGCCATGCTGCTGCCCACCGCGCTCGGCATCCTCACCGTCATCGCCAAGCTGCTGCAGGACAAGGAGCTGGTGGCGCCGGACTTCGACCCGCTGCGGCTGCGGGTCGGGGCCGCGCTGATGCTGATGCTCGCCTATGGCGCCAGCGTCGGCGGCCTGATCACGCCGGTCGGCACGCCGCCGAACCTGATCGGCCGCGGGCTGATCGAGGAGGCGACGGGGGAGCGGATCGGGTTCCTCGACTGGATGCTCATGGCGCTGCCGATCTGCGCGCTGATGTTCGTCGCGCTGGCCGTCGTCCTGCTGCTGCTCAACAAGCCGGAGATCCGCCGCATCGAGGGCGTCCACGAGTACGTGTCCCAGGAGCGGGCCGAGCTCGGGCCGATGTCCCGGGCGGAGAAGAACACGCTGATCGCCTTCGGGATCACGGTCTTCCTGTGGATCTTCCCGGGCGTCATCGCGCTGACCGCCGGCACCGAGTCGAGCCTCTACGAGACGATCAGCGCCCGGCTCGACGAGGGCATCGTCGCCGTCCTCGGGGCGTCGCTGCTGTTCCTGCTCCCCGTCGACTGGAAGCGCCGCGAGTTCACGCTCAACTGGAGCGACGCCGCCACCATCGACTGGGGCACGATCCTGCTCTTCGGCACCGGGATCATCTTCGGGTCGCTGCTGGCCGACACCGGCCTGGCCGAGACGATCGGCGAGGGCTCGGCCGACCTGCTCGGGCTGACCAGCACGTTCGCGATCACGGTCTTCGCGGTGCTGCTCGCGATCGTCATCTCCGAGACGACGTCGAACACGGCGTCGGCGTCGGTCGTGGTGCCGATCATCATCCCGGTGGCGATGGCGGCCGGGGTGAACCCGTTCGTGCCGGCGCTCGCGGCGACGTTCGCGGCCTCGTTCGGCTTCATGCTGCCGGTGTCGACGCCGCAGAACGCCATCGTCTACGGCTCGGGCGTCGTGCCGATCACCAAGATGATCCGGTCGGGGATCTCGTTCGACGTCCTCGGTGCGCTGCTGATCGTGCTGCTGCTGCCGGTCATGATCGATCTCGTTCTGGGGAACGTCGGCTGACGTTCACCCCGTCGGGGGACGCGCGCTGGACAGCGCGTGTCACGATGGACGACGGCCTCCGGACGGTCGGGGGCGCCGACGAGGGGAGGGGATCGCCGATGCGCAGCGAGCCTCCCAGTCCGAGTCCCGAGGTCCTCCCCGCCTGAGCTGCGCCCGGCTGCCGCACCGCCGGCGCGCGGGAGGACCTGCCCGGTGTCCTCGTCCGCGCCGTTCCCGGGAGCCCGTCATGGCCGACCGCCGCACCTCCCCGCGCACCGCCTTCTCCACGCTCACCCGCCGCCCGCGGGTCGAGCCGCGCGTGCAGCGCCCCACCCCGCCGCCGTCGCCGGCCGACGAGACCCGCCGCCGCTCGCGGCTGATCGACAACGCCGTCTACTCGGCCGGCCGCCGGGTGGCCACGCCCGCGTCGCCCGCCGGCACCCGCGAGGCGCTGGCGGAGCGCGAGGAGGGGCTGGCGTGGCTCGGCCTCTACCGGCCGGAGCCGCGCGAGCTGGGGGAGCTCGCCGAGCTGTTCGACCTGCCGGAGCTGGCCGTCGAGGACGCGATCACCGCCCACCAGCGGCCGAAGTTCGAGCGCTACGGCGACACGCTCTTCGTCGTCCTCAAGGCCGCCCGGTACGTCGACGAGCGCGAGGAGGTGGAGTTCGGCGAGCTGCACCTGTTCCTCGGCCAGGAGTTCGCGATCACCGTCCGGCACAGCGAGTCGCCCGACCTCGCGCGGGTGCGCCGGCGGCTGGAGAGCGAGCCGGACCTGCTGTCCAAGGGCAGCGAGGCCGTGCTCTACGCGATCCTCGACGCCGTCGTCGACGGCTACGCGCCCGTGGTCGCGGGTCTCGCCAACGACATCGACGAGATCGAGACCGAGGTCTTCCGCGGCGACCCCGGCGTCTCCCGGCGCATCTACGAGCTGTCGCAGGAGGTGCTGGAGTTCCAGCGGGCGTCGCAGCCGCTGACCGGCATCCTCGCCGCGATCGCCGCCGGCTTCGACAAGTACGGCGTCGACGAGGAGCTGCGCAGCTACTTGCGGGACGTCGCCGACCACGTCGTGCAGGTCAACGAGCGCGTGGAGGGCTTCCGCCTGCAGCTGCGCGACATCCTCACGGTGAACGCGACCCTCGTGGCGCAGCGGCAGAACGACGAGATCCGGGAGCTGACCGAGGCGTCGATCGCGCAGGGCGAGGAGGTCAAGAAGATCTCCGCCTGGGCGGCCATCCTGTTCGCCCCCACGCTGGTCGGCACCGTCTACGGGATGAACTTCGACTTCATGCCCGAGACGCACTGGCACCTCGGCTACCCGTTCGCGCTCGTGCTCATGGCCGCGGTGAGCCTGGTGCTCTACGTCGTCTTCAAGCGCCGCGACTGGATCTGACGCGCCCGCCGATGATCATCGCCCTCGTGCCGCCCACGCCGGCGTGTCCGGCCGTGTCTGCGGCAAGAAGCCGATGATCGACCGATCGGGGGGACGGCGGTGCGGCGGGGGAACAACTCAGGTGCGCGGCCGGTTACCCTGACTGCACAACTACACAGGGGGTGAATGGTCTCGACTGCGGTCGTTTGGCCAGGGGAAGCGAGCCGAGGAAGGCAACGATGAGCTCGTTAACCACGCGTTGCAAACAACACAAGCGCCGACAACAGTCGCGCTGACTTCGCTCTCGCTGCCTGACGCAGCGAAGCGGGTCTGTCAGCCCGGGTTCGTCACCGGCCCGGATCCTGGCATCAGCTAGGTGACTGACCCTCCGCGCCGGTCGCGGGTGCAGGAGGGGAAAGCAAACAGCGACTGGGCCCGTCACACCGACTCGTCCGCGCGATCGGTGGGGCCGAGCAGAGGCACAGCGGACTGCGCTCGGAGAAGCCCTGGACTGGCGTCGTAGGACGCGGGTTCGATTCCCGCCACCTCCACCCACCCAGAGGTCTTCGCAGATTGTGCGGAGACTCTTCGTAGATTGACGAACCGCCCCGGACCTGCAGGTCCGGGGCGGTTCGTCGTCTCACGCAGGTGTCAGGCAGCCTCGAGGACCGGCTGCATGTGGCCGCCGCGGAGGCGACGCAGGTACTCGGCGTCGACGGCCTTCGCCTCCTCCTTCGTCAGGTCGCGGAAGCCCCAGTAGGGCGGGTCGGGCTGCAGCAGCGGGTGGTCGGCCGGGCCGCGGGCGGTGCGGTCGTGCCAGCTGCGGGGCTGCTCCTCGTTGAAGACGCTGGCCTTGACCGCGGCGACGATGGAGGCCATCGCCAGGCCGGGGAGTCGGTTCTGACCGCGGCGCAGTCGCTGCCGGCTGGCGTTCTTGAGGATCCCGAAGACCCCCTCGACCAGCGCCCGCCGCTTGAACAGCCGCCGCCACCGGCGGCTGCCGTAGTACTCACGCTGCATCAGCTTGCGCTGGTGGTTCGCGTCGTCCGGGTCGGGCGTGAAGTCCATCGTCTTGTTCGTGCAGGACTTGCGGGTGGTGTGGTCCTCCGGCGGGGTGATGATCGGCAGCCCCAGCTGGGTGGCCGCCTCGACCTGCGCGGCGCCCAGGGCGTGGCAGCCGGCGCGGCCGGCGCGGGCGGGGCAGATCCACTTGCTGGTCACGCTCTTGCCGAGGCCGCTCTCCTTGCGGTCGAAGGCCCAGTTGCGCTGGAACTCGTCGACGTCGTCGTGGAAGGCGTCCCACTCCTCGGCGGTGGCGCGCTCCGGCGGCAGCGGCCGCTGGTCCATTGGGGCGGCGGCGCAGTGCAGCCATCCGTGCTGCATCTGCGCGCCGTTGATGTCGACGACCTTGTGGTTGTCGGTGCGCATGGCGAGACCCTGTTCGATGCCCCGCTGGGCCAGCGGTACGGCCCACCGGCCGCCCTTGAGGTTGGTGTACAGCATGTCGCCCACCAGGCGGGTGATCTGGTGGCGGCTGCGGATGCGGTCGATCAGCGCGAGCGAGGCCTCGACGACGTCGGCGTTGGCAAGGGTGAGGACGAACCCGTCGATGAGCACCGGCTCGGAGTCGTCGTCGGCGTTGGGGTCGGGCACCCGGCAGATGGTGTGCTGGTGGAAGCCGAAGCCGACCTCCTTCTCGCCGCTCTTGCTCGTCTTGTAGCCCCAGGCGGCGTCGAGGCAGCGGCCGCGGGCGGCGGCGGGCGCGCGCGCTCTGGTCCTCGGGCGCGGTGGCACCCTCGTCGTCTGTGGCGATGCCGGCGACCTCGAGCGCGTCCGGGTCCCCCCCGTCGGTGACGCCGTCGGCGAGGTCCTTCTCCAGCTCCTTCTTCCGCTTTCCGGGGCCGCGGGTCCAGGCCCACTGCCCGGTGGCGTCCAGCGCACTGGTGCTGCCGGTCCGCGGGATGGTGGTGACAGCGATGAGCGCGTCGATGATCTGCTCGACGGTCCCCTGGCGGACGGCGCGCTTGGTGTCGTCGAGCTGCGGGGCCGCGCCGTGGCCGTAGTCGAGCCGCTTCCGCAGGGCGGTGGCGGCGTTGGACAGGTCGTCGTAGCCGATCTCCTCGACGCCGTCCTAGGCCCAGATCCTCTTGCGGGGCTTGCCGTTCTTGACCAGCGCGGGTGCGTCGGGGTCGAAGGGCTTGGCGTTGGTGCGCTTCGTCGTGGTCGGCGGGCGCAGCACGCCGAGCTCCCACTGCTTGTCACGGGGCAGGGCTTCGGTGAGCACCTGGTGGATGCTGGCGAGAGTGGTCTCGTGCCCCAGCCGGGTGCACAGGTGCATGCCGATGAACAGCAGGCGGGTGTTGTCCCGGATCTTGCCGATCCGGCCGGGCTTGCCGGGCTGTCGGGGCGGGCAGGCCATGTCCAGGACGCCGCTGCTGTCGATGACGTGCACGGTGCGGTCGACCAGGGCCGGGGTGAGGTGCTTGGCGCTCATCGGGCGCCCCCGCGCAGCGCATCGACGGCGGGCGTGGTCAGGCCCTTGTGCTCCAGCCACGGACCCAGGTGGGGAACCAGGTCGACCAGCGTGCGGGCGGACTTCAGCCCGGCCGCGTTCAGCAGCACGCCGATGGGGACGGTGTCGGTCATCAGGTCGGCCAGCCAGGTGGCGCGCAGCCGCGCCGCCTCGATGTGCGGGACGTTGTAGAGCGCGGCGTTCTCGACGGCGCGGGCCGCGGTGTTCCGCCGGTCGACCTTGTCGCCGAGCACCAGCTCGCCGCTCCGCCTGCCGTCGACGGCGGAGCGGAGACGGTCCTCCAGCCGCGAACGGACCGGCACGATCCGGGGCCTCGGCTGCTGAACGTGGACCTGCAGACCGTCGGCGCCGAGGTCCTCGATGTGCTCGGTGTAGAGGTGGCGGAGGTCGATGCTGTCCAGGCCGGCGCCGGCGCCGAGGGCCACGACGGTCGACAGGTCGCGGCGCTTGGCCTCGGTCGGCTGGGTGCGGCAGACGCGGGTAATGACCGCCAGTTCCGTCGGCGTGTAGGGCGGCTTGACCGCGCTGTGCCCGATGGGGGTGAGCCGTGCCGGGGTGGTCGGTCCAGGGTTGACGGTGCGGGCGAGGGCGAGCAGGCGCCGCCGACGCTCGGCCTTGACCGAGTCGCCGACTGCTGTCATGCCGCGGCGCACGTACTCGTCGATGAAGGCGGTCGTCAGCACCTGGACGGGCTCAAGGGTGACGCCGCGCCGGATCGCGTAGGCCGCCAGTCCGGCGATGTGCGTGCAGTGCTTGCGAACGCTCTCGGCGCCGGTCAGCGTGCTGGCGGTGATGACGGTGCGGAGGAACGGCCGGATGGCGGCCATCTGCACGGCCGTGTAGCCGGCACCGGCGTAGTCGTCGACCAGCTGCGCCAGCGCTGGGGACAGCTCGCGCTCCTGCTCGTGCTGAGCCTGCACCTGCGCCAGATGGCGGGCCATCGCCGCCTTGCTGGGCTTGCGCGGTCGGGTGGAGTTGCTCGTCAAGGTCGGCTCCCCGGTCCGGCTGCCCGGCCTCTCCGGGCAGCTCGGGCCGGGACCGTGCGGGGGCCGCTCGGCACGGCAATCACCGCGGCTGGCGGTCGTCAGACGCCGCGCAGCACCGCCCTGTGCCGGTCGGACGGCTGGTCCGGCAGTGCTGCGGCGTGGGGCAGGCCGAGGTCGAGGTCACGCCGGGTCAGCCCCGCCGCGGCGATGTGCACCGCCAGCGGCTGCTCGGTCAGCAGCACCTCGTGGGTGACCGCCGCGGCTAGCACCCGCTGGGTGAGTCCGAGTCCGTGGCGCTCCGCGAACGCCCGGGCCCGCCGCCAGGCCGTCGGATCGGCGTCGCCCGCCTCGCCGTGCCCGCGGCGAGCGCGGCGGGCTGCCTCCACCGCGGCGACGAAGGCGGCCGCGTCGGCGCCGTGGTCTCTCTCGGCGACGCCGATGAGGCGGGCGATCTCGCTGGCGAGCGACGGTGAAGGCAGGGCGTCGACCCGCTCGCCGTCCGTGCGCCGAGCCTGGCGCCACGGCACGTCATGATGGGCCGCCTGCAGCCGGCGCAGGATGCCGCGGCGGTTCTCCCGGGTCTTGTCTGACGCGCCGCCCCGCGCCAGTGCGAGGTCGAAGTCCAGCAGCGTCGTGTCCGCCAGGGCCTCGTCCAGCGACAGGTCTCGGTTGCGCTCGAGCAGTCGGGCGGTGATCGCACCCAGCGCCTGGATGTCCTTCTCCACGCGGGTCCGGGTCAGCGGTCCCGCCTTCTTGACCAGGGCGATGGCGTCGGGCGCGAGAACAGCCCAGCAGTGGGCGGCCACGCCGGTCGGGGCGTAGTCGGCGAGAAAGCGGTCGAGCTCAGCGGGGTCATCGAGCCGGGGACCCCGGCCGTCGGCGGTAGCGGTCATGCCGGTACGGGTCCGGCGATGAGACGGATCGGCAATGAGGTCGATCCTCCCGCGGGGGAGCCGCCCGACTGACGCTGCTGGTGTGGACCGCCGGCGCACCCGGCTCGCACATGGGTGTGGCCCCGCCCTTGCGGGCGGGGCCACGGTGGCGATCAGGACGCCGGGCGGACCTCGACGTCGGATACGTGCCACTGCCGACAGAGCCGGCAGGACTCCAATGCCAGCCGGCCAGCGGTGTGCAGCCGGGCGGCGTCTGCCGTCACCCATTCGGCGTTCGACTGGGCCCAGACGGCGGGGTACTCCTGCCGCAGTCGCTCCTCGACGCGGTGGAGGCTCTTCCAGAGAAGGTCCGCGCCGGGCAGGTCGTGGCAGAGGTGCTCGACGGCGGCGTCGGCGAGCGCCTGCCGGCGAACCAGGAGCTTCCTCAGCCGGTAGTCGCGCAGCGGTTCGGGCGTGCCGGCGCCCTGGGTGTGTGAGTTGGGGGTCATCGGCTTCTCCGTGCCCATCGGCGTTCCCGGCACCGGCGGTGCGGGTGATGCGAACGGGCCGAGGCCCGTCCGCATCACCCCTCCGCGCGGCTTCTCAGGGCACAAGCCCCGGTCACCGCTCCGTCGGAGCCGCCATCCAGCCCAGCACCAGCTCCGCGTCGTGCACCAGTGCGTCCAGCCGCGCCTCCGGCTTCCCGAGCTCACGGGCGCAGTCCATCGCCCGGGTCGGAGCCGGCGCAGTCGGAGCACGCACCGGAGGTCTCTTCGAGCCGTGACACGAGCACTTCCGCGGTGACCCGTAGGACCGCGAGCTGCGCGGGGCCGGGACCCCAGCGCAGCGGAAGCGGCAGCAGATGGGTGGGGATGCCCACCAGGTCAGCGACGCGGGCGAGCACAGCCTGGTCCGAGGCTGTGGCGACACGATCCGCCGGCCACGGCTAGTGGCCGTTGCCGACGGACGGGAAGGGGAGCACGGACATGCCGGCACCTCCAGTTGCTGGCGACCCAATGGGCCGCGGCGGACGATCCGCGCCCTCAGCTGTGCCGGCTGGGTCCGTCGGGGCATTCGACTTGGCAGCCGATTGACGAAGGAAAGCGCCCCGTGACCGTGCCCGGCGGCGGCGCCCGGAGGTGCCGCCGATCGCAGCTTGACAACTCCACAGAGATCAACAGACGCCGGGTCGCCGGCGGCCGTCACCGAAGGAGGGATCCCGACGGCGTAGCCCCCCGCGGCCAACCGGTGTCCGAAGCCGAAAGGATCGCGACAGGACACACGTCGGGTCAGGCCA
The DNA here is from genome assembly GCF_054050275.1 of Geodermatophilus sp. SYSU D00691. Classification (NCBI taxonomy): domain Bacteria; kingdom Bacillati; phylum Actinomycetota; class Actinomycetes; order Geodermatophilales; family Geodermatophilaceae; genus Geodermatophilus; species Geodermatophilus sp. SYSU D00691. The sequence continues at coordinate 55,905 of NZ_JBJGYZ010000020.1, forward strand.
ACGCCGAGAGGAGGTGAACCGCTCGTGGCGTGACCGACCGTGTCCGGTTGTCCATCCTCCGGCGGCTGCCGGGCTACCGTGCCTGTGCTGAACAACCGAGGGGGTTGCAAGTGCGACCGCGCGCGAAAATGAACGGGTCTGAACCGCTGGGGTTCGACGACGTGCTGAAGAACGCAGCTGACAAGGCCTTTGGCTCGATGGGGCCGACGACACGGGGGACTGGCACACCAGCATGATCACTGGCGAGCTCAAGGGCAAGATCGACAGAGTCTGGGACGCCTTCTGGTCTGGGGGCATCTCCAATCCCCTCGAGGTCATCGAGCAGATCACCTACCTGCTGTTCATCCGTAGGCTCGACGATCTGCAGACGCTGCAAGAGCGGAAGGCCCACCGCACCGGCAAGCCGATCGAGGATCCGATCTTCCGGCCAGGCGAGGCGGACCTCCGCTGGTCGCGGTTCAAGGACCTCGAGCCCGGCGTAATGCACCAGGTCATCGGCGAAGGCGTCTTCCCGTTCCTGCGTCAGCTGGGCGGTGACGGGTCCACCTACTCCGAGCACATGAAGGACGCCCGGTTCACCATCCCGACCCCGGCGCTGCTCTCGCGCGTAGTCGACATGCTCGACAAGGTGCCCATGCAGGACCGGGACACCAACGGCGACCTGTACGAGTACATGCTCAGCAAGATCGCTACAGCTGGTCAGAACGGCCAGTTCCGCACGCCGCGGCACATCATCCAGCTCATGGTGGCGATGACCACCCCGCAGCCGACGGACGAGATCTGCGACCCGGCCTGCGGCACTGCTGGCTTCCTCGTTGCCGCCTCTGAGTTCGTGCGCCGCGAGCACCCCACGGTCATGACTGATGAGCAGCAGCGGCGGCACTACCACCGCAGCATGTTCCACGGCTACGACTTCGACTCGACCATGCTGCGCATCGGCAGCATGAACATGCTGTTGCACGGGGTCGAGCAGCCGGACATTCGCTACCGCGACTCTCTCTCGGAGGGCGCGGCGGGGGACGAGGGACTTTACTCGCTGATTCTTGCGAACCCGCCGTTCGCGGGCAGTCTTGACTACGAGTCCACGTCGAAGGACTTGCAGCGGGTCGTCAAGACAAAGAAGACCGAGTTGCTCTTCTTGGCGCTGTTTCTGCGTCTGCTCAAGCCTGGCGGACGGGCGGCGGTCATCGTGCCCGACGGAGTGCTCTTCGGGTCCTCGACAGCACACAGGGCCCTGCGCCGTATCCTCGTCGAGGATCAGAAGTTGGACGCCGTCGTCAAACTCCCCGCCGGGGTGTTCAGGCCGTACGCCGGGGTTTCCACTGCGATCTTGTTCTTCACCAAGACGAACAGTGGTGGCACTGAGGGTGTTTGGTTCTACGACGTTGAGGCGGACGGCTTCAGCCTCGACGACAAGCGAACCCCGCTATTGCCGGTAGACCAACTCGGTCCCGCACCACGGGACAACCACGGCGTTGCAGTCCCCTTCGATCCGACGAACCACCAGAGCAACAACCTCCCTGATGTTCTCGTTCGATGGAGTGAAAGAGACGGGAACGAGCGCAAGCGCGAGCGAAGCGAGCAGAGCTTCTGCGTCCCCAAGTCAGACATCATCGAGCAAGGGTACGACCTTTCACTCAACCGCTATAAGGATACGGTTCTCGACGAAGTCGAATACCGGGCGCCGCTCGAGATAATCGCCGACCTGGAGCGGCTCGAGCTTGAGATCCAGCAAGGCCTCGCCGAGCTGAAGGCGGAGCTCTCATGATTTCCGAGTCACTTGACGAGCTGCTCATCTCCGCGAACGCGGGCTACTGGGGTGTAGAGCCGAACGGCAGCGACGTTGACGTACTTGTCGTGCGAAATGGTGACATCAAGCCGGGGCGTGGTGTGAGATGGCTTGACCTCCCCCAGCGCGGTTTTCGCGAGGCTGAGGCGGCCAAGAGCAAACTCCTCAAGGAAGATCTCTTGCTCACCACGTCGGGCGACTGTGGCGTTGTTGCGATGGTTGAGGAATCGCCGGAGCAGACAACGTGCGCGAGCAACTTCATTCGGGTCTTACGGGTGGACCGCGATAAAGCGCATCCGCGATACCTGTTCCACTACATGCAGACAGCCGGCTTTCGCAGAGCTCTCCAGCCCTTCATTCGTGGCACGACAATGAAGAACTTGTCCGTGAAGCAGGCTCTCCCAACGGTCCGCATCCCCTTGCCCGCCACTCCTGAGCAGCGCCGTATCGCAGAAATCCTGGATCGCGCAGAAGCGCTCCGCGCCTGTCGGAGTCGATCCCTAGCTCACCTAGATGAGCTCTCGCGATCGGTCTATTCGTCGATGTTCGGATCCTACGGCTCGCATTTGCAGGGTTCGGAAAGGGTTCCGTTAGGAGACGCGCTCAAGCTGAGAAGTGGCGCGTTTCTGCCGGCAAAGGATCAAAAGCCCGGGCCCTATCCAGTCTACGGGGGGAACGGTATCAACGGGTATCACGAGACCTACATGTTTGAGGAGCCGAGGCTTGTCGTTGGGCGAGTGGGGGCCTACTGCGGTGTAGTGCATCTGACACCCGAGCGGTCATGGGTCACCGACAATGCTCTGTATGTGTCTGAGATGAGGCGAGAGTTCTCTCTCGAATATCTACTCCACGCTCTAACCGTGGCGAATTTGAATCAGTTTGCTAGCCGGTCCGGCCAGCCACTCATTTCGGGTGGCCGGATCAAGGATGTACCTATCGTGGTGCCCACTCCGGCGGCGCAAGAGGTATTTGCATCCAGAATAGGGCGTCTCAACGTGATGAAGGGCCTGATGCTACAGGCGCAGAACGTGGAGTCATCTATGATGGCTTCTCTCCGGTCTCGGGCGTTCTCTGGGAGACTTTGAGTTTGTGCGGACAACTGCGTGCGCGCCCAGATGAGACGTCCTCGGAAGTGGACTGACGAGGAAATGTGAGCAACTTCGAGTTCATCAAGACTACGTGGCCAGCGGTACACGCCGACTGCGCTAGCGCTGAGGGCTATCTCGCCTCGGACCCGCGGTCGGCATGCTTCTACGCTCGTCGTGCGGCGGAGCACCTGGTCGGGTTGATCTACGACGTCGACGGGCTGCCCGTCCCGTACAAGGACGACTTGTCTGCCCGCATCAACGAAGCGGCTTTCCAGCGGCGGGTCGGGGTGGGCATCGGGCAGAAGCTCAACCTGATCCGCAAGCTCGGCAACCGTGCGGTACATGACGTGCACCCCATTCCGGCTCGGGCTGCGGTTGACGTGCTGCGGGAGCTGCACCACGTGGTGGTGTGGACGGCATTCCGCTACTCCGCCACCCCCGCGGTAGTGCCGACCGGGGCTGTGTTCGACCCGAAGCTCGCGGGCAGTCAGGCTCCGCTGAGCCGGGCCGACGTCGTCAAGCTCGCGGAGAAGTTCCGCCAGCAGGACGAGGCGCACACCCGCGCGCTGCAGGAGCGCGACGAGCTCGCTGCGGCGAAGGACGCCGAGATCGAGGAGTTGCGCCAGCAGATCAAGGCTGCGCAGGCCGCGAACACGCTGACCGACACGCACGACTACTCAGAGGCCCAGACCCGCGACCTCATCATCGACGAGCTTCTCCGCGAGGCGGGCTGGCAGCTCACCGACGCCCGGGACCGCGAGTTCGAGGTCACCGGCATGCCCAACGCTGAGGGCAAGGGCTACGTCGACTACGTGCTGTGGGGCAGCGACGGGCTGCCGCTCGCGGTCGTGGAGGCGAAGAAGACCACCGTCGAGCCGGCAGTAGGCCAACAGCAGGCTAAGCAGTACGCCGACTGCCTGCAGCAGATGACCGGCCGCCGGCCGGTGATCTTCTACACCAACGGCTACCAGACCTGGCTATGGGACGACGCCGCCGGCTACCCGCCGCGCCGGGTCGAGGGCTTCTTCACCGCCGACGAGCTCGAACTGATGGTGCAACGCCGTACCGGCCGTCTTCCGCTGGCCGACGCGGGCATCGACAAGGCGATCGTCGGCCGGCACTACCAACAGCGCGCGATCCGGGCAGTAGGGGAGTCGTTCACCGCCAAGCAGCGAGCTTCGCTGCTGGTGATGGCGACGGGGTCCGGTAAGACCCGCACCGTCATCGCGCTGGTCGACCAGCTCATGAAGGCGGGCTGGGTCAAGCGGGTGCTGTTCCTCGCCGACCGCACCGCGCTGGTCAACCAGGCCGTCGGGGCGTTCAAGACGCACCTGCCGAACGCAACCACGGTCAACCTGGTGACCGAGAAGGTCGCCGACGGCCGGGTGTACGTCTCGACGTACCCCACGATGATGAACCTGATCAACGAGACCGACGCCGGTCAGAGGCTGTTCGGACCGGGCTACTTCGACCTCATCGTCATCGACGAGGCCCACCGATCGGTCTACCAGAAGTACCGCTCCATCTTTTCCTGGTTCGACTCGCTGCTGGTGGGCCTGACGGCCACGCCGAAGGACGAGGTGGACCGCAACACCTACACGCTGTTCAACCTTGAAGACGGTGTTCCCACGGACGCCTACAGCCTCGATGAGGCCGTCGCCGAGGGCTACCTCGTGCCCCCGGTGGCGGTATCGGTGCCCACCAAGTTCCTCCGCGAAGGCATCCGCTACGACGAGCTCAGCGAGGCGGAGAAGGACGACTGGGACTCCCTCGAGTGGAGCGAAGACGGCGACATCCCCGACGCCGTCTCGGCCGAGGAGCTCAACAAGTTCCTCTTCAACGCCGACACCGTCGACAAGGTCCTCGCCACTCTCATGAAGGACGGCCACAAGGTCGCCGGAGGCGACCGGCTCGGGAAGACCATCGTCTTCGCCAAGAACCAGGCCCACGCCGAGTTCATCCGGAAGCGCTTCGACGCCAACTACCCCGAGTACGCCGGTCACTTCGCCCGCGTCATCACCCACTCGGTGACCTACGCCCAGAGCCTCATCGACGACTTCTCGAGCAAGGACAAGGCGCCGCACATCGCGATCTCCGTCGACATGCTCGACACGGGCATCGACGTGCCCGAGGTCGTCAACCTCGTCTTCTTCAAGCTGGTGCGCGCCAAGAGCAAGTTCTGGCAGATGATCGGCCGCGGCACCCGCCTGTGCCTCGACCTTTACGGCCCAGGCGAGGACAAGAAGAACTTCTACGTCTTCGACTTCTGCGGCAACCTCGAGTTCTTCAGCCAGAACCTGCCCGACTCCGGCGGGTCGCTGCAGAAGTCGCTCGCCGAGCGGCTGTTCGAGGCCCGCCTGGGACTGCTCGCCGCACTGGACCAGACCGCCGCTGGCGCCGGCGCGGACGGCCAGCCCGCGGTCGGCCAGGGTGAGGTCAGCGAGCGCGGCCTGCGCGTCGACGTGGCCTGGACGCTGCACGAGGTCGTGGTCGGCATGAACGTCGACAACTTCCTGGTCCGCCCGGCTCGGCAATGGGTCGAGACGTACTCCGACTGGGATGCCTGGCACCAGTTGACCCCGGAGAAGGCCGGCGACATCGCGCACCACCTCGCCGGCTTGCCCTCCACCAAGCGGGACGACGACGAGGACGCCAAGCGCTTCGACCTGATCCTGCTGCGGCTGCAACTGGCCCGACTCGACGGCGATGCCGTCCTGTTCGAGCGGCTGCGCACGCAGGTGCAGGACATCACCGCCGCACTGCTCGGCCAGACCACGATCCCCTCGGTCAAGGCGCAGGAGCAGCTGCTCGAGGAGCTGTCCGGCGACGAGTGGCGGGTCGACGTCACCCTCCCGATGCTCGAGCTCGCCCGGCGCCGAATCCGCGGGCTCGTGCGCTTCGTGGAGAAGTCCCGGCGCGCCGTCGTCTACTCCAACTTCGCCGACGAGCTCGGCGAGAGCAGCATCGTCGAACTCCCGGGCGTCACCCCCGGCACCAACTGGGATCGGTTCCGCGCGAAGGCCCGGGCTTACCTTCGCGACCACGAAGACCACCTGGCCCTGCAGCGTCTTCGCCGCAACCTTCAGCTGACACCGGAGGATCTGGCGTCGCTGGAGGCGATGCTGGTGGAGTCCGGCGCCGGCAGCGAGGCCGACATCGCCCGCGCCCGCGAGGAGTCCCACGGGCTCGGGCTGTTCATCCGCTCCCTGGTCGGCCTCGACCGCGAGGCCGCGACCGCCGCGTTCGACCGCTACCTGTCCGACGGCGCGTACTCGGCCAACCAGATCCGATTCATCCAGCTCATCGTCGAGCACCTGACCGCCAACGGGGTCATGGACGTAGAGCGTCTCTACGAGTCGCCGTTCACTGACAGCGCGCCGCACGGCCCGGACTCAATCTTCACCGAGGATGAGGTCGACGGCATCGTGACCGTTCTTCATCAGGTCAGAGAGCGTGCCCTTCCGGACGTCACGGTCGCCTGACGACACGGCTGATGAAGTATCGCTACCGCCGTACGAGCAGGAAGGCGTCGTCTTCGATGGTCATGCAGCAGGCAGAGCTATTCGCCAGGGAGGTAGTCACAGCGTGAGCGCGACTCCTCCGCCTGAGCGCAGGGTGGACCTGGACAGCTCGGATTTGGGCGACGTACTCGCCATCGTCGAGACGCCCAACACCTTCACGAAAGAAGACCGGTCCTCGTTATCGATCGCTACGGATGTTGTCACCGCGACAGTCGGCGCGGTCCCAAACCGGGTCGGGCTTGGACTTGGGCTTGTGGCTGTGCCTCTCGTCTTGCTCAGTGTGAAGGGACGCCGCACGGAGTCAGCGCCACCATCACACGCGGCGCTGATGGCGATCGAGGACGCACGGCGCCTGGTGCAGCGCGAGCTCCTCTCCTTCCCGGAGGGTGGGCCGAGCATCGGACACGTCTACGCCAGACATCCAGTGCGTCGCCGCGACTACGTGCCCTACGCGGGTTTCCACCGCCTCGTGTTGAACGAGAAGTCGATCGAGACCGCCCGCTACCTGTTGTCGCTGGGCGCGCGTGACATCGAGATCACCTGGCGAGAGTCGATCGGCAAGCCGGCGAAGGCTGAAGGTGGCATCAGACTGCCCAACGCAGAAGACCTCTCGCTGACGATGGGGTTCGGCCGCGACGACACCGGCAAGCTCGCCATCCGCATCACCGGCGCGGGCAAGGCGAGGCCCGTGCTGGATGACCTCACCTGGCCCGACCGGGATCCGACGTTCAAGCTGATGCGCACCTCCGCGGAGGCAGGGGCTGAACGGTTCCACTTCGGCATCCAGACGGAGCAATCGACGTCGGTGAATGCCAGCGCGGCTGCGAAGCTGAAGGACGTTGGCTTCAATCTTGGCGGCGACTACAAGCGCTACGAGGACCTCGCGTTCACGGTGGACGCGACGTTCGCCCCCGATCAGTGACGGCGCGACCTCCGGCTCCGGCAGCGCCCGTCGATGATGTGCAGGGATGGCGAGAGCGCCACGCGGCGCTGGCCGGCGCGTGGCGCGCCCTCAGCGTCGCCGAACGGACGCACGCCGCTGGTGTGGTGACGCAGTGGACGAGCCGCCTGGGACGGCTGCAGGCCACCCAGCGGGAGCTCGTGCGGACCGGCCGCTGGAGGGCCGGCCCGCGCACACTGCTAGCGGCCCTCGACCAGCAGAACCGGGAACTCGCCATGACAGCCGGGCTGGCGTGGCTACTGCGCCCGGACGGCCACCACGGTCTCGGTCCCGCTGTGCTTGACGGGCTGCTGGACTACCTGGAGGCCGACGGTTCCGGCGCGCACTCCGGTGTGCGGGTGGTGCTGGAGGAGCAGCGGGAGGAGACCCGGGCCGACCTGGTCGTCTACGGCCCCAGTTGGACGATCGTGGTGGAGGCCAAGACCTTCGCCGTCGAGCAGGAGCGGCAGCTAGACCGGCTGCACGCGCACTGGTCCGACGAGCCGACGCCCTGCTTCGTCTTCCTCACCCGCGGCGAGCGGCTGCCGCTGACCGCCGTAGCCAGCCGCGCCGCCTGGCGCGGGCTGACCTGGCGCAAGGTAGCCGAGATCGCCCGCACCGTCGCCGGGCCTATCGCCGGGGTCGCTCCCGGCGTCCACGACTACATCGCCACCCTGGAGGCCTACCACCGTGCTTGACCCGATCACCGTGCCGGAGCGCGAGGACGCCGACGCGAAGGCGTGGTTCTACCTCGATCACCGTCAGGACATCGAGACCTGGGCCGCGCTTCGGGACGACGCCGCCCAGCTGCTGGACCGCTATCTGGTCGACCTGGCGCCGACGCTCGAGAAGCTGGCGGTGGAGCTCGACGCCGAACCTGAGTTCGGCGACGAGTTCGAGTCCGGGCAGTGGCCGACGCTGGGGCTGCGGCGGGCGAACTGGCACCACCACGGCGTCGCGGACCTCAGCGTGGTCCTCGAGTGGGAACGCCCTCGGCTGCTCAAGCCCGGGCGCAACACGTGGCCGTTCGTGGCCGTCCGCCTGCCGCGCGGTCAGGAGGACCCGCTGCGGCGTCGCCAGATCACCGAGGCCGTCGCGCCGATCCACGCCGAGCTGAAGGGCGGTCGCAAGGAGATCGTCTGGCCGTACTACCGGTACGTCCTGCCACCGGCCGACGCCCCGGCGCTCGACCTGGCGGCCTACCTCACCAGCCTCGTTGCCAGCTTCCGAGAACTGTGGGACGCGGCCGCGCCAGCGCTGGACGCGCTGCACCGATGAGCGCACCGGTGGCCGAGAGCGCCGACCAGTTGCCGCTGTCCGTACTGCTGCCGGAGGACGCGGGAGCTCCCGCGCTGATCTACGACACCACCGCTGCGCTGGCGATGGCCGTCGTCGACCGCGGAGCTGTCGCCGCGTTGGCCCCAAGCTGGGACGTGCCGGGAACCTACGTCCTACTCGACCGACACGACCCCGACGGCACGTGGGGCTGCTACGTCGGCAAGGCGCCGGCTGGCGTCCGAGCACGGCTGGGGCAGCATCTGAAGGCCAGGGACCACTGGTGCCGGGCGCTGCTCATCCGGCGCGACACCACGTTCGGGTTCAACAGCGCCCACGTCGGGTGGCTGGAGGGTCGGCTGTACGACCTGCTCGACGCCGCGGCCGACACCCGCCTGCACAACGGCAACCGGCCCAGCGACGAGACCTTGCCGCCCTACGAGCGCGCGGCGTTGGAGAGCATCGTGCCGCCGATCCGGCGCGTCCTCCGCCTCCTCGGCTACGACACCGAGACCCCCGACGACCAGGTGGTAGCCAGGCCGGCGGCGAGGACCCGCAGCAACCGCTTCTACGGCATCACCGTCAAGCAGCTGCTCGACGCCGGCTTGCTCACTGCGGGGGAGACGCTCACCTCGACCAACAGCGTCTACCCCGCCACCGCGGTGCTCGGACTAAACGGTGAAGTCCAGTACAACGGCTCACCGCACCCGAGCCCCAGCAACGCGGCGAGGGCCGTCAGAGCCGGCCTCCACACCAACGGCTGGGAGTTCTGGGCAGTCGAGCGGGCCACCGGTCGAGTCGCCCTGGCGACCCTGCGCGCCCGCTTCCTCGAGACCTGCGAGCTCGCGACGGGTGCTGATTTCGGCCCCGATGGGTGCGGAGCCCGCGGCGCGTTCGTAGAAGCGGATGCCCTGACCTCTCCGTTCACTGATCTACGAAGACCCCACCCAGGGGTCTTGGCGAAAAGCCGGGACCCTAGTTGGCGAAAAGAGCCGGCGGCCACCGCTCACAGCGGTGGCCGCCGGCTCCTTCGCATTCCGGGGCGTCCCGTCGCGTGAACGGCTGGCGCACCCCACACTTGCCCACCGACCCAACACTGATGCCGCACGGTTCAGGCGCCTGCCGTCGGCGGGGCGCTGGCATCCCACGCAAGCAGTTGCGCATGGCTGGCGTAGTAGACGCTGTCTGCGACGTCGACCATGCCGGTCATCCAGGCGGCGAGTTGGGCTGGCGGTCACCCTGACACTGCCTCCGGCGGTTTCGATCCGCAGCCACACGTTGCGGTAGGTGCCGCTCTAGCCGTCGCCTCGGTCGGCGACGGCACCGCGGACCTGGACTTGCTGCCGGGGTACCGCGGTGGCGTGTAGCTGGCGACGGGTCTGCGTGATCCTCAGCTTGCGCGCGGACATGACTTCCTTCTCAGCCCCGGGAGGTCCCGGCTGAGGGAGGACGGTCCCTGACCGCGCATGCAGTGCAATCAGCTGGGTCTCGCGGGGTCGCGCTAACAGGAGTCGCCTCAGTCGGGCCTCGCCGTGTGCGCTCGGCGGGGCAGGCGGGATCAGGCGCGCGCGCCGCGCCACGGGTCGCCCTTGGCCACGACGTACCGCTGCCAGACGTAGCGCCAGGGGGTGACGGCCACGATGATGACCTCGGGCGCGAAGCTGACGATGATCTTGCTCATGGCCGGGTCGACCTGGTCGGCGAGCACCGCGGGCAGCGCCACGACGGACAGCCAGATGACCTTCCACAGGGTCTCGAACACCAGGATCGGCAGTAGCCGCACCGGGTAGCGCAGTCCGAGGAACGCCAGCAGCGACATGGCGGTGAGCAGGACGGCGACGACCCCCTCGTACAGCGGGAAGTCCCGGTCGTAGCCGATGACGATCGGCCACTTCACCAGGGCCAGACCGACGCCCATCACCAGGTAGCCGATCCGCATCAGGTTCAGCCGCCAGATCGGAAGGTCCGCGGGGGTGGCGGCATTGCCCGTGGGATTGAGGGCGGTGCGGGCGACAGACACGGCGGTCTCCTCCGGTCGGGGTTGCGGCGGCTGCCGCGAGGGTCGCTGAAGCTAGGAACGGGTGGGTTGAGCGCGGATCACCACAGGATGTGAAACGCGTGGTGGAACCCCCGGTGGCGCGGCCCCTGGAGCGGGGTGCCCGGCGGCCGCGCGGCGCTGCTAGGGGTGGCCCGGCGGGCGCGCCGCTACGGGTCCGGTGCCCGGGCGCGGCGCCGGAACACCGAGGTCGTCGCCGGGTCGGCGGGGAGCGGCGTCCGTGCCGCTGCCGGGCGTGGCCGGATCTGCGGGCGCCGTCCGGCCGGTGGTCGCGGGGATGTGCCGGCGGGGCCGTCGGCGGATCGCGCGCTCGGCGACCGCCAGGTTGACCGCCCAGGCCGCGGCGAGCAGGAGCGCGGTGGTCAGCTCGCCGGTACCGAAGATCGCGCCGCCGATGCCCAGGGTGAAGACCTGGGTGCCGGCGACCAGGCCGATGGCGTAGCTGCGGATCATCCACGCGCGGTGGCGGAGGAAGTTGCGGCGCCGGGCCGCGCGGAACCCGAGGACGAGGGTGACCACCATCGCCACGCCGAACACGAGTCGGAGCGGGTACAGCACCTCACGGGTGGCACCCGCGCGGGGGAAGTACTGGTTCAGCCAGAGCGCGGACACCGCCACCCCCAGCCCGGCGACGACCAGCACCCGCCCGGCCCGGCGGTGCCAGCCGGGCCGGCGCCGCCGCAGACGCGGGGCGAATTGGAAGGCCCCGACGATCGCGAACACGGCGGCACAGGCGATGTGCAGCGCGACCGGCAGCGGCGTCGCGTCGAACCGGGCGTCGGAGGTCATCGCCGTCGTCCCGCCGGACAACTCGACCAGGCGCAGCGCGCCGGCGGTCACCGGGACCGCGCCGAGCGCCACCAGGGCGATCGGCACCCGCCACGTCGAGCGCCAGATCCTCATCGAACTGCGGGGAGCTCGGGTTGACCCTCAGCGGCGGCGGGCTGGTCGTCGGACTGCCGCTGGGATCGCCACAGCGAGAACCCGAGGCCGATGAGCGCGATGCCGTTCGGGAAGGCGATCAGCCGGTAGAAGGCGTCCGGCAGCACGGCGAGGGCGATGCTGACCAGGCCACCGACCGCGAGCAGGGCACAGGCCCAGCGGGCGAGGACCCCCGCCCGGTACAGGGCAACACCGAAGACGAGGCCACCCACCAGGTAGAAGGCGCTCTGAACCTGGAACAGCGTGCCCAGGACGCCGACGTCGCCCGCGGTCGTCCGGGCGCTGAACGTGTGGAGGACATCGGTGACGTAGGACGGAGCGGTGTCGGCAACCGGGGGCAGGACGTACGCCAAGCCGTAGGTGGAGCTCACGATCAGCAGATAGCCTGCTGCCAGGATCAGGTAGCCGACGAGCCCGAGGACCCCGTTCCGGCGCACCTGGCTGAGGTACATGCCGGTGATCCCGGCCAACGCCAGCGCGGCCATCAGGACCTTCGCGGTGTTGCGGACCGCCGCTTCGGTCGTGGTGATGAAGTCGACGTCCAGCTGCGGATGACCGATCTGGATCCCGATGAAGAGCACGCCCGCGGCGACCGCCGCGGCCCCGGCTGCCCGAATGAGCAGGGCCGGGCTGACCGCCGACTCGCGCTCCTGGTGATGGCGCTGGCGTGGTGCGTACATCTGAGGCTCCTGTGCTCGAGAGGCTCGTCCTCGGGGTGTCGCGGCGACTGCCGCGGGCGTCGCTGAAGCTAGGAGCGGTCGCGGTGAGCGCGGATCACCACATGATGTGAGAAGTCGTGGTGATCTCGGCCGCGGCTGCCGGGATCAGTGGGCGGGTTGGCGGGCCAGCAGCCGGGCGTGGAGCCGATGCAGGCGCGGCATGAGGCCGTACATGACGATCGGCACCGCGATTGTCGCGACTACGACGGTGCGCAGGACGACCGGCGCGTCGGCGAGGAGGCTGCCCAACGCGAGGTTGAGCACGATCAGGGTCGGCAGCACGGCGAGCCAGATCATCAGCGCCATCTGGTGCTTCGACGGCGGTGGGACCGGCGTGGGTGGGCGGTACGCGGGGTGGGTTGGCATGGTGTTCTCCTCGTGAGGTGTCGCGGTCCGTCTGGCCGCGGCGCATGTGGGTGGCCGGCCCGTGGGCGGCCGTCGGGGTGTGGCTGGAGCACTGGGGGCTACAGGCCGTGCCGGCGTTCGGCGGGCACGGCGGCGGTGAGGCGGGCCTCTCCCGCGGCGGAGAAGACGCCGCCGGCCGTGTGGTGCTCATCGACCGCGCGGTCGATGTCTTCGGCGATCAGGTCGGCGTTGATCGCGATCCCCGCGGTGTTCCCCTGCGCCGGCCGCGGCGATGACCTGCCCGAGCGGGTCGACGACGTTGCCGGCCGCCCCGACTCCTGCGGTGCTGGTCCGGCCGGTGGCGTCGACGGTGACAGACCCCGCCTCGTCGGTACGGCAGCCGAGGGCGGTCAGCGGGCCGTCGGGGTACGGGGCGTTGCCCGGCCGGATGAACACGGCGCTCCGCGGCGCCACCCGGCCGTCGGACAGCTGGACGCCGGTCAACTGGTCGTCCTCCACGACCAGCTGCGTCACCTCGCCGAGGACCACCTGGATGCCGCGGGCCCGCAGCTGCCCTCGCTCGGTGGCGGTCAGCGGGTGGGTGTGGGCGAAGAAGACCACGTTGTCGGACCACTGGCGGATCTGCTGCGCGTGCGCGACCGCGCCCGGGCCGGTGTTGAGCACGCCGAGCGGGGAGTCGCGGACCTCCCAGCCGTGGCAGTACGGGCAGTGCAGCAGATCCCGGCCCCACCGCTCACGGGACCCCGGGGATGTCCGGCAGCTCGTCGCGGACGCCTGTGGTCACCAGGATCCGCCGGCCCTGGAGCACCCGGCCGCCGGCGAGTCGGACGACGAAGCCCGGCTCGATGCCGACCACTTGGTCGGCCACCAGTTCGACGCCGTAGCCCGCGACCTCCGCCCGGCCGGCGGCCAGCAGCTCGGCCGGGGGCATCCCGTCGCGGGACAGGAAGCTGTGGATGTGCGCCGCGGGGGCGTTGCGCGGAGCACCGCCGCCGACCACCACCACGTCGTGAACCTTCGCCGCCATGGCGATCACCTCCGGTCGAAGGGTTCGCCGGGCGGCCCGACGGCGACAACGATCGTTGCCATTTCCGGGAAGGACTGCTGGGCTGGCCGGCATGCGGCACTCGGCGGCGATCGCGGCGGCGCTGGCCGATGTCGGGCCCCGGCTGAAGCGGGTGCGCAACCAGCGCGACATCACCCTGACCGAGCTGGCCGCCGCCACCGGCATCTCCAAGAGCACCCTGTCCCGGCTGGAGTCCGGCCAGCGCAAGCCCAGCCTGGAGCTGCTTCTCCCGATCGCGCAGGCCCACCGAATCCCGCTGGAGGAGCTGATCGGCGCCCCCGAGGTCGGCGACCCCCGGGTGCGGTTCACCCCGCGGCGGCGCAACGGCCGCATCGTCGTGCCGCTCACCCGCAACCCCGGCGGCCTGCAGGCGTGGAAGACGATCATCCCGCCCGAGTCCGGCGAGCCCGAGCTGCGCACCCACGAGGGCTACGAGTGGCTCTACGTGCTGGCCGGGCGGGTGCGGCTGATCCTGGCCGACCACGACCTCACCCTGGGCCCCGGCGAGGTCGCCGAGTTCGACACCCGGCTGCCGCACTGGTTCGGACCCGCCGACGACCAACCGGTCGAGATCCTCAGCCTGCTCGGACGGCAGGGCGAACGCATCCACGTCCGCGCCGCACCCCCGCGAGCCGAAGACGCCTGATCGTGCTGGGACGGAGCGAAGAGCATCGACACCGTTCGTCTCCGACTGCCACGATGCGTCTCCGGAGCCGACGGTGTGGCCGGTGACCAGAGTCGTCGACGCCGGGGCATGGCCCCTCCAGGGAGGCGGTCGCCGTGGGGCCCCTGCTCACGACCAAACTGCACGTTCCGCGGCGGCGGCGTGGCCTGGTGGTGGCCCGACCCCGGCTCAGCGAGCGGCTCGACAGGGGCGGCGACGCGGCGCTGACTCTCGTGTCCGCGCCGGCCGGGTTCGGCAAGACCACCCTGCTCACCGATTGGCTGGCCACCGCCGACCGGCGATCGACAGCATGGCTGTCCCTCGACGACCGGGACAACGACCCGAACACCTTCTGGACCTACCTCATTGCCGCGCTGCAGACGGCGGTCCCCGGCGGGGGGGCCGGCGCGTTCGCGCTGCTGCGGGAACCGCACGCGTCGCTCGACGAAGTGCTCTCCACCCTGGTCAACGAGCTCGACGCGGCCCCCGACGACCTGGTCCTGGTGCTGGACGACTACCACGCCGTCGCCACGCCGGAGATCCACGAGCGGATGGCCTTCCTCGTGGAGCACCTGCCCCCGCACGTGCACCTGGTGATCGCCACCCGCGCCGACCCGGCCCTGCCCGTGGCCCGGTGGCGGGCGCGCGGCGAGCTCGTCGAGGTCCGCGCCGACGAGCTGCGCTTCACCCCCGAGGAGGCCGCGGCCTACCTCAACGAGGCGATGGGGCTGGCCCTGACCGCCGAACACATCGCGGCGCTGGAGGCGCGCACCGAGGGCTGGATCGCCGCGCTGCAGTTGGCCGCGTTGTCCATGCAGGGCCGCGACGACCCCGCCAGCTTCATCGCCGGCTTCGCCGGCGACGACCGCTACATCGTCGACTACCTGGTCGAGGAGGTCCTGCAGCGCCAGCCCGACGACGTCCGCCACTTCCTGCTGCGGACCTCCATCCTCACCCGGCTGACCGGCCCGCTCTGCGACGCCGTGGTCGGCCGGGATGGCGGCCGCCCGATGCTGGAGGGCCTCGAGCGGGCGAACCTGTTCCTGGTCCCGCTGGACGACCGCCGCACCTGGTACCGCTACCACCACCTGTTCGCCGACGTCCTTCAAGCGCACCTGCTCGACGAGCAACCCGGCATCGTCCCTGACCTGCACCGGCGGGCAGCGGAGTGGTTCGAGCGCAGCGGCGAGCGGGCCGAGGCGATCGAGCACGCGCTGGCGGCGGGAGACCTCGACCGGGCGGCAGACCTCCTCGAGCTCGTGATCCCCGACCTGAACCGGCACCGGGGGGAGGCCACGCTCCGGCGCTGGCTGGAGTCCCTGCCCGACGAGGTGCTCCACGCCCGGCCGCTCCTGAGCGCCGGCTACGTGGGGGCCCTGATGTCCACTGGAGAGGTACGCGGCGTGGAGGCGCGCCTGGAGGAGGTCGAGCGGTGGCTGGCCGGCCCACCGGGCGGGACGGACGGCGTCGTCGTGGACGAGGCGCGGCGGCGCCTGCCCGGCCAGATCGCCATGTACCGGTCCGCGCAGGCGCTGGCCTCCGGTGACGTGGACGCCAGCATGCGGCACGCCCGGCGAGCGCTCGATCTCGCGGCTCCGGGCGATCTCGCCACGCGGGGCGGCCCGGAGGCGCTGATGGGACTGGCGTTCTGGACGACGGGCGATCTCGACGAGGGCTACCGCTGGTACGCCCAGGGGATGGCGAGCCTCGACGAGGCGGGCTACACCACCGACGTGGTCGGCGGCGCCGTCACCCTGGCCGAGATCCGGATCGCCCAGGGCCGTCTCCGCGACGCCATGACCATCTACCGGCGCGGACTACGCCGAGCCGAGCAGGGCGTGCCGGCGCTCAAGGGCGCGGCCGACATGCACGTCGGCATGAGCGAGCTGTTCCGGGAGCGCGACGACCTCGAGGCGGCCCGGGGGCACCTCGTCCGCAGCCAGGAGCTGGGCCCGTCCGCGGACCTGCCCAAGAACGGGTACCGGCGGTGTCTCGCCATGGCCCGCCTCCGCGAGGTGGACGGTGACCTGGATGGGGCCCTCGACCTGCTGGACGAGGCCGAGCGCTGCTTCAACAACGACTACTCACCCGACGTCCGACCAATCTCCGCGCTCCGAGCCCGGATGGAGGCTGCGCACGGCCGGCTAGGGGACGCGCTGGACTGGGTCGGCGAACGAGGCGTGTCCGCCGACGACGACCTGAGCTACCTGCGCGAGTACGAGCACGTGACTCTGGCGCGCGTGCTGCTCGCCCGGCACGCCATGGAAGACGGCGCCGGGTCCTCGCTCCGTGCAGCGACCGGGCTGCTCGACCGGCTGCTGTCCGCGGCGGATGCGGGGCACCGGACGGGCAGCGTCATCGAGATCCTGGTGCTGCGGGCGCTCGCCGCCCAGGCCCGCGGCGACATGCCTGCGGCGCTCGCGGCGTTGCGGCGCGCTCTGTCCCTGGCCGAGCCGGAGGACTACGTCCGGACATTCGTCGACGAGGGGGCGCCGATGACCGCCCTGCTGCGGTCCGCCGGAGCCTCGGGATCGACCTCGGGCTACGTCCGCCGGCTCCTGGCCGCCTGCGGTGTCCACGACGACGAGCCCGTCGCCCAGCGTCTGGTGGAGCCGCTGAGCGCCCGGGAGCTCGACGTCCTCCGGCTGCTGGCCACCGACCTCGACGGCCCACGGATCGCCAGCGAGCTGTTCGTGTCCCTGAACACATTCCGGACCCACACCAAGAACCTCTACGCCAAGCTCGGCGTGACCAACCGGCGTGCGGCCGTCCGCCGGGGGCAGGAGCTGGATCTCGTGCGGGGCCGGTAGGGCGGGCGTCAGCGCACACGCCGGACACGAAGGATCGCCGCGCCCGCCAGCACGGCGCAGATGCCGGCGACACCGAACAGCACGCCGTAGTCGCCGTCGGCGATCGACAGGACGAACGGGGCCAGCGCGGGCGCGACCGAGAAGGGCAGGGCGCCGGCGATGTTCAGGACGCCGAGGTCCTTGGCGTTGTCCTCGCTCGGCAGCACCTCGGCGACGAGCGCGAGGTCGACGGCGGTGTAGAGGCCGAAGCCCAAGCCGCCGACGGCCATGCCGACGAGGTAGCCGTCGAAGTCGGCGGCGATGGCGAGCAGGAACAGCGCCGAGCCGTACACGAGCGCCGCTGCGCAGACGAAAGCCTTGCGCCGCCCGGTGCGGTCGGACATCCGGCCGCCGACGACGGAGGCGACGGCGACGAGTGCGGACTGCGCGAGCGTGCCCAGGAAGATCTGCCGGGGGACATCGGCCTCGGCGGTGCCGACCTCCTGCAGCAGGTAGTACGCCTGGTAGGTGGTCAGGAAGGCGTAGGCCAGGACGAACAGGAATCGGCTGACGAAGGCCCACGCGAAGTCCGGGTTCCTCCTGGGGCTGACGTAGAACGTGCCGGCCAGTTCCCGCAGCGACCACGCCGGCTTCTCCGCCCGGGCGAGCCTGCGATCGTCGAGCGTAAGGGCGAAGAGCAGGACGAAGAACCCACCGACCGCGCACGGTACGAGGAACATCGCGAGCAGGTTGCCGGTGAAGAGCTGGACCAGGTAGGTGCCGCCCACGGAGGCGACCGGAAGGCACACGCCCAGCACCCCCGATACCAAGCCGCGCTGCGCGGTCGGCACCTGGTCCGGCAGCACCGCCACCATGGCGGCGAGCAGGGCGTTGTTGAGCATCTGGGCCAGGCACCAGCCGACGAGGACCACCGGGATGCTCGGCGCCAGCGCGACCACGAGGACGCCGAGCGAGCCGCCCAGCAGGCCGATCACCATCCACGGCCGCCGCATGCCCAGGCGCGACGAGGTGCGGTCGCTGAGCCTGCCGAAGAACGGGTTGGCCACCATGGCCACCAGGCCGCCGACCCCGGTGACCAGCGCCAGGCCCTCCGGCGCCCGCTCGGCGCCGACGAGCGAGTTGACCTTCAGAGCCAGGGTGACCAGGAGGGGCGCCACCAGCACCAGGCACGTGCCCGTGAACGCGGCCGCGTACAGCCAGACGAAGCGCCGGCCGACCCGCTGGGTCGGAGCCGAGCGCACCCCGGGATCCGCCCCGGGCAGCGGTGGCAGCAGCGGCTCCGGTCCGGCTCCGGGAGCAACGGTGCGGGACACGGGCCGCTCCCTCGACGTGCTGGTCGGTGGTGTCCCCGTGCTGCTCCGGTCCGCGCACCGTAGCCCAGACGGGAGTCGGGCCAACCACGTTCGCGCGTGACGGATTCACCACCTCGCTCACATCAAGTGGTGATCCCTGCTCCCCACGCCGGCTCCTAGCTTTCGCGCAGCAACGAGAGAGCGAGCAGCACGCGATGACCGCACACCCGACCCGCCCGGCGGACGACTCCCCGCGCTACGAGATCCGGCTGCGCGGCCGCCTCGACCCGCGGTGGGCCGCCTGGTTCGACGGGATGACCCTCACCACTGCCGACGACGGCAGCACCGCCCTGCGCGGCCCGGTGACCGACCAGGCCGCGCTGCACGGCCTGCTGCAGAAGGTGCGCGACCTCGGGGTGCCGCTGCTCTCGGTCACCCCGCTCGACGCGGAGCCCCCGCGCACCGCTACCACCTGACCCGCGATCAACCCCGAAGGGAACCCGCCATGAGCATCAGCGCACCTCCCGCCGCGACGACCCGACCCGCGACGGACCCGATGCGACAGACCGCATTCCTCGGCGGCCTGCTGTACGTCATCACCTTCGCCGCCTCGATCCCTGCCGCCTTCTACTTCCTCGCCCCCGTCCTCGACAACCCGGACTACGTCCTGGGCTCCGGGTCCGACGCGCGCATCATCACCGGCGGCCTGCTCGACGTGGTCACCGCCCTCGCCGGCGCCGGCGCCGCGGTCGTGTTGTTCCCCGTGGTCAGGCGGCAGAACAGGACTCTGGCGCTCGGCTTCGTCACCTCCCGCCTGCTCGAAGGCGCGATCATCATCATCGGTGTCGTCAGCCTCCTCGCGATCGTGACGCTGCGAAAGGACTTCGCCGGAGCGCCCGGCGCCGACACGGACTCTCTGTCCATCACCGCCGCAGCACTCGTCGCGGTCCGCGACTTCACGTTCCACATCGGTCCGGGCTTCATGGCGGCCGTCAACGCATTGCTGCTGGGCAGCCTGATGTACCGGTCGGGACTCGTGCCACGGGTGATCCCGCTGATGGGCCTCATCGGAGCCCCGCTGCTCCTCACGGCCAAGATCGCGACGGTCTACGGCGTCAACGACGACTCCACGATGTGGTCGGTGGTCGCCCTGGCACCGATCTTCTGCTGGGAGCTGTCACTGGGCGTCTACCTGACCGTCAAGGGCTTCCGGCCGGCCGCCGTCGCCGCCCTGCCGCCTGCTGGGTCCGCCCGATGAGGGCCGCGGTCTACCACCGCTTCGGCGGACCGGACACCGTCCACGTCGAACAGGTGGCGCAGCCGACGGTCGGCCCGGACGACGTCCTGGTCCGGGTGCACGCGAGCACCGTCAGTGTCGCCGACCACCGCGCCCGCGCGCGCGAGGTGCCCCGCGGACTCGGCCTGCTGGCCGCCGCCGGGATCGGCCTGTTCCGGCCGAAGCACCCGGTGCTGGGCTTCGACGCCGCCGGCGTCGTCGAGACGGTCGGCGCGAACGTCACCCGGTTCGCCCCGGGCGACGAGGTGATCGCGATGACGGGCGGCGACTTCGGCGGTCACGCCGAGTACGCCCGGCTGCCACAGGGTGCCGCGATGGCACGCAAGCCGCGGAACATGTCGTTCGGCGACGCGGTGACGCTGGTCTTCGGCGGGCTCACCGCCCGCGGTTTCCTGCAGCAGGCCCATTTGGCGCCCGGCGGGGCGGTCCTGGTGAACGGGGCGTCGGGGGCGGTGGGCACCGCGGCGGTGCAGCTCGCCGCGCACGCCGGCGCGCAGGTCACGGCCGTGTGCAGCGGGGCGAACCGGGAGCTGGTCACGTCACTGGGCGCCGACCGGGTGATCGACTACACGGCCGAGGACTTCACGGCCGATGCGGACCGCTACGACGTGATCGTCGACTGCGTCGGCAACGCGCCGTTCCAGCGGGTCCGGCACCTGCTCGAGCCCGGTGGCGCGCTGCTGCTGGTGATCACCGATCTGCCCGGGCTGCTGCTCGCCCCGCTGCGCAGCCGGCGGACCGGCCACCTGGTCACCGCCGACGTCGGCAAGCCCAGCGCCGAGGACCTGGCCTTCCTGGTCGGCCTCGCCGAGACCGGCTCCTACCGGGCCATCCGTGACCGGAGCTACGACCTCGCCGACATCGCCGAGGCCCACCGCTACGTCGACACCGGCCGCAAGCGCGGCAACGTCGTCCTCCGCCTCACGGGCGGAGAGCCCGCGCCCAAGTCCACCGCCCAGCAGACCGAGGAGGCATCGTCATGATCGAGGCGCACGAGCTGACCAAGCGCTACGGCGACAAGACCGCCGTGGACGGCATCAGCTTCACCATCGCCCCCGGCTCGGTCACCGGGTTCCTCGGGCCGAACGGCGCGGGCAAGTCCACCACCATGCGGATGGTCATGGGCCTGGACCGGCCGACCTCGGGCACGGTGACGGTCAACGGCAAGCCGTACGCCGCCCACCGCACCCCGCTGCGCGAGGCCGGAGCGCTGCTGGACGCCAAGGCCGTGCACCCCGGCCGCAGCGCCCGCTCCCACCTGCGCACCATGGCCGCCACCCACCACATCGTGGCCTCCCGGGTGAACGAGGTGATCGAGATGACCGGCCTGGCCACGGTCGCCGGCAAGCGGGTTGGCGGGTTCTCCCTCGGCATGGGCCAGCGCCTCGGGATCGCCTCGGCGATGCTCGGCGACCCGCGCACGCTCATCCTCGACGAGCCGGTCAACGGCCTGGACCCCGAGGGCGTGCAGTGGGTGCGCCGGCTGGTGCGCTCGCTGGCCGACGAGGGCCGCACCGTGTTCCTGTCCTCGCACCTGATGAGCGAGATGGCACAGACCGCCGACCAGCTGCTCGTGATCGGCCGCGGCCGCATCCTGGCCGCCGGCCCGGTGCAGCAGGTGATCGACTCCGTCTCCGGGGCGGCGGTGCGGGTGCGCAGCCCGCAAGCGGCCGACCTCGCCGCGCTCGTCGCCGCCGACGGCGCCACCGTCAGCTCCCCGGAGCCCGGCACCCTCGAGCTGGGCGGCATCGACGCCGCGCGGGTCGGCGACATCGCCTGCGCCCACGGCATCGCCCTGCACGAGCTCAGCCCGCGCAGCGCCAGCCTCGAGGAGGCCTACATGGCCCTGACCCAGGACGCGGTCGAGTACCGCTCCACCGACACCACCGCCACGCCTTCCACCGTCAACGCTGCCGCCCCATCGAAGGGGACGAACCGATGAGCACGACCTTCGCCGCCCCGGCAACCGACCGGGGGCCGGCCTTCCGAGCCGCCGTCCCGGCCCACGCGACCTTCCGCGGCATCCTGCGCGGAGAGTGGATCAAGCTGCTCTCCCTGCGCTCCACCTGGTGGGTGCTGGCCGCCACCATCGCCCTGATCACCGGCGTCTCCCTGGCCGTGGCCGCCTCGCTCAACGCCATGGCCGCCGACCCGGCCACGGCCGGCGGCCTCGCGACCGCCAACGGCGCCGAGGCGGTCTCCGGCGGCTTCCAGCTCGGCATGCTCACTCTGGCGGTGCTCGGCGCGCTGCTGATCACCGGCGAGTACTCCACCGGGATGATCCGCTCCACCTTGGCCGCGGTGCCCACCCGCGTGCCCGTGCTGGTCGCCAAGGCCGTCGTCCTGGCCGCCGTGACCGTCGTGGTCGCCACGGTCAGCATCGCCCTGGCCTACGTCGTGACGATGCCGCTGCTGGCCGAGCACGACCTGGTCCCCCCGCTCGACCAGGCGCGGACCTGGCAGGTCTTCGGTGGCACGGTGTACTTCCTGGTCGCCGCGGCGCTGTTCGCCCTCGGCGTCGGGACCCTGCTGCGCTCCAGCGCCGGCGCCATCACCGTCGCGCTGGCCGTGCTCCTGCTGCTGCCCGGCGTGCTCAGCTTCATCAACCTGGACTGGGTCCAGCGCATCGTCGACTACCTGCCGCTGCCGGCGTCCGGATCCTTCCTCGGCGGCGGCGAGGACTCGCTGTCCTCCGCCGGAAGCGAACTCTCCGCGACGACGGGACTGCTGGTCATCGCCGCCTACGCCGTCGTGCCGCTCGCCGCCGGCGCGGTGGCCCTCCGCCGCAGGGACGCCTGACCACCGGGGACTCGGACTCGGCGTGGCGGCGTGTGCAAACCTGCGGTCATCCGTGTGCTCGCCGAGATCCCACCTCGAATGCGAGAGCCCCGGCGAGGACGACGTCCTCCCCGGGGCGCTCGTACGACATGGCCCGGTAGCCGACCGGCGCCGCTACCGATCGACGGGCAGCGGCGTGAGGGGGCGCGTGTCGTGTGCCCGGCGCAGCGGCGGCTCGGGGTGCCCTGGTCACACGCCCTCGACCAACGTCGCTGGTCAGTGCACCTAGACCAGCCCGCCGATGAACGCGGCCAGCGACGACGCCGCGCCGGCGAGCCCCTCCCCGACGCTCCTCACCAGCTGCGCCGACCGCTCCGGTGCCTGGATCAGGTAGAACAGCGCGAACGCCAGGAACAGCCAGGTGAGGACCTTCTTCCAGCTCACGGACACCTCCGCGGCCTCCTGGCGAGCGGTCGGTCGACGGGAGCGGACGGCGGACGGGGCATCGCAGGCCTTCCTCGGCGGAGGAACCCCGGAGCGGGGCACTGGTACCGAGATGACCGCGCCCGCCCCCGTCGGTCGAGCGGTCAGCTCACCCCTGTCATCGCACGGGGCCGGTGCAGGGGTGCGCCCCGGGCCGAAGTCGGGGCCCGCCACAATCGGACGCACGAGCCTCCTGGGGGTCTCGTGGCGACCCGAGGAGAGCCCGTGCTGGACGACGCCGCGCGCATCGCCGACCACCTGCTGGCCCTGCAGCAGCAGGTCAACGACCGGATCGACGCGCTGCAGGCGGAGCTGCTGCCCGACGTCCGGCACGAGCTCGGCCTGCCCGACGCCGAGCCGGCCGACATCTCCGACCTGGTCAACACCCGGATCGCCGGCCTGAGCGTCGTCGTCACGCCGGAGGCGGTCGCCCGGGTGCTGCCCCTCTCGGCCGCCTCCGCCGCCACGACGCGCGCCGGGCGCCGCGCCGTCACCGGCATCCTCGACGGCACCGACGACCGGCTCGTCGTCATCGCCGGCCCCTGCTCGATCCACGACCCGGCCGCCGCTCTCGAGTACGCGCGGTTCCTGCGCACCGTGCGCGAGCGGCACGGCGCCGACCTCGAGATCCTCATGCGCACGTACACGGAGAAACCGCGCACGGAGGTCGACTGGAAGGGCTTCGCCTACGACCCCTACCTGGACGGCTCCAACCGGATCAGCGTCGGGCTGGTCGCGACACGGATGCTCATGCTGGCCATCACCGCCCTCGGCGTGCCGGTGGCCGCGGAGCCGCTGAACGCCCTCACGCCGCAGTACGTCGACGGGCTGGTGACCTACAACGGCGTCGGGGCCCGCAACGTCATGGACCAGACCGCCCGCGAGCGGGTGTCCGGCTTCTCCTCCGTCGTCGGGTTCAAGAACTCGCCGGAGGGCAGTGTCGACGTCGCCGTCTCCGCCGTCGTCAGCGCCCGCGCGCCGCACGAGTTCCTCGGCGTCGACCGCCACGGCATCACCGCGCAGCTGTCGACGACGGGCAACGACTCGGGCCACGTGATCCTGCGCGGCGACAAGGACGGCCCCAACTACTCGGCCGCCCACGTCGCGGCGACGAAGGCGGCGCTGGCGCAGCGCGGCCTGCCGGAGGTGGTCGTCGTCGACGCCTCGCACGGCAACAGCCGCAAGGACCACCGCCGCCAGCCGGCCGTCGTGCGGGACCTCGCCGGCCAGATCGCCGCCGGCGAGCGCGGCCTGCGCGGCGTCATGGTGGAGAGCAACCTCGTCGCCGGTCGGCAGGACCTCGACCAGCGCGACCCGTCGTCGCTGGAGTACGGCAAGAGCATCACCGACGCGTGCGTGGACCCGGCGACGACGGCCGAGCTCCTGGACGAGCTGGCCGCCGCGGTCCGCGCCCGCCGCGCGGCGTAGCCCGGGGGCCTCAGATCTCCCACTCGTACGACAGCTTGTGCACTTTCAGCACCACCGACGTCTCCACCGAGGTCACCCGCTCCAGCGTGCCGAGGAACCCGGTGTGGAACTCCAGCAGGTGGTCGTGGTCGCGGAAGAACGCCTCCACCACGATCTGGGTGCGCCCGAGGATGCTGCCGACGTAGCGCACCTCCGGCCGCTCGCGCAGCGCCGACGCGACGGCCTCGACGTCGGCGAGGTGGACCGACAGGTTGAGGAACGCGGAGATGCTCGCGTCGACCGCCTCGGGGCTCAGGACGGCGACGATCTCGATGAGGTCCTCGTCGAGCAGTCGGTTCACCCGGTTGCGGACCGTCGTCTCCGTGACGTTCAGCGTCCGGGCGATCTCGGTGTTCGGCACGCGGGCGTTGCGCTGCAGCAGCCGCACGATCCGCCGGTCCATGTCGTCGAGCACGTCGTCCTCCCGCACGGGGCTTGGCCGCCAGTTCGATTCTCGATCCGCCAGCAGCCGCTGACAGCTTCTTATCGAAGAATTTACATATCGCGACCGCTGGTCGACCCACTTCATCCATAGCCTCGCTCCGAACCTCGAAGAAGGCGGCAGGTGCCGCCCGCCGGTCGATCGGAGAACCACCATGGGACGAGCCGCGCGGGTGACCCGCTGGTCCACCGCGGCCTGGCCCGAGCTCGAGGGCTGGGCCGGGCGCCCCGCCGGCGCCGCGGAGGTCGGGCTGGTGCCGGTCGGCGCGGTCGAGCAGCACGGCCCGCACCTGCCCACCGGCACCGACACCCTCGTCGCCGAGCGGATCTGCGAGGCGGCCGCGGCGCTCGGCGGGGCCGTCGTCCTCCCGTCGATCCCGGTCGGCTGCAGCTACGGCCACGGCACCGTGCTCCCGGGCACGCTCTCGCTGAGCCCGGAGCTGCTCGCCGCGGTGGCCCGCTCGTACGCGGAGTGGGCGGCGTGCTCGGGCCTGACCCGGCTGCTGTTCGTCAACGCGCACTTCGGCAACGCGGCGGCCCTCGGGACGGCGACCGACCACCTCCGCCTGTTCCGGCCGGACCTCCGCACCGGCGTCGTCGACTGGTGGTCGATCACCCCCGCCGTGCTCGCCGAGGTCACCGCCGACGGCGCCGACATCCACGCCAACCGCGCGGAGACGTCGATGGTGCTGGCGATCGACCCCTCGCTCGTGCACCTGGACCGGGCGGTCGACGCCGACGACGAGGACCGGACCGGCGACCTCGTGTTCCGGTACACGGCGCCGTCCCTGTCCCGCAACGGTGTGACCGGGCGCCCGTCGGAGGCCACCCCGGAGCTCGGCCGGCGCCTGCTCGACGAGGTCGCCGCGGCGCTCGCCCGCCTCGTCGAGCGTGGGCGCACCGAGGAACCGCCGCTCGGGCCCGCCGCACCTCCCTCGCTCCACCGCTGACCCCGCACCGACCGACGACACACGAGGAGACCGACCACGTGGACACCGTGCACGACATGGAGGACGCCCACCGGGCGCTGGCCGCGGAGCTGGCTGGGCAGGGGGTCGAGTTCGCCATGGGCGGCTGGACCGACGTGCACGGCCGCAGCAAGTCGAAGATGGTCCCGATCGACCACCTGCCCAACCTGCTGGCGGGCTCCGAGCGGTACACCCCCCGCGGCATCAGCGGACTGGGCGAGATGACCCCGAACGAGGACGAGTCGGTGGCGATGCCGGACCTCGCCACCCTGCGGGTGCTGCCGTGGGACCGGCGCTTCGCCTGGATGGCCGCGGACCTGGTGTTCGCCGGGACCGAGCCGTTCGTGCACTGCCCCCGCTCCATCCTCAAGCGGCAGGTGGCCCGGGCCGAGAGCGAGGGGTTCACCTTTAACCTCGGCATCGAGACGGAGTTCTACGCCTTCCGGCCGGAGTCGCTGGAGCGGCCCGACGGCTACCTCGTGCCCCCGGCCCGCAGCGGGCAGATGATGCCCACGCCCGCCTACGACGTGGAGAGCACCATCGACGCGATGCCCTTCCTCGGGCGCATGGTCGAGGCGATGCAGACCTCCGACTTCGGGGTCTACAGCTTCGACCACGAGGGCGGCAACGGGCAGTTCGAGTTCGACTTCGCCTACGCCCCGGCCCTGCAGATGGCCGACCGGATCACGTTCTTCCGGTTCATGGCCCGCCAGATCGCCAAGGAGTGCGGGCTGCTGGCCACGTTCATGCCCAAGCCCTACACCGAGGCCTGGGGCTCCGGTCACCACTACAACATGAGCCTGGCGAGCACGGCGACCGGCGAGAACCTGATGCGCGACGCCGGCGACCCCCGGGGGCTCGGCTGGAGCAAGGTGGCCTACGGGTTCACCGCCGGCGTGATGAAGCACGCCGCCGCGCTCGCCGCGATCACCACGCCGACCGTGAACTCCTACAAGCGGCTCAACCCGCGGCTGTCCGACGGCTCGGCCTCGTGGGCGCCGGTCTTCTCCGCGTACGGCACCCAGAACCGCTCGTGCATGCTGCGGCTGCCGGCCAACCGGCCGGCCCTCGAGAACCGGGTGGTCGACTCGTCGGCCAACACCTACCTCGCGGCCGCCTTCCTCCTCGCGGCCGGCCTGGAGGGCGTGCTCTCGGGGATGGACCCGGGTGACCCGGTCGACGCCGCGCTGACCGACGACCGCCGGCACGACGGGACCAACTCGGTGCGGCTGCCCCGGACCCTGCTGGAGGCCGTCGAGGCCTTCGAGCGCGACCCCCTCGTGCACGAGGTCTTCCCCGGCGGCTTCGTCGACGACTACGTGTCGATGAAGTACGCGGAGTGGGACCAGTTCCACGCCCAGGTGACCCCCTGGGAGCGCGAGCGCTACCTGCTCGCCCTCTGACGGCGGCCGTCGCCGCCGGCGGGGCTGCTCAGCCGGCGGTGACGGCGGCCAGGACGGCGGGGTAGGCGTCGCGGGCCAGCCGCCGCAGCTCGTCGTCGGTGCGGTCCTGGATCGGGTGCGGCACGAGGACGTGCGGCACCGCCAGGCCGAGCGCGGCCGACTGCGCCACGGCGGCGTCGGCGAACTCGGACGAGGCGAGGAAGACCCCCACCACGCCCCGGCCCTCGAGGTCGGCGATGTCGTGCACACTGCACGACGTGCAGGAGCCCTAGTCGGCCAGCGCCTCGATGACCACCTCGCAGCGGGTGGCGATCTCGTGCCGCAGGTCGACCGGCGCCGGCCGGGCGAAGGTGGGCTTGCGGTAGCGGGCGGTGCGCACGCCGTCGGCGGCGAGCAGCCGCTCCAGCTCGTCGAGGACGACGTCGCCGCGGCTCTTGGAGATGTCGAGCAGCCCGACGGTGCGGCCGTCGAGCGACGGCGGCCGCGCGTTCACCTGCCGCGCCGCCGGCCGGCGCTCGGAGGTCGGGTCGATCAGGACGCGGGCCACGTGGCCTCCTCGATCGGGACGGTGACGGGGGTGCTGCCGGTCGGGCCGCTGGCCCAGCCGCCGATGACCGCCGAGAACATGCCGGCCGGCCCGCCCGCGTAGGCGAACAGCAGGCCGCCGGGCCGGAACTTCGGCAGCGGCCGGTCGTCGAGACCCGGCGGCATCCCCTCGGCGATGCCGAGCGCGCCGCGGCGCAGCTCCTCCGGCTGCAGCACCAGCAGCGGCTCGAGCTCGGCGAGCAGCCGGGCACGGTCCCAGCCGGCCTCCCGGAGCACCCGACCGTGCTCGGGGCTGACCACGACCAGCGCGTCCATGCCTAGCGCCGTCTTCGGGTGCCCGACGGTGCGCAGCACCAGCGCGTACGTGCGGGCCAGCGACTCCGGCGTGCGGCTGGCCTGGTCGACGACGGGGATCAGCCCGGAGCCGGCGAACACGGTGACCGCCGAACCCGGCACGCCGCGCGAGGCCGCGAGCGGCTCGAACGGCGACAGCCCGTCCTCGGCCTCGGCGAAGCAGAAGGTGAACTTGCCGGGCGTGCCCAGCGTGGCGCGGTCGACCTCGCCTGGCCGGCCGCCGCCGACGTTGCGCACGACCAGCTGCAGCGCCCGGCCGATCGTGGCGCCGGCCCGGTTGCCCTGGCCGAGGGCGTTGATGCCGGAGTTCATCCGCAGCCGCCGGGTCACCGGCCCGTTGACCACCAGCACCGGCCCGGCGAAGTACGTCGTCGCCAGGACGCCGTGCAGGGCGAACTCGTCGCGGCAGGCGGCCTCGACGGCGGCGAGCACCACGGGCAGGTGCTCGGGCAGGCACCCGGCGAGGACGGCGTTGACCGCCACCTTCTCCACCGTGCACTCGACGAGGTCGGGCGGGACGACGGCGACCACCTCGTCCGGCGCGCGGGGGGTGCCGGCCAGCATGCGCAGCACGCGCTCCTCCGTGGGTGGGACGGTGGGCAGCCCGTCGGTCCAGCCGCGGTCGTACATCGCCTCGACGTCGTCCTCGAGGTCGGCGAGCTCGACCCGGCGGGAGGCCAGTACCCGGCCGCCGTACCGGCGCGCGAGCTCGTCCTCGCGCTCGACGCTGAGCGAGCCGCAGCCGGGCCGGTGCTCGGGCAGGCCGTCGCCGAGTCCGGCCACCCCGGAGAGGGCCTCCCACTGCGCGCGCAACCAGCCGACGACGCGGTCGGTCTCGCGGCCGCCGGACATCCGCAGCAGCGTCGGCACGGTGTCGATGCCCAGCCGCCAGCTCGTCTCGAGCTGCCGGTCGTCGACCACGGGCATCCCGGCGGGGAAGCCGGGATCGTCCTGGCTGACCACGGTCAGCGGGACGGCGCCGGCCAGGTCGCGCAGCACCGGCTCGACCAGCGCGCAGGTGGGGCAGTCGCGCTTGACGACCGCCACCAGGCCGTCGGGCACCGTCGCCACCGCGCCAGTGTGACAGCCACGTCAACGGGTGGCCCGCGCTCCCAGCGCGTCCAGCGAGCGGTACATGCCGACGGTGACCGCCCCCAGGGCGAAGAAGCCCTCGTCGTCGGCGACCTCGGAGGTGCGCAGCAGCGTCGTCAGCCGCTGCAGCGCGGTCCCGGCGGAGTCGATCGCCGCCGGACGGGCGTCGCCGGTGGGGGCGCAGACCACGTCGGCCAGGCCGTCGAGCGCGTCGGCCAGCACCCACCCCGTGCCGCCGTCCACCCGGTCCAGCCCCCGGTCGTGCGGCTGGAACTCGACGACGAGCGTGGTCAGGTCGTCGACGAGGACGGCGACCCGGTCCAGCGCCCGGGACTGGTCCCGGATGCCGGCCGCGGTGCCGCCCCAGCGCCGCGCGCGGGGATTGGCCCGGCGCGCCCGCTCCACCACCGCCTCGGCGGAGCGCATCCCCTCCAGCGCCACCTCGAGGTCCCGGCCACGGCGCGCCCACTCGTCGGGCGGCGGCACCTCACCGCGCCGGAGGGCGGCGGCGATGTCGCGCAGGTGCCGGGCCAGCAGCGCGCGGGTGGTGGCGATGCGGCGCACGGCGGTGGTGAGCTGCAGCGGCGGGAACAGCAGGGTGGTCACCAGGACACCGATGGCCGCGCCCAGCAGCGTCAGCCCGGCGTAGGCCAGGGCGTAGCGGGCCGGGTCGGCCGCCGTCCCCACGGTCAGCATGAGGACGGCGGCGAAGCTGACCCAGCTGGCGTGCTCCTGCAGCGCGCGCCACTGCTCGACGGCGATCGCCAGCCCCACGATCAGCGCGATGGTCAGCGCGTCCGGGACCGGCTCGGTCAGCTCGTGCACGACCACGGCGAGGGCGAACCCGAGCAGGATCGCCACGAACGTGCGCCACGCCGCGGCGGCGGAGTCGGCGACCGTGGGGTGCACCGCGATGACCGCGCCCAGCGGCGCGTAGTAGGCGTACGAGGACAGCGGCGCCGGCAGCAGGGTCGCCACCTGCCACGCCAGCGCCGCCGCGACCGCCGCCCGCACCCCCCGCTGGACCCAGGGCTCGCGCAGGAGCTCCCGGAGGTGGCTCACCCGGGCCGGCGCACCGGGTCCGCCGGGGCCGGGTCCGCAGTTACCGCGGCGGCCGCGTTGCCCTCGAACTGCACCGCCCGGCCGTCCCCGCCGGAGGCCTCCACCACGAGCACGAAGTCGTCGCCGTGCCGGGTGAGCCCCTCGACCACGGCCTGCTCGACGGCCTCGGTGGCCACCGTGCGGCGCAGCACCGCGGGGTCGGACCGGA
This sequence comes from Geodermatophilus sp. SYSU D00691, assembly GCF_054050275.1. NCBI lineage: Bacteria > Bacillati > Actinomycetota > Actinomycetes > Geodermatophilales > Geodermatophilaceae > Geodermatophilus > Geodermatophilus sp. SYSU D00691. The sequence goes on from NZ_JBJGYZ010000020.1 coordinate 86,532, forward strand.
GGTCCTTGGCGAGGGAGACGGCCAGTCCCACCATGACGACGGCGAACGGCAGCGCCGCGATGATCGTCAGGTTCTGCAGCCCGGTGAGCGCCTCGTCGCCGCCCACCAGCAGCATCACCGCCGCCACCGCGCCCATCACGACGCCCCAGAACACGACGATCCGGCGGCGCGGCGCGAGGGTGCCGCCCTCGGACAGCGAGCCCATCACGATCGAGGCCGCGTCGGCGCCGGAGACGAAGAAGATGGCCACCAGCACGACGACGAGCACCGTCAGCACGGTGGCGAGCGGGTACCCGGCCAGCACCCCGAACAGCTGCCCTTCCGGGGTGGCCTGCCCCGCGACGTCGGCGCCGTCCCGCTGGGCGGCGATGCCGGCCCCGCCGAAGACGGCGAACCACAGCAGGCTGACCACGCTGGGCACGAGCAGGACGCCGGTGACGAACTGCCGGATCGTGCGGCCGCGGCTGATCCGGGCGATGAAGAGGCCGACGAACGGCGTCCAGGAGATCCACCACGCCCAGTAGAAGACCGTCCAGCCGCGCAGCCACTCGGCCGTCGCGTCGCCACCGCTGGCCTCGGTGCGGGCGGCCATCTGGGCGACGTCGGCGAAGTAGCCCCCGACGGCGCCGGGCAGCAGGTTGAGGATCAGCACGGTGGGCCCGGCCACGAACACGAACACGGCCAGGACGACGGCGAGCACCATGTTGGTGTTGGACAGCCACTGGATGCCCTTGGCGATCCCCGAGACCGCCGAGGCGACGAACGCGGCGGTCAGCACGGCGATGATCGCGACCAGGACGGCGTTGCCGACGTCCCCGGCCCAGCCCAGGATCTCCATGCCGCTGCCGATCTGCAGCGCGCCCAGGCCCAGCGAGGCCGCCGACCCGAACAGCGTGGCGAAGATGGCGAGGACGTCGACGACCTTGCCGGCCGGGCCCTCGGTGCGGCGCCGCCCGAACAGCGGCTCGAAGGCCGCGCTGAACAGCTGCTTGCGGCCGCGGCGGAACGTGCCGTACGCGATCGCCAGGCCCACCACGGCGTAGATCGCCCACGGGTGGAGCGTCCAGTGGAACAGCGTCGTCGCCATGGCGGTCTGCAACGCCTCCGGCGTCTCCGCGGCGACCGTCCTCGGCGGGGGCGCGACGTAGTGGGCCAGCGGCTCGGAGACGCCGTAGAACATCAGACCGATGCCCATCCCGGCGCTGAACATCATCGCCACCCACGACACCGTCCGGAACTCCGGCGACTCGCCGTCGCGGCCGAGCGGGATGCGCCCGTACCGGCTGGCCGCCAGCCACAGCACGTACACGACGAACGCCGAGGCCAGGGTCACGAACAGCCAGCCGAGGTTCTCCTCGATCCAGGTCAGCGCCGTGCCGCTCGCCGAGCCGAGGCCGGCGGGGCTGAGGAACCCCCACGCGACGAACGCGAGGGCGAGGACGGCGGCGACGGCGAAGACCACGCGGTCGAGCGCGCCCTTCCCGTCGGCCACGGCGGGCGGCGGCTCGGCGATCGCCGGGTGCTGGTCGGTGTCGGCGTGGAGCACCGGCTGGGGTGCGGGCCGGCCCGGTGGGGCGGTGGGGGTCGTCGTCACAGGCGGGTGCGGCGCCCCCGCGGGGGCCGCTCCTCCGTTCGGTCGTCCAGGGGACCAGGTCCTCGGGTGAGGGCGGTCCGGCTCCCGGGCGCGCGCCCCGGTCCACTGCGGACAGGGTCGAACGACACGAGATCGTCCGCCATCCGGGGCACGGCTCGGCTGCGGGAGCTGCTGCCCGCGTGGCGGAACGGGGGTGCACCCGCTCCTGCCCCCGGATCGGTTCCCCGGTGCCGGGCGGCCGAACCACTCCGGCAGCGGCCCGGGAGGTGCTCCCTCCGGGTGATCCGACCGGCCGCAGCTCCTGGAGGTCCCGGAACGGCGACGTACGCTGTCGCTCCGTCCGCCGCACCCCGGAGCCCGACCGTGACCACCGCCCCGCACCCCCGCCCCGCCGAGCCGGCCGAGCAGGCGCAGGGACCGGGCGGCGACGCCCTGGCCGGGGCGGCCTTCGAGGAGTCGCCGGTCGCCCTCGCCGTCACCGACGGCACGGGCAACTGGGTCCGGGTCAACCGCATGCTCTGCGAGCTGCTCGGCTACTCCGCCGAGCAGCTGCTGGGCACGAGCTACCGGGCGCTCACCCTGCCCGAGGACCTCGCCCTCGACGACGCCGCCACCCGGTCGCTGGTCGCCGAGGGCCGGGGGCAGCCGGTGGAGAAGCGGCTGCGGCACGCCGACGGCAGGTTGCTCTGGGTGCGGGTCACCGCCCACCTGCTGCGCGACTCGCACGGCCTGCCGTGGGGCGCGGTCGCGGCCATCGAGGACATCAACGCCCGGCGGCTGCGCGACGCGGAGCTCTCCCGCCTGGCCCTGCACGACCCGCTCACCGGCGTCCGCAACCGGGCGCTGCTCGACGACGACATCGACGCGGCGCTGCGCGCGCGGGACCGGGACGGCGGCGTCGTCGCCGTCTGCTACCTCGACGTCGACGACTTCAAGGACGTCAACGACCAGCACGGGCACGAGGCCGGTGACCTGCTGCTGGTCGTGCTCGCCAGCCGGCTGCGCGAGGTCCGGCGCGAGGCCGACACGGTCGCCCGGCTCGGCGGCGACGAGTTCGCCCTCGTGGCCCACCTGCCCGACGAGGCCGCCGCGCGGCGGCTGCGCGACCGGCTCGAGGCCGTCTGCGCCGAGCCCCTGTCGCTCACCGACCTGACCGTGCCGCTGCGCGTCAGCGTCGGGATGACCGTCGTCGACGCGCCCGGTCGCACCGCCGCCGCGGTGCTGGCCGCCGCCGACGCCGCCATGTACGAGCGCAAGCGGCGGCGCCGCCGCGGGTAGCCGCTCACCAGGAGCCGCCGCCCCCTCCGCCGGAGCCGCCGCCGACGCTGCCGCCACCGCCGCTCCCGCCGCCGGACGACGACGGCGCCGTGCTCGCCGCCGAGCAGCCGGAGACGAACGTCGGCCCCAGCGTCGTGAGGTGCAGGACGTCGGGGCCGGCCCCGGTGCGGGCGCCGACGAGCGACGCCAGCTGCTTCCACCGGTCGGAGACGCCCAGCGCCACCGCCCAGGCGGTGTAGCGGCCCAGCTCGTCGCCCACCTCGTCGACCGCCGTGCCGGATCCCGAGGCGAGGAACAGCCGCAGCGACTCCGTGCGCAGCCAGGCCGTCGCGCCCTGCGGCGTGAGCACCCGCAGCTCCCAGCCGCGCACGGCGGTGGACAGCCCGACGCCGGCGAGCACGCCGCCGACCGCGGTGAGCATCAGGCCGCGGTCCGCCGCGTGCGCGGCCACCGCGGCGCCCCACCAGGTGATCCCGATGCCGGCCAGCGCGGCCAGGGAGGCGGTCCAGCGGATCCCCCTGGCGCGGCGCTCGGCCCGGACGTCGACGAGTCCCGAGGTGCGCTGCCAGCTGCGCAGGTCCCGGGCGAGGGCCTTCCAGAACGCGGCGAAGTCCTGGTCGTAGGTGCCCAGCGTCAGCCGCCGCCGGCCGCGGAAGGCCAGGTCGAGCAGCGGCGCGCGGGGGCCGTCGTCGCGCAGGCGCACCAGCACCGACGTCTTCTCCGTCGTCCCGGGCTGGATCTCGAGGTCGCCGTCGACGGCCGCCTCCACCAGCCAGGCCGCCTGGTGCCGGCCGAAGACGTACCCGTCCCGCAGCACGCCGCCCTGCGCGGGGCCGAGCCCCTCGGGCACCGCCGACGACGGGCCGGCGTACGACGCCAGCTCGTCGAGGTCGACCCGCGCCTGCTCGCCGGGGCCGGCGAGGGACGGGATGCCGACGGTGGGGACGTGCTCCCGGCCGGCCCGCCGGAGCAGCCACGCCACCACCACGCCGCACAGCAGGACGATCCCGGTGAACAGCGCGGCGGGGGCGAGCACGCCGGTGCCGTCCGGCTCGACCACGGCCGGTGCCCCGGGCAGGGCGGCCGCGCCGGTCAGCGCGGCGCCGGGGACCGCCGAGACGGTGACCCCCTCGCCGGCGTCGAGGTCGGCGGCCTCCGCGACGAGGTGCCCGGGTGCCTCCTCGATCAGCGGGCACGGGTCGGTGGCGGCGTACCGCCCGGCCACGCACGTCCCGTCCGTCAGCTCGGTCGCGGCCACCACGTGCACCTCGGCCTCGACGATCGGCACGTCCCAGTCGCTGCCGACCGCGTCCCACGCGAGCTCCCCCTCCGGGGAGACCACGTTCTCGAGCGTGTACTCGACGACGTACCGGTGCTGGCCGGAGACCGTCTCGAACGGGTCGCCGATCTGCAGGTAGGCGCCGTAGGTGGTGCGCAGCTCGAACTCGTCGGGCGCGGTGGGGGAGGAGACCTCCACCGGGTCCTCCTCGCGCAGGTCGGGGATCGACCGGTAGATGCCGTGGCGGTCGTTCGCCCCGAAGTCGTAGTCGACGACCTCGACCACCCGGGCGCTGCCGTCGGCGGCCACGACCGCGCCCACCCAGAGCCGGGCGACGCGCTCCCCGGACGCCACCCGGGTGGCCAGCAGCGTCGCCAGCGCCACCAGGCCGAGCAGCACGACCAGGACGACGGCGTCGATCCGCCGGCGCCGCCGGTTGCCCGTGAGCCCACCCGTGCCCGCCATGCCCCACCTCCGCCGGATCTTCTACCGGACCGGCGTCACACCATGGGGTTCCCGGCGCGCGCCGCCCCTGCGGGTCCGTGATCATGACCGGGTGATCACGATCGGGCGACGCGCCGTTGCGGGCCGCCCGCGGGCTCGTTGACCCCGGCGTGAGCACCCTGCGCCGCGCCGACGCCCTGGCCTCGTGGGCGCCGAGCGGCCGGGGCGCCGTGCCGCTGATCGTCCTGCTGGTCAACGTCGCCAACCTGGTCGGCGTCGGCACGGTGGTCCTGCTGCTGGTCGGCGTCTCCGGCGGGGACTCCGGCGACGGCCGGGCCGCCGTCCTGCGGACCGCGCTGGCGTACACGGTGCTCGCCCTGCCGGTCGGCACGCTCGTGGGGCTGCGCCGCCAGCGGGTCACCAACGCCTGGCTGACGGCCGGCCGGGAGCCCACTCCGGGGGAGGCGGCGCACGCGCTGCGGCTGCCGGTCGACACCGCCGTGGTCGCGGCGGTGACCTGGCTGGTGGCGGCGGTGCTCATCGGCGTCGTCTCGGCCGTCGCCTTCCCCGACGCCCGGGTCGGCATCCGCACCGGGGTGGCCACCGCGCTCGGCGGCGTCGTCACCGCCGGTGTCACCTACCTGCTCGTCGCGCGGGCCGCGCGGGCGGTGACCGCGCGGGCGCTGGCGGCGCACCCCCCGGCCGGCCGGCTCACCCTCGGTGTCCGCCCGCGGCTGCTGCTCACCTGGGCGCTGACCAGCGGGGTGCCCCTGCTCGGCCTCGTGCTGCTGTTCCTCGACCCCAGCAACCCCGACGGGCCGGGGCGCACCGCCGTCGTCTTCCTCTCCGTCGTCGCCGTGCTGGTGGGTGCGCTCGCCACGCTGCTGACCGCGCGCTACGTCGGCCAGCCGTTGCGCGACCTGCGCCGGGCGGTGCAGCGGGTGGGCGGTGGGGACTACACCGCCAGCGTCGTCGTCGACGACGCCGGCGAGATCGGCCTGCTCCAGGAGGGGGTCAACAGCATGGCCGCCGGGCTGGCCGAGCGGGAGCGGCTGCGCGACCTGTTCGGCCGGCACGTGGGGACGACGGTGGCGCAGCGGGCGCTGGACGCGGGGGTGGAGCTCGGCGGCGAGGTGCGCACGGTCGCGGCGCTGTTCGTCGACATCGTCGGCTCGACCTCGCTGGTCCGCCGCACCGGCCCCGAGCGCATGGTCGGGCTGCTCAACCGCTTCTTCGAGGTCGTCGTCGAGACCGTCGAGGCCGAGGGCGGGCTGGTGAACAAGTTCGAGGGCGACGCGGCGCTGTGCGTCTTCGGCGCACCCACCGAGCACCCCGACCCGGCGGGTGCGGCGCTGCGCGCGGCGCGGCGGATCTGCGACGGGGTGCAGGCGGCCGGCGAGGTCGACATCGGCGTCGGCGTCGCCTGCGGCCAGGCGTGGGCCGGCCAGGTCGGGGCGGCGAGCCGGCTGGAGTACACGGTCATCGGCGACCCGGTCAACGAGGCGGCGCGGCTGACCGAGCTGGCCAAGGAGCACGCCGGCCGGGTGGTGGCCAGCGAGCCCACGGTGCTCGCCGCCGCGCCGGGCGAGCGCGAGCACTGGGTCCGCGACGGCGAGGTCGAGCTGCGCGGCCGCGGCGAGGCGACCGGCACCTGGGTGCGCAGCTGAGGCCCCGTCCCGGGTACCGCCCCGAGCTTGCGAGGGGTGGGGAGGACGGGGTCCTTCCTCAGGCGGCGGACTGCGGACCGTGCGCCTTGACCACGACCAGGACGTCGCCGGTCTCGAGGTTGCCGATCAGCGGGTCGTCGAAGCGGAACGTCTGCGAGCCCCGGGTCACGGTGAGGACGACGTCGCGCAGCTGCCGCGGGTCCAGCCCGACCTCGCCGGACTTGACCTGCCGCTGGTTGAGGTCGAGGCCGTGGCCGGAGGTGAGCAGGTCCTCGACCACCGAGACCACGCGCGGGGCCGCTGTCGACAGGCCCATCAGCCGCCCGGAGGTGGCCGAGGTGGTGATGACCGTGTCGGCGCCGGACTGCCGGAGGAGCTGCGCGTTCTCCTCCTCCCGGACGCTGGTGGTGATCGGCACGCCCGGGTTGAGCTGGCGCACGGTGAGCGTGATGAGCACCGCGGCGTCGTCGCGGTTGGCGGCCACGATCACCGACCGCGCCTTCTCCACCGCGGCCCGCCGCAGCACCTCGGTGCGGCCGGCGTCGCCGACGATGCCGGTGAGCCCGCTGGCCGTGGCCTCCTCGACCGCGGCGGGGTTCGGGTCGACGACGACGATCTGCTCCGGCGGCGTCCCGGTGGCCTGCAGCGAGCGGATCGCGCTGCGCCCCTTGGTGCCGTACCCGCACACGACGACGTGCTGGCGCACGCGTGACCTCCAGCGACGGATGCGGAACTCCTCCTGCGAGCGCGCGGTCAGCGCCTCGAGGGTCGTCCCGATGAGGATGAGCAGGAACGCGATCCGCAGCGGCGTGATCACGAAGATGTTGACCAGGCGCGCGCCCGGCGTGATCGGCGTGATGTCGCCGTACCCGGTCGTCGAGAGCGTGACGGTCGCGTAGTACAGGGAGTCGAGCAGGGAGAGCCCGACGGCGTCGCCGTCGCGGTAACCGTCCCGGTCGAGGTAGATGATCGCGACGGTGACCACGAGGACGACGACCGCCAGGACCACGCGCCGCCCCACCTGGCGCAGCGGCGACTCCTCGACGTGCGCGAGGTGGACCCCGGTGTGGGGGTCCTCCCGGCGCTCGGCCGCCCGGTTGCCCATGAACACGGGCGGGACCATAACCGGTCAGCGGTCCCGCTTCGCGGTGGACGCCGGACCGCCGAGTCCCGCGTCACGCGCACGGGCGACGGCCGCGGCCCGGTCGGGGACCTGCAGCTTCACCAGGACGGCGGAGACGTGGTTGCGCACCGTCTTCTCCGACAGGACCAACCGCCGGGCGATCTCCCCGTTCCGCAGGCCCGCGGCGAGGAGCTCCAGCACCTCGCGCTCCCGCTCGGTGAGCTGCGGGAACGCCGTCACGCGGTAGTCCGCGGCGACCCCGGTGTAGAAGTCGACGATCCGCCGGGCGACGGCCGCGCCGTAGACGGCGTCCCCGCGGGCGACGGTGAGCACGGCGCGGACGATCTCCTCCTGGTCCGCCCCCTTCAGCAGGTAGCCGCGGGCCCCGGCCCGCAGGGCGGCGAACAGCGAGGCGTCGTCCTCGTGCATGGTGAGCACCAGGACCCCGGTGCCGGGGGCGAGCCGGGCCAGCTCGGCGATCGCCGCGGTGCCCGACAGCCGGGGCATCGACAGGTCGGTGAGCACGACGTCCGGGGCGTGCCGGGCGACCACGGCGAGCAGCTCCTGCCCGTCCGCGGCCTCACCGACGACGTCCACCTCGGGGGCGGCGTCCAGGACCGCGCGCAGGCCGAAGCGGTACATCGGGTGGTCGTCGGCGACGACGACCCGCACCGCCGTCACGGCGTGCCCACCGGCAGGGCCGCCACCACGCGGGTGCCCTCGGGACCGCTGGTGACCGTGAGGTCCCCGCCGACGGCGCGGGCCCGCGTCCGCATCGACGCCAGCCCGACCCCGTCGGGGCGCCCGCCGTTCCCGGAGATGCCGGCCCCGTCGTCGCACACCGTCAGCTCCAGCCGGCCGTCCCGGGCCCGCAGGCCGACCTCGGCGCGACCCGCGCCCGAGTGGCGGGCGACGTTGGTCAGCGCCTCCTGGGCGATGCGCAGCGCAGCGGTCTCGACGTCCGGCGGCAGGGGCGGCAGCTCACCGGCGGAGACCCGCACCGGTACCGAGGCCGACACGGCCTGCGCGTGGCGCTCGATGGCCGGGACCAGCCCGACGTCGTCGAGCGCCGCGGGGCGCAGCCCGTCGATGATGCGGCGCACCTCGCCGACCGCCGAGTCGACCTCCTCGCGCAGCCGCGCCAGCAGGGGGGAGGCGGCCTGCTGTCCTTGCAGCGCCTGCACGCCGAGGCTGATCCCGGCCAGCGACGGACCCAGCCCGTCGTGCAGGTCCCGGCGGATGCGGTCGCGCTCGGCGTGCGTCGCGGTCAGCACCCGGTCGCGCTCGCGCTCGAGGGAGTCGGCCAGTTCCAGCGCCCGGAGGACGGCCGCGACCTGCGGCGCCAGCACCGCGAGCAGCCGCTCGTCGCCCGCGGTGAACGCCTCGCCGCTGCCCCGGCGCGCGACGGCGAGGGTGCCGACCGCACGGCCGCCGACGCGCAGCGGCAGCCGGACCGCGTCGTCGGGCACGAGGTCACCGGTCGCCGCCGTCGTCCGGCCGGCGGGGTCCAGCACCGCGGCGCCGGGCGCGCGCAGCGCCGCCGTGACGGTCTCCAGGACCGCGGGCAGCAGGTCGGCCTCCTCGACGTCGGCCACCCGGTCGCCCAGCCGGGCCACCGCGGCCACCGGGTCCCGCCGTTCGCCGTAGACGAGGCGGTCGGCCGCCACCTGCAGCCGCGACCGCGCCGGGCTCAGCGCCACCGCCACCAGGGCCGCGGCCACGGCACCGGGGACCGGCGAGAGCGTGCGGCCGAGGGCCGCGGCGGCGACCGCCGCGAGCGCCAGCCACGCCAGCAGGACGGCGCCGGTGAGCACGCCGTAGACCAGCGCCCGGGTGACGACGATGCCGAGCAGCCGGTACCGCACCACCCCGACGGCGAGGGCGACCGGGACCAGCACCGCGCTCAACCCGAACAGCCACTCGGGAGCCGGCACGAGGAAGATCACCACGAGCAGCGGCAGCACCACGCACACCAACCAGGCCAGCTGCTGCCGCTCCGGCGGCCGGGCCCGGGCGAGCCGCACGCCGGCGCCGATCCAGATCGCCACCGCGCCGCCGGCCAGCGCTGCCGCCGCGACGACGGCGACGGCGGTCGTGGGCCACCAGGAGGGGAGCGTGAGCGGGGGCGGACCGGAGGACACGAAGTCGTCGTAGGCGGCCGGGTCGAAGCTGGCCAGGACCGTGAGCACCGCCAGGCCGGCGCCGGCCGCCCACGCCGGCCAGCGGGTCCAGCGCGAGGTCAGCCGGCCGGTCGGGTAGAGGGCGACGAGGACGGTGGCCGGCAGCAGCAGCGAGGGGATCCAGAGCATCGAGCCGGCCTGCGCGGCGTACCGCGCCAGCGGCCACTGCGGATCGGCGACGTCCACGCCGTAGCCGCCGTACGCGCCCAGCCCGACGCTGCCGGCCTGCAGCAGCCCGCTGGCGACCACGACCTAGCCGACCGCGTTGCCCGGCCGGGCCGCGACGACCCCCGCCCCCACGGCCGCGGTGAGCACCGCCCACACCCCGCCGACGACGGAGTGCGGTGCCCCGGGGACGTGCGCGTTCACCCACACGGCCAGCCCCAGCGCCGCGACGCAGAGCGCGGTGGCCGCGACGGCGGCGGCGGTCCCGGACCGGCGGAGGCGCACGGCGACAGTCTGCGGCCGCGGACGTCCCGGGTGGCCCTCCTCGTGTCCCGGATCGACCGGGAAACCGTCCCGGCCGGGTGCCTGCTCCCGGCTCAGGCGCGGGGACGCCCGGGATCGGGACGGTGAGCCCGGCCGGGAACACCGGCCGATCCCGATCCGAGGAGGCCCACCATGACCGTCGACTCCGTCACCCAGCGCCCCACCCGCCTGCGCCCCGACCCGTTCGTCGCCGGCGGCGCCGTCGCCGGCCTGGCCTTCGGCCTCGTCGGCCAGTACGTCGGCACCCCGTGGAAGACCGCCGGCCGCTGGGAGGTCGGCTTCCACGACAACGGTGGCTGGGCCGCGCTGGCCGCCCTGGTCGGCTTCGTGGTCGTCGGCGCCCTCGCCACCACGGCCTTCACCGCCGCGGCCCGCGGTCGCGAGCCGGGGCGGACCGCCCGCCGCGCGCTCGGGCTCGCCGTCGTCGGGGTGCTCAGCCTCGTCGTCTTCTGGACGGCGCTGCCCGCCGTCCTGGCCGCCGGCGCCCTGGGCCTCGCCGCCGACGCCCGGTCCCGCCGGGGCAGCACCCCGCCCGCCGCGGCGGTCGCCGTCGCGCTCGCCGTCCTCACCGTCCTGTCCGCCGGCTGGCTCGCCGTCACCGGCTGACCGCACCGACCCCCTCAGGAGACCGCCATGTCCCGCACCCGCCGCACCGTCCTCGCCCTGGCCGCCGTCGTCGCCGGCGCCACCGTGCTCGGCACCGTGCCCGCCGCCGCCGACCAGACCCTGCGCCTCACCACCATCGCCTCGGGCAACACCGACCTCGACCTCGCCCCCGGGGAGCCGGGGCCCGGCGACACCCAGGTGTTCCACGACGAGGTGCGGCAGCGCGACGGCCGCCGCGTCGGCACCGCGGAGGGCGCGTGCACGATCACCAGCTTCTCGGAGACCAGCCTGTCGGCGTACTGCTCCGCCACCGTGCTCTTCGACAACGGCTCGTCGCTGACCCTGCAGGGCGGCTTCGACGAAGACCCGTCGGTGGGCCCGACCGAGTTCCGCTGGGCGGTCACCGGCGGCACCGGTCGCTACCGCGCCGCGAGCGGTGAGGCGACCGGCACCTTCCGGGACGACCAGGTCGACGGGTTCGACGCCGTCGACCTGGAGATCCGGCTCCGCTGACCTACTGCACTCCCGAGCTCGCCGCCCGCTCGCGGGCGGCGAGCTCGCGCTTGAGCACCTTGCCGGCCGCCGAGACGGGGATCGCGTCGATGAACACGACGTCGCGCAACCGCTTGTAGGGCACCACCCGCTCGTTGACCGCGGCCATCACCGACTCGGCGGTCAGCCCCGCGCCGGCGTCGTCGGCCTTGCGGACGACGTAGGCGACCGGCAGCTCCCCGGCCTCCTCGTCGGGGCGCCCGACCACCGCCGCACCGGCCACCCCCGGCAGCCCGAACAGGATCTCCTCGAGCTCGCGCGGGAACACGTTGTAGCCCTTGTAGAGCAGCATGTCCTTGGTCCGGTCGACGATCGACAGGTAGCCGTCCTCGTCGAGGATCCCGACGTCGCCGGAGTGGAACCAGCCGTCGGCGTCGATCGCCTCGGCCGTCGCCTCCGGGCGGCGGGCGTAGCCGCGCATCACCTGCGGGCCGCGGATGCACACCTCGCCGCGCTCGCCGGGCGGCAGCGGGGCGCCGCCGCCGAGCGGCTGGATCGAGATCTCGGTGTCGAAGACCGGCACGCCCACGGTGCCGGCCTTGCGGGTGCCGGAGACGAACGAGGGATTGCCGGTGGCGATCATGGTCACCTCGGTGAGGCCGTAGCCCTCGCCGATGACGGCGTCCGGCAGCAGCGCCTTCAGCTTCTCGATCAGCGGCACCGGCAGCGGGGCGGCGCCGCTGGAGATGCCGCGCACGCTGGACAGGTCGGCGGTCTCGATGCCCGGCACCTGCAGCAGCGCGACGAACACCGGCGGTGCCCCGCCGATGGCGGTGACCCGGTGCCGCACTGCGTCGGCCAGGTAGGCGGCCGGGTCGAAGCGCATGTGGATCACGACCGTCGTCCCGCTCATGACCAGGCTGTTGAGGTAGCCGATCACCCCCATCGCGTGGAACCACGGCGTGAGGTTGACCAGCACGCCCGTCCCCAGCCGGGTGGGGAACTCCTCGGCGCTGCCGACCTGCTGCAGCGTCACGTCGCCGGCCTCGTCGAGGGCGGGCAGCGAGCCGGACGTCCAGCACTGGGCCTGGAGCACGTTGGTGACGACGTTGCGGTGCGGCAGCTCGACGCCCTTGCTCACGCCGGTGGTGCCGCCGGTGTAGGCCAGGTGGGCGAGGTCGGCGGCGACGTCGACGCCGGCGTCGAGGTGCCGGTCGGCGGGGTCGGCGGCCAGCAGGTCGGCCAGGTCGACGTCGGTGTCGGCCAGCCCGGGCAGGCGGGCGGCGAAGTCGAGGATGTGCGCCTCGCCGGTGACCAGGACGGTCTCGACCGGGGTCGCGGCGAGGGCCTCGCGGACGAACGGGAGCACCTTGTCCCAGGTGACGACGACCGTCGCGCCGGCGTCGGTGAGCTGCGCGGCCAGGTCGGGGGCGGGCAGCAGCGGGTTGGTGGGGGAGAAGGTGGCCCCGGCCAGCAGGATCCCGTAGTAGACGGCCGGGTACTGGCGGCAGTTCGGGATGTGGACGGCGACGACGTCCCCGCGGCCGACGCCGTGTTCGGCGAGCCAGTTCGCCACCGCGTGCGCGCGCTGCCCCAGCTCGGTGTACGTCAGCGGGACGTCGTGGTCGACGAACGCCGTCCGGTCGCCCCACCGGCGTACGGCGGCGCGCAGGATCGACCCGACCGGCACCTGCGGGTAGTCCAGGGTGCGGGGCAGCCCGGGCGGCCAGCTGGCGGCGGTGGCGGGGGCGGGCTGCGTGGCGGTCATGCTGGTCCTCTCCGATACGGGCGGGTACCGGCACGTTAGCGTGACGCAGCTCACGGGCGGGAGGGGGAGGGATGGCGTCGCAGCGCACCGCGCTGGTCCTCGGCGGCGGGGGCATCACCGGCATCGCGTGGGAGATCGGCGTGCTGGCCGGGCTGGCCGAGGCGGGCGTCGACCTGACCGGTGCCGACCTCGTCGTCGGGACGTCGGCCGGCTCGGTGGTGGGCGCGCAGGTGACCTGCGGCGGCGCCCCGGAGTTCCTGTTCGAGCGGCAGCTCGAGCCGCCGTCGGCGGAGCGGGTCGCGCGCATGACGCGGGCGAACCTGGCCCGCTACGGCTGGGCGATGCTGGCCAGCCGGGGCCGGGACGTCGAGTTCCGCCGCCGGGTCGGCGCGCTGGCGCTCAGGGCCGAGGCGGCCGGGCTGACCCCGACCGAGCAGGAGCGGCTCGACGTCATCGGCTCGCGGCTGCTCAGCAGGGAGTGGCCGGAGCGGCGCCTGGTCGTGACCGCGGTCGACGCCCTCACCGGGGAGTTCCGGCCGCTCGACCGCGACTCCGGCGTCCCGCTGCCGCGGGCGGTCGCGGCGTCGTGCGCCGTGCCCGGCGTCTACCCGCCGGTGACCATCGACGGCCGGCGCTACGTCGACGGCGGCATGCGCTCGGCGTCCAACGCCGACCTGGCGCGCGGCTACGAGCGGGTCGTCGTCCTGGCGCCCATCGCCCGCGGGGTGGGGCCGCTGACCGCCGTCGACGCGCAGGTGGGCGCGCTGGGCGCGCAGGCCGCCGTCGTCACGCCGGACGAGGGCAGCCGCGCGGCGATCGGCCGCAACGTGCTCGACCCGGCCGCCCGCGCACCCTCGGCGCGGGCCGGCCGGGCCCAGGCGAAGACGGTCGCCGACCGCGTCGCCGCCGTCTGGACGTGAGCGGAGTGGGGGGGGGGGGGGGGGGGGGGGGGGGGGGGGGGGGGGGGGGGGGGGGGGGGGGGGGGGGGGGGGGGGGGGGGGGGGGGGGGGGGGGCGCGGGGGGTGGGGGGGTGGTGGGGCC